>CAYTAS010000087.1:0-14333 GCA_964435885.1 uncultured Nitrospira sp. | reverse complement strand
TGAGCACGAGGAACGGGGAAGGAGCGGGCCGAAGACGCGATCGCTGCAGCGACTTGGGTCTGACTTCCGACGAAATTCCCGGACAAGGCAACATCGACATTGCGGGCCTCCTCTGATAGACACTCGACACCGCAGAGGCCCCCGGCGATACGAGTCAAAGCTAGACTAGCATAGGAGTTTCTAGATTACAACCTTACTCCCCTACGCGCACGAGCAATCCTTGGTCCTTACAGTAGGCCATCGTCCGATAGAACCATACGACGACGCCGACCACCAACACACCATTGAGGCCGACGGCCCAAACAAGACTCGATACCGGGGCCTGCCCGGATATCAGGACCGCCCGCATTCCCTCAAAGATGTGCGCAGCCGGGTTCATCCACGCGATCGCCTTGAGCCAATCAGGCAGCACATCCAGTGGATAAAACACACAGGAGATGGGCTGGAATAAGAACACCATGCTCCAGGCCAGGACTTCGGCTTCCTGTCCGAACCGCATGATCAGTGAGGTCGTCAGCACCCCGATGATCCAGCCGGTGACGACCAGGTTGAGCACGAATGGAATCAGCCACAATCCGATGAGCAGGACATTATAGGAATAGAAGACCAGCGCACAACCGGCCAGTACGATCGAGACGACGGTCACTTTCATCACACTCATCGCCATCGTGGCGGCTAGAAACTCACTGGGCTTTAACGGACTGGCGAAGAGGTTCATCAGGTTACGCGCCCAGAGCTCCTCGAGAAAGGTGATGGTGATGCCTTGCTGAGCGCGAAATAATACATCCCAGAGAATCAAGGCTCCGAGAAAAAATGTGACGAATCCGGGAACCTGGCTCTGGTACCGGGCCAGATAGAGCGTGATAAATCCCCAAATTACGAGGTCCAAGAAGGGCCAGTAAAAAATTTCCATAATTCGCGGCAAGCTCCGCCGATACAGATAGAGGTGTCGGAGAATCAGCGCTGCAACTCGATGCAGTTTCATCGACAGATCCCATGATCGCCCCGAGTATGGCATCCCACGCACCGTTGGTGTCCTCCCAGGAGATCTTGCACAAGGGATCTGACTCCTTCACATAAGTGAAACCCCGCTGTCTTTCCATCAGGCGTTGGTCGCAGTGAAAGTATCACCAGAAAACTCGGCATTCCGAGTAACCCACTCGCAAACCATACTCCGTCATACCCGCTCTCTCCGCGCCACCATAATAGGCCTATCAAAAGTGAACATGACGCAAGACCTCCGGCAAGTCCTTTGCACATGATGCTCCACCCGCAGGTACGACGACTCCGGCCGACTAGGCCGATCACAAACCAAAAGAGTCCCCAGACCATACTGACAGCAAGCCCCCCGGCAAGAAATCCTGTGCCGAAAGCCATGAGAGCGTCCATCATGATGGCCACGGGGCGTCCGACTCCCGAGCGAGTTTCAGGAACACTTCCTCCAAGTCCGCTTTCCCGAATCGATCCACGATTGCCTGCGCCGTTCCTTCTGCGACGAGGCGTCCGCGTTGAAGAAAAATAATACGATCTGACATTTCTTCCATCTCCCGCATGTTGTGCGAAGTGTACAAGATGCTCAATCCCGATGACCGCCGCTCCTCCTTCAGGAGTGATCGTATCTTACAGGCAATGTCAGGATCCAAACTCGCCGTCGGTTCATCAAGAAAGAGAAGCCGAGGCTCTGTGAGAAACGCCTTGGCCAATGTCAATCTCGTCATCTGCCCTGATGATAATTTCCGAGTGATCTTCCGCCGGAATTCGTCCATCTCGAGCTTCTTGACAACATGGTCCACTCGACCGGCGATATCGGTCAAGCCGTACAGCCTGGCCACAACCCACAGATTCTCCTCGACGGTGAGCGCTTGCGGCATAGCGATATAGGTCGACGAAAAGTTGATCTGTTGCAGCACCGCTTCACGGTGTGCGGACAGGTCCAGACCAAATGCTTCGATCGAGCCCGAAGTGGGGGTGACCACCCCGAGTAACATCTGGATCGTCGTGGTCTTTCCAGCGCCATTGGGCCCCAAAAGCCCCAGGATTTCACCCGGTCGAATTTCGAACGAGACATCATTCACTGCGGTGAAATTTCCAAAACACTTCGTCAACCGCGAGACTTTCAGAACGGGACCCGTCATTCGTCCTATCACCCGATCGACTAATTGAACAAGAGAGCGCCGCTGATCTGCTCAGGGATGTGGCAGGTCTCGCATCTGCGATCCAGCACCTTGCCGCCATACCGCCCGTTCCCATCGTGACAGCCAAAACAGTCCCGAAGGGCCCGCTCACGAAGGTACGATCCCTCAGGATGGATCGGATACCACGGCTGGCTGTCGGCGGACACATGCCCGCGCGGAATGACGATGGGATAGTCCTTGATAGGTTCGTCGTGCACCACGCCCGAATGGCAAGTTGTGCACCCTTCACCTTGTTCGCGAGTCTTGAATGCCTGCATGTGCTGGCGATGATTCATGATCAGCCCCACTTCTTTGACCGGCGCTGGAAGGTCGCGTGACGCGATTTCCGACACACGCAGGATGTGACGATGGCAACTGAGACAGATGTCTGAATCCACATGTGCCTTGAGATTGTGCGAAGCCATCGGCGTTCCAAATACATAGATGGTCGTGTCTTTGATTCCCGCCCAAACCTTATCGTGCAACCATCCTTCAAGCCCAGGCCTTACATGACAGGCGACGCAGGCCACCTCGTTATGGGTGGATTTGGCCCAGCTTTCGTACGCAGGCGCGATCGTGTGACATCCGGCGCAGAACTTTGGCTGATCCGTGAGGGGGGTTGCGATCCCCACGAGGGCCAACCCTCCCACAGCGACGGCCGACGCAACAGTGGCCTTAAATGTCCGGCTCATGCTCTCGACGTCTGAGAGGGAACTGCTGAATCAAGAGAGCAACGACACCGCCCACATCATCCACATGGAGCACCGGCACCGGAAGATCGACGCCCTTGTCGGAGACGACCGCCAAAAGGCCGTCTGAAGAATAGGAGATTTCGCCCAGCTGATCCCGGACAATGATGATTTTCGGATACCCCTCGCTCTTCCATCCCTCCGCAATGATGAGATCGTAGGAGTTGTCCAAAAAGCGGTCTCGGACCTCCTCCACCTTGAGCTGATCCGAGACGTCGGCAAACATGGCAAGACCTCCCTTTGAAACGACCACGACGCTGCTGGCGCCGGCTCGTTTGTGCCGCCAACTGTCCTTCCCTTCCGTGTCAAGGTCGAACCCATGACCTGCATGCTTGACAGTCGCAACACGGTATCCGGCCTTGACCAACTCGGGAATCACACGTTCGATCAAGGTCGTCTTACCGCTGTTCGAACGACCGATAAAGGAAACGATTGGAACCGGCATAGAAGTCAGTGGTCGGTGATCAACGGTCACGATACATTGAGACTAATGACCATTGATTCCTTGTATTCTAGCAACAAGAGGAACTCTGTGCGCTTGAGTGATGATGCTCCGTCTCGACAGGCCAGGCTTCGCCGGACAACAACTGAACCGTCACTTCATCACCGGGTTTCAAACTCTCGACCGTGACAGGCACATCGATGAGACAGTTGGCTTTTACCATCGACGTGAGAATACCGGATCCTTGGTTCCCGGTCGTGCGGACCTTGAAGACGCCGTCTTCTCGAGTCAGGAGACCTCGTAAAAAATGCCGCCGATCGCCGCGTTTGGAAAAGGTTTCCTGGAAAACCGCCTGCACCACCGGTCGCCCATAGCTGCGACAGCCGCTCATTTTCAACAGGGCCGGCCGCACCAACTGTTCGAAGGTCACCATCGATGAAACCGGATTCCCAGGAAGCCCGAAAGCCAGTTTGCCCTGAATCTTGCCGAAGGCTAGCGGTTGCCCCGGCCGAATGGCCAATTTCCAAAAGTTCATCTCCGCCCCGAGCTCACGAAATACTGCCTTCGTGAAATCGTAATCCCCCATCGACACCCCGCCGGATAGGACCAGAAGATCGGCATTCAGCCCCTGCAGGATTTTTTCTTTGAGAGCCGCCGGCGTATCGCGAGCGATCCCCAGCAACAATGGAACCCCGCCGGCTTCTTGCACCGCTGCGGCGATCCCATAGCTGTTCGAATTGATGATTTTCTCCTCACTGAATCGCTCGTCCAAATCCGCCAGCTCATCACCGGTCGACAGAATCGCGACGCGAGGACGCTGATAGACGAAGACGAACGACTTAGCTAGGATGGCCAACATCCCCGCCTCGCTTGGGCGAATTCTCACCCCTTTTGCGATGATACGATCGCCTTTCTTGACGTCCTCACCCTGAGGTCTGATGTTAGCTCCCTTGGGTTCCACTTTGAAAACCCGAACGGAATCGGATGTGGGCTCTGTATCTTCAACCTTCAGGACGGTATCCGCTCCTTCAGGCATTGGAGCACCGGTCATGATCCGGATGGCTTGGCCAGCACCGACTGGTTTTGTGGGCATCGCCCCGGCTGGAACATCTTCAATGATCGAAAGGGTGACAGGCTTCCGTACCGTGTGCTCTTGCTTGATATCTTCCCATCTGACGGCAAACCCATCCATCGCCGAGTTATCCCATGGAGGATTATCGCGTTCAGCGACGATGTCCTCGCCCAAGACACGACCTAAGACATCCAGAATCGAAACCTTTTCAAGACCCAACGCCGGCGCCGCGTCAAGCACTATCTTTTGCGCATCATGCAGGTGAGTCAAACCGGTCAAGGCATTGGCGGCTTTCACAGACTTAGTCCCTTGAGCGGGTCGGCTGTGGGTCGTCCGACTTTCAGCAATGACCCGCTTTTCTTGCAGAATGATTCAATGTGATTCGCGATACGGTGGTACGCGTCTGCCGTCGGTGTGTCCGAATTGAACAGGGCAAACGGCTCACCGGCATCTGATTGCATGACGACATCGGGATCGAGAGGGATTCGTCCTAAGAACGGGACTCCCATATCGAGGGCCGACGCCTCTCCTCCACCCTTCCGGAACACCTCGATCTCGCGATGACAGTGCGGACAGTCCAATCCGCTCATGTTCTCGACAATGCCGACGATCGGCACGTCGCTGTCTTTACAAAAGGTGACGGACTTCCGCGAATCAAGGAGGGCCACTTCTTGTGGCGTGGTCACGATGACGGCTCCGCTCACCTTGCCGAGCAAGTCGATGGTGGTGACCGATTCGTTGCCGGTCCCAGGCGGAAGGTCGATGAGGAGAAAATTCAGATCCTGCCAATCGACCCCCCCAAGCAATTGGTTGATGAATTCATATTTATAGGCATCGCGCCAGATGATGGGATCGTCCGAGTTCTGCAGCAAAAACGACATCGAGGCGATCTTTAAATTGTAGGCCTGGAACGGAATGATCCCGCCGGACGTGCTGACCTTGAGCTTCTGTCCTTCGGCGCCGACCATTTTGGGAATGTTGGGGCCATGAATGTCCATATCGCAGATTCCGACATGCCACCCTTTGAGCGCAAGGCTGACAGCGATGTTCGTCGTACAGGTACTTTTGCCAACCCCACCCTTATTGCTCATGACGAGCACTTTGTATTCGATCCGTTCCATCCGCTTCGCGACCAACCAGCGACTGTGGCCTTCCTTGTCCTTTTGGCAGGTCTCATTTTCATCGCAGATGGCACAAGCCCACATATAGGTGCAGGCGTCTCCGCTTCCAGTGTTCGTGTTGATGATGTTCAGTTCACGTCCCATGTTGTATCATTCTGTCGAACGGACGGTCCCGCACTCCTCGTTAGCGCCGTCGTCCCCCTGGTACCCCCACGTACTCATCATCCGATGATTTCCCCATCGACATCCTCGATGCATTTCCTCCTGCCCCCGCTCCAACCATCGCCACAGCCGAAATGCCTGATTCACCCCCGTCCGAGGCAGTCTTCTTGCCGAACAGTTTCGCGCCGAAGATACCGACCCAATACAACAGAAACATGGGACCGGCCATGAGTGTTTGGTTGAATGGGTCGGGGGTCGGTGTCAGGATTGCCGCGATCACAAATGATCCCAAGAGCGCCCACTTCCAGTACTGAATCAAGAACGGCGCATCGACCCATCCGAGCTTGGCCATGAGGGTCAGCGCCAACGGCACCTCAAAGGTCAACCCGAAGACCATCAGGAACCAGAGCGCGAATCCGACGTACTGCGCGATGGAAATCTGAGGGACAAATCCCGCGTTCACGCCATACGCAATCAAAAAATTCAACGCAAACGGCAGGACAAAGAAAAATGAAAACGCCGCGCCGGCATAGAAGGCCCCCGCGCTGACGCATACGAAAGGCCCGACAAAGCGTCGCTCTTGGACATGGAGCCCCGGCACCACAAATTTCCATATTTCATACAGCAGATACGGCATGGCCACGACGATCGCAAACAGACCCGCTACCTTGATGTTCTGCCAAAGCGCCTCCGCCGGGGCGAGAAAGACAAACGGCACAGTCGGCAAATCGGTCGGTTCCCACGTGAGTCGGCTGGGAACAAACATATTCTGAAGCGGAACACGGAGCCATTTCACCAAGGCGTCGGCATAAAAAAACGTTCCCATGAAAATGACCATCACGACAATCACCGCACGGGTCAGCCGCACCTGGAACTCCACTAGGTGCTCCATGACAGGCATTTTCTTGTCTTCCAGCGGCTTGAAGATCGAATCCTGCAGCCACCGATTGAATTTGTTCAGCACAGGCCCTCGCAAGTTTCGGAATCTGTCGACCCGACGATCTGAAGATTGCGCTTCCGACAATCAGCAGATCCACAGATCAACAGATTCTTCTGCCCTTCTTACTTCGGATTGACGGCTACAAACAGACTATTCCCTTGCCGATTGACCAGCAAGACCGCGAGTTCATCCTTTTTGATCTTTTCCGACGCCTTTTGATAATCGGCGAGCGACTTGACGGTCTCACGATTAACTTCCTGAATGACATCACCGCGCTGAAGTCCAGCCGCCTCCGCCTCTCCACCGGGTTCCACCGACATAATAACGACCCCGGCGGTCTTCGCAGAAATGTTGAGTTGGCTCATCAGCGCATTATCCAATGCTTGGACCCGCAGCGACGCCAACACATTGTCCGGCGGCTTGACCATTTCTCCGGATTCCTTGGGAGGAGCGGGCTCTTTTCTCGCCAGCATGTCGTCCGACGGACGTTCCGCAACCTTCACCGCGATCAGCTGTTCCTTCCCTTCTCTCACCACCTTGACTTGCGCATCCTTACCCACCATGGTTCTCGCAACCAAATTCCGCAACTGACTGACGCTCTGCACCTCTTTGCCGTTGAACGCGACCACCACATCGCCCCGTTGAATCCCTGCCGCGTGAGACGGACCATTTTCATTGACATCGCTGATGAGGACGCCCTTCCGTTCCTCCGGGAGTTTGAATGACTTCGCCAACGCCGGCGTAATCTCTTGAATCGCGACTCCCATCCATCCGCGAACAACCTTCCCTGTTTTCTGTAGGCTGTCCACGATATCGAGCGCGATGCTGCTCGGAATCGCAAACCCGATTCCTTCCGAGCCGCCGGTCCTGGAAAAAATCGCCGTATTAATCCCGATCAGCTCACCGTTCATATTGACGAGCGCTCCGCCTGAATTTCCCGGGTTGATCGCCGCGTCGGTCTGGATGAAATCCTCATAGTCGGCGATTCCCACATTGCCTCGCCCTAAGGCGCTGATGATCCCGAGCGTGACAGTCGAACTCAGGCCAAAAGGACTTCCCACGGCCAACACAAGATCGCCGACTTGCAGTCGTTCGTACTCAGCCCACTTGAGGGACGGCAAATCTTTGGCCTCAATCTTGATGACTGCCAAATCGGTTTTTGGATCGGCACCGACAACTTTTGCGGAAAACTCACGCCGATCGCTCAGCGTCACGGTAATCTGAGTCGCTCCCTCGACCACGTGATTATTGGTGACGATGTGGCCGTTGGCATCCAAGATGACCCCGGAGCCCGCACTCTGGTCAGGACGACCATGTGGGACCGGTGGACCGTGAGGAGTCGGCGGTGTCGGAGATTCCCCTCCCGGCTCCTCGCCGGGAGGCATCCCGAATGGAGGAACCGGAGGCATGCCGCCACGGCGTCGGCTCCCTTCTTTTCCACCAGTTACGGCGATATTCACCACGGCCGGCGTCGTCTTTTTCACGATTTCTGAAAAGCCCTGCGCCCAGGCAGGAGGAACACCTGCCGCCGATACGGATGACGCGCACCCACTTCCAATAAGAGCACATCCGACTAATCCACAACCGATGAGCACGCTAGCCGCCTGCTGACTCCAATTGAGCATATCTGCACTCCTTCAGGGTATGGCTCTCTTCAAGAGAGTCCTTAATTGGAACTGAGGCTCTACACCGCCTCGAACGGTATATATTACACCACTCGTTCAACAGGCTTCAAAGAGGAAAACTTCATACCCATAACGGCGGCACGTCATGTGAAAGGCCTGTCGAACCACCTCCCGACCACACCGTGTGCCTGCTCAGCCCCGCCGGCGATCGTGTTGCTTTCAGATGCCTTTTGCAGTACCGTTGCGGGCGCGAGACATAGGCAAGCCGGTGATTTCAAGAAACCCATTCCTTTGCACCACCTTCGTCGCATGCGCCGGATTAGGAGGCGTATTACTCCTTTCCTCATGCGCCAAACACCTGGAGTTTCCTCATCTGGGAGAGCCGCTTGCTTCCAGTGCCAGGCTGGATGTGCCTCCGTCATTCAAAGACGTCACGATTCGTTACAGCGACTCCTGTGGACAAATTCAGGCAATCCCGCTGGGACATCGACTCCATGAGGCGTTGCAGGAAGGCATTCGGCAAACATTCACAACCGTGGTATCTGAAGGCGATCCCGCTCTCACCCCGGATCATATCATTCAAGTCGACACCATCGATTCGGTATTTGATCTCAACAAGGAGGCGTTGTACGACCGGCCGCCTGCAAGCTTACAATTCACGACAGTCGCTCGTGTCTACGATCGAAATGGAACGTTACTCCGACAAACGGACATCAAGGTCGCTCGGCGGGAACGCCTACGGCTTGAGCAACTCGGAAAGAATTGCAACTACCACATCGATCCGTTCATTCAAGACATCGCCGTCGATTTTGCAACGCGTGTTGCCTTGATTGCGCGAGGTACGGCAGAGGGTGAGGCACGGCTCCATTCATCCGAACCAACTTCTCCGCCTCCCGACGGTCCGTCCGCGCTTTCGGTGTCCGCGACCACGAACACCCCATCTTCTCCGACCTCGCCTTCCTCGGCGCTTCGATTCAAGAGCATGTTGCTTGATGAGAGCGGTGATTTGATATTCGAAAGCGGCGAGCATATTCGCATCCGAGTGGACGTTGTAAATACGGGAACGACGCCTATAGAGAATGCATGGGCGTCGCTGGCGGGGGCGTCGGCCGTCATCGATCAGTTCCCTACGACCAGCTTGAGAATTCCTCCTTTGGAGCCCGGCCAAACAAAGTCTCTTGAGTTTGTCGCGACGCTACCGCTGGTCATGCAGGCCCTACGATCCACGATCCAAGTCGCCGTAACCGAACAATCCGGGTCGGCAGCTCCTTCGCAAACTCTTTCCTTCACGATACGCCCGACCGGATCCGGCGGTCAGAGCATCGATCGGGCCCCGGCACGAGCATCGGGCGCTCGGCACCCAGAGACGTCGGTCCTTGCCATCGGCCTCAGTTCCTATCTCGACCACCGCATACCAGGTCGCAAGTATGCGTCACGAGATGCAGAGATGGTCGCCAAGTATTTTGAGACGCTCGGAGGCGTGCCTTCGTCCAATATCCAGGTCCTGACCGACCGTAAGGCGACCCATTCGCAGATCGAGAAAGCGCTCCGAGAATGGCTCCCAACTCGTCCCATGAAGGATGGGATCGTCATCGTCTATTTCTCCGGCCAAGCCCTGGTTTCCCAGGCTGGAGAGATCTTGTTCGTCCCTTACGATGGAGCGAAAGCCGCGACAACCCTCTACCGGCTAAGGTCGCTCGAAGCAGTCCTTGCAAAACTCAACCCGCAACTGGCCATCCTTGTCTTCGAGGGAAAAATCTCCCCGATTCAAGATAACCCCAAGACAACCGTCATCCCTCAATGGGAATTGCATGGTGATAAGGCAATGCGCTTGATCGCCGTGGAGGGGCTCGGCAAGGGCATCGACGACGATACGCATCAGCACGGACTCTTCACGTACTACTTACTGCAAGGTCTTCGAGGAGAAGCGGATACGAACCATGATGGGAAGGTCACGCTCGGTGAAATCGCCAGATTCGTGCGTCAGAAGGTGGTCTGGTCGTCAAAAGCAAAGTTTGGCTCCATGCAGCGCCCCCAGATCATCCCGATGCTCAAACCGGACGACAAAACCGCCGATGTCGTCCTTACCACCCTACCCTCCCTCGCCGCAACGGAAACACCCTAAGGCTGTGCAATCCCAGTCGGGGTGTTCTGCAACGACTCACTGAAGACCATCTGACTAGTTTAGGAAGACGGAATGCCCCACCATCGCTTCGTGTCAAAATGAAAGAGGGTGGGAAGTTACCTCCCCACCCTCTTTAGGCCTGTAGCGATTTATGCAGAAGCAATAATTCACCTCTGCTGAAGCACTACCCCTATGGGCTGGTCACCTGCATGTGAATGCTGCCGGTGTCGGGCATCGGCGGATTGATTGTAATGGTGTACGTTTCCGAGGTAGCCAGCGTCACGGGCTTCAATGTAAAGCTCGACGCTGAGCTCGTCACCCCGGTCTGCAAAATACCGTTGGGAGAATACAGACTCACGTTCACATTGCCAATCTTATTTTGAGTCATCTTGATGGTCACCTGTTGATTGGCCGTACCCATAAAGGTATACCGCCCATTCTGTCCGGCTCTGCTGATCATGATGGCCCTCGGAGCTGCGTTAACCTTGAGCGAATCAGAAACCTCTGTCGAGAGAGTCAAGGTCATTTTCCCGGTGTAGCTGCTGCCTGGGTCGACGAGAATCGTGTAGGTCCCGGTGGTCGGCAAGGGGTTTTGATCCTCAAGCGTCCCACCAGCCGTCCCTACTGCCGTGGAAGCAAGGATGGTTCCCTCCGATGTCATGAGAGTGACCGAGCTCGAGGTAATATCCACCGATGTCAACCCAAGGCTGACCCATTGCCCTGCGTTGCCGTTGAACGTATACCGTGCGGTCTGACCCGGCTTGGGAAGACTGACCGGCACCGAGGGCCCATCGAGGGCCAACGTACCTGTGACTGGAGAAGACAGTGCGAGCGTCATACTGCCGGTATAGTTACTCACCGGTTCCACCATAACGGTGTACGTCCCTGTTTCCGGCAAAGCCGTCAAAGGGTCAAGGCTGCCTCCGCTGGGACCGATGGTCGTCGAGGACCACTTGCTGCCGTCCGGCTTCAAGATGGACACGGTGCTCGAAGCAATGGACACCCCGGTAAGCCCGAGATTCACCCATTGGCCTGCCGTTCCATCAAAGGTATAACGTGCCCGTTGGCCTGGCACGGACAGAGTCGGCGTCACCGTCATTTGGTCGATCATGATAGACCCGGTCAGTTCCGGCGCATTATAGAGCGCGAGCTTGACATGACCAGTATAGCTCAGATCCGGATCGATCAGGACCGCATAGGTCCCGGAAGTCGGCAGAACCTGTCCGGGAATCATGGTGTTTCCATAAAATGAGGTGGGCTTGCCCAACGGCATTCCGTCCGGCTTAAGGATCGAGACGTACCCGCTTCGAATCGACACTTCGCTCAACTGCACACTCACTGTTTGACCGCCTTCACCTGAGAAGGTGTAGCGCGCGTTTTGCCCAGCTCGTTTGAAGTCCACCGCCACCGCCGCCCCATGGGGTACGACGTCGCCGCCCAGCTCGCTTGAAACGGTTACGGTGACACTCCCGGTGTACTCGCTGACGGGATCGAGGAGGATCGTATAGGCTCCGGTCGCGGGCAACTCGACGAGGTCAAGGCTCGCTCCGTTCATCTGGCTGGAAGCGATCAAACTACCCGTCGATTCATCGGTAAACTTGTAGGCCGTGGTGGATGTTTGGACCTTCGTCTGTGAGGACAGTTCCCGTTGCGTGGTCGCATAATAGTTCTTCACGGCCGACGCCTGCGTTGGGACCATCGCGCCATCCGGCCCATACACCATCACCCTGAACTGCGTCAGTGACACACCGCTGAAGCCGATATTGACCCTCTGGCCGGCCGTGCCGTCAAACACAATGACGCCTTTTTTCTTTGCGGTATTGATGGCGGCTGTGACAGATTCCCCGCCAACCGCAACGCGACCGCTATACTCAATGTCATCGCTCGCAACGCCCTGCGGCAAAGCACTTTCTCCGGCGCCACTCATGCCGGGGTTGATAGTCCAACCGAGCCCCGTCGATACGAGCGCAAGCGATACCGTTACCACTGCTACCCGGCACTTTCCCCACGGCCATAGGCTGCCCATAGTCGCCCTCCTATTCCATATTATGAAAACAGACGGCCCAATGTGGTTGTCACCTCGGCTGAGTTCCACCCTCAATTCACTGAATAGTTGGCGGACTCTACCCTTTTTCACATCTACAGCGCAAGCATCAATGTGCGGTTTGTGCAGATCTTCGGATGATCCCCCCTTATGAGGGGATCTTAGGTACAAGGGGCAATGGGTTGGGTTTCTCGTATCGCTGAAGGGGGTGTTGCAAGCGAGCCGATCGATCGGACAGGAAAGTTAAACCTGCTTTCTCCTTAAGATTTAGGCAAACAAAAGGGTGGAGAGTACCCTCTCCACCCTCAGCTGTCGACTCACGAGAGTTATACAGAAACCGGACTACTCTTTCTTGCAGAAGCTGCGCTCGTAGTTGATGATATGCCAGGCTTCGTCTTCAGTAATTGCGGCGGGAATCAAGGAAACCATGCCCGTGCCTGGGCTGCCGTTCTTGATGACCCAGAAGAGCTCGCCATCTTTCCGCTTCTTGTGGAACTTGCAATTGGTGAAATCTCGTGGGCTTGGGTTGAGAATCTTGCCGGCTTCGCCCTGTCCGTCACCAGCCTTACCATGGCAATTGAAGCAGGTGCCCTTGCCATCATACAGTGCTTTGCCTTTGGCGATGCTGTCCGCATCAGCCTCGAACTTATTCTTCATGGCCTTCGCATCGGCCATCTGATCAGCCGGAACGCGCGATTTCAAAGGATCCTTTTCTTCAGCTCCTACCACTGAAACCGAGAGGAGCATAATCGCTGCGCTGATACCCACGAACTTGGACAAATACCCCATCACACGTCCTCCTTTGTGTTAAACTCATCGACTCTCATGCGATCCGGACCGCTGACCCACCTTACCTTATTTTGATCTCAAATGTGAGGTAAAACCGTAAAACTATACCAACGCCCTTGAATTCCTGTCAAGAAAACATCCCGTGTACCGCACGTCTGGCGTTTCCACGTCATAGCGTCAGAAGATTCAATCCCCATGCCAACACATGCAAAATGGAAGCAAGAAAATCTCAGTACTTATCGGGCTTGTCGAACGCTGCTGCAAAACCGTTAGCCGTTTCGTGACACCTTTGCGCCTCACGTAGGCCAGACGCGCCTCATGAACGTCAGTGCAAAAACGACGACGTGACATGAGCTTGGCTCATCCACCGTCGTTTGAAAGGTGGCCGCGATAGACGTCGGCATCGTCACCACATTGCGGACGAGAAGGCCGGGATTGGTCGTCGCGAGCGACGCGCCTGTGAGATTCGTGCCGGTGAGGGAGACATTGACCGTCACACCGACGTTGCCGGTATTCGGCGTAAATGCGGTGATCGTCGGCGCGCCCACACCGCCGGTATTGCGGGTGATTGAGAGCAGATTTCCGACCGCGTCATATCGCGTATGACAAGAGGAGCGCGGAGGCGCCCACTTGCCGAGTCCCCTGAGAGCACGTACAGACGTGCCATCGGGTTTCGGGCAAGCGCGGTGGTAAACCGAGCGCAGGGCCCATCTCGCTTGGGGCCGGTCGTTTACACCTATGTGACCCCGGTTGTCAAGCGTGGACGCCATGAGGTGCAGCCTCACGCCGCCGGCTGTGGACGGACCCATTGCTGGGCAAACGTAGCGGGCGAGCGATTCCCCAGCCGGGAATGCCGCCGCTGGCGGTTGTCGAACACCTCAATGTACTCCGTAATCTCTCGCCGCGCCTGCTCCCGCGTATCATATCGCCGATGATGCAGCAATTCAGTTTTCAGTGTCCCCCAGAAACTCTCCATCGGCACATTGTCATAACCATTCCCCTTCCGACTCCTCATGGACGGGATCAGGCCCAACCGCCGCAGCTGCTCCTGATAGTCCTGCGCACAATATTGGGCGGATTCAACCGGTCG
>CAYTAS010000086.1:0-15106 GCA_964435885.1 uncultured Nitrospira sp. | reverse complement strand
GAATGCGGCGAATGAGATTGCCGTCGAGGCGTTTCTCAACCATGGCCTCCGTTTTGTCGAAATTTCGCAAGTCATTCGCAGCACCATGGACGCGCATACTCAGCAAAATATCACCTGTCTCGAAGACGCATTGGAAGCCGATCGATGGGCCAGGGAGAAGGCCGAATCATTGGTACATGCGTTATCACACTAACGATTGTTTTGAATTTCATGCGACGTCTGTTAGATTAGAGCGGTAGACTGAGTACGCAACAGGGAGTTTTCATGACATCCGCATTCGCCTGGTCCCCCGATACGCTCTGGCTCCTCCTTCAGAAAGCCTGGTGGTTTCTCGTCGTCCTTGGCGTGTTAGTCGCCTTCCACGAGCTCGGCCACTTTCTCGCTGCCCGCTGGGTCGGAGTGAAGATCTTGAAGTTTTCAATCGGGTTTGGCCCGAAAATATTCGGCCGTCAGGTCGGCGAAACAGAGTATCTTGTCTCGGCCGTTCCACTTGGTGGGTATGTCAAGTTATTTGGTGAGGACGAGACGGAGGCCACGACTCCCGACGACCGTCGTCGTTCATTTTCGCATCAGGGGCTTTGGGGGAAAGTCCTCATCGTGGCAGCCGGCCCCGGGTTTAATTTTATTTTGGCCTACTTGATCTTCGCCGGATGGTTATCAACCGGATCGCCTCTCTTCGTCCCGACCTTTCGTGATTTGAGCGCGGACATCGAGGCTCTCGTTCCCGGGTCTCCTGCCTCAGCGGCCGGCATGGAAGTCGGCGACCGTGTCGTTCGCGTGAATGGGAAAGAGATCTCGACCAAGACCGAACTGCTGGATCTCGTGTCTCGGAGCAATGGACAGCCGATCTCACTGGAAGTTCGACGGGAAGGGCAACTGAAAACGCTCACGGCGACTCCCGTGCGGATCACCGGAGATGAGGCAGCCAAGGACGAACCGCTGTATACGATCGGGATCGAAGAAATGCCTCCATTGGTCACGTCGGTCATGCATGGATCACCGGCATCGACGGGCGGACTCCAGCCCGGTGATCGAGTGGTCGCGATCGAAGGACACTCGATCTATACGTGGGCTCAGATGACCGCGCACGTGAGAGAGCATCCGGAAACGCCGTTAAAATTCGAGGTGCTTCGCGAAGGAACACGCGCCACGCTGACCGTCACGCCAGCCAGTGAAAAACTCACGGTCAATGGACAGGCTTCGGAAGTGGGAAAGATCGGAATCTCCGGTCCTGGTCGTTCGTTGATGCGGTCGGACACCGTCGCCGAAGCCGTGCTCCAAGGTCTGGAAGCCACATGGGGGTGGACGGAGCTGACGGTGATCGGTCTCTATAAAATGGTGGTCGGTGATATTTCGAGCAAGAACATCGGCGGTCCGCTGACGATCGCCAACATCTCGGGGGAAGCCGCATCTCAAGGCGCCTCCAGCGTCGTCTTTCTGATCGCCATTCTGAGCATCAATCTCGGGGTTCTGAATCTGCTGCCGATCCCCATTCTTGACGGCGGCCACTTGCTCTTTTTCTTGATTGAAGGCATCCTGCGCAAGCCGCTCGGCGAGCGACAGCGAGAGGTTGCTCAACAGGTAGGCTTGGTCTTGCTGGTCGGTGTGATGATCTTCGCTTTCTGGAATGACCTGGAACGCATCTTCTCCCGCTAGGAATGTGAAATCTTCCACAGCTCAACGTGTATCCTGATAGCTCCCACACCATGAAGACTTCCCAATTATTGATTCCTACTCTACGGGACGATCCCGGAGAAGCAGAAACCGTCAGCCACCGATTGATGTTGCGGGCCGGATTGATCCGCAAGGTCGCAGCGGGGATCTACACCTATCTTCCGCTCGGCTTACGGGTCATCCGCAAAATCGAACAGATCATCCGCGAGGAGATGAATCGAGCCGGCGCGCAAGAGCTGCTGATGCCGATTGCGTCCCCCGCGGAACTCTGGAAAGAAACCGCTCGTTGGGACTATTACGGAAAGGAGCTCTTACGGTTCAAGGATCGTCATGAACGTGATTTTTGCTTGGGTCCGACCCATGAAGAAGTCATCACTGATCTGTTCCGGCGAGAAGTGCGCTCCTATCGCCAACTCCCGTTGAATTTCTATCAAATCCAAACCAAATTCCGAGATGAGATCCGTCCCCGCTTTGGTCTGATGCGTGGGCGCGAGTTCATCATGAAGGACGCCTATAGTTTCGATATCGATGAAGCCGGCGCCAAGATCAGCTACCAGAGCATGTATGACGCCTATACCAGGATTTTCACACGTTGCGGCTTGACCTTTCGTCCCGTTGAAGCCGACACGGGGTTGATCGGCGGGGAGGTCTCGCATGAGTTCATGGTTCTGGCTGAAACCGGCGAAGCAACGGTCGCATACAGCACGGAAGGTGCTTACGCCGCCAATCTCGAGCGGGCCGAGGCATGCCCCCCCCCCGTAGTCGACGCTGGCGATCTCCTCCCATTGACCTCTGTCCAGACACCTCAGCGCCGGACGGTGGAAGAGGTGACGGCATTCTTACAGATCACCCCTCGGCAACTGGTGAAGACGTTGCTGTATCGAGCAGGAACCGAATTCATTGCCGTGCTGATCCGAGGAGATCATGAGGTCAACGAGGTCAAACTGGCGCGGCTGCTCAAGGTGACCGATGTCACGTTGGCCGATCCTGAGACGATACAGCGTCTCACAGGGTGCCCTCCTGGATTTGCCGGACCGATCGGGTTACAGCCGGTACGTATTTTCGCTGATCGGGCCGTCAAAGGAATGAAAAATGTCGTGATCGGTGCCAACAAGGCCGACACACATTATCAACATGCCAATCTTGATCGAGACTTTGCCGTCGAGCAGTTTGCAGATCTTCGGAACGTGCAGGCCGGTGATCCATCCCCCCGTGGCCCCGGTGTGTTGACGCTGGCCAAGGGAATCGAGGTCGGGCAGGTATTCCTACTCGGAACCAAGTACAGTCAGAAAATGAACGCCACCATCCTTGACGAGCACGGCAAGGAGCGCGTTGCCGTGATGGGTTGTTACGGCATCGGTGTGGGCCGCACGGCCGCCGCGGCGATCGAGCAGAATCACGACGACAAGGGCATCATCTGGCCGTTTCCGATTGCACCATTTCACATCCACTTGCTGACGGTCAGCCAATCTGAAAAGACGACCGAAACCGCCTCGCGTCTCTATTCCGAATTAGCACGCGCAGGCTTTGACGTGCTATGGGACGATCGTCCCGATCGGGCAGGAGTCAAATTTAATGATGCGGATCTCATCGGGATTCCGTTCCAGATCGTCATAGGTGACAAGGGTCTGGCCGACGGTATCGTGGAGGTCAAAATCCGAAAAGGGGGAGACAAGTCTGGTATAGCCCCTGGCGATCTGGTGGCCCATGTTAGGAAACTTTGCTTCACAACCGATCCAACCGGTGCGTGACCCGTCCATTGGTACTCTCGCGTTCCCCCCTTCCTCATTAATTTTTGATCTCCATCGATGGGAAAATGGCTTTTCCTTGCCTTCCCATCTCTTTCGGCTAGACTGAAACTCGATTCACGACGCTAGGCCCTGTTCGTGACCAGTTCTCTTCTGATCCAGATCACAACCCGATTGTTTCACTTCTCGACGGCAGAGAAAGCAGAGTCGGATGCAAGCCAAGCCCGCAACTCCAAATGTCCAGGACTTACAGCAAAAAGTTGAGCACGCAGAACATGTCAAACGCATTACCACTCAGATTCATGCGGCCACCAACCTCGATCAGATCCTTCTCGACCTGCACAAAGACATCCTCAGCTTGTTCGACGCGGAGGATCTGACTCTCTTTGCGTTCGACACCGCAAAAAAAGAGATCTTCTCCAAGGTTCCCCACATCGACGGCGTAGAAGAAGTCCGTATTCCCATTACCGAACAGAGTCTGGCCGGCTTTTGCGCCAAGTACCTTCGCCCGGTCAACATCGCCGATGCGTACAACGTGGCGGAGCTCAAGGCCACTCACCCGGCTCTCGTTCATGATACCTCCTACGACAAACGGACAGGGTTCAAGACTAAACAGGTGTTGACCTATCCCATCGTCGCCGACAACAAGTACTTGATGGGAGTACTCCAACTTCTCAATAAGAAGAGTGGGAGTCGATTTACCAGAAGAGACGAAGAAGCCGTCGACGAAATCGCGAAAGCTCTCGGGATCGCATTCTTCAATCTTCGAAAGATATCAAAGAAAGCTCCGACCAAATTCGATCTCCTGGTCAGCACGAGCCGAATCACTCAAAACGAGCTCGACCAGGCCATCGCCGACTCGCGAAAAGGAATGAGCGACCTCGAAAGCATCCTGATTGAAAAATATAAAGTCCCCAAGATCGATATCGGCAAATCGCTCGCCCAGTTCTATAAGTGCCCCTATATTGAGTACAGCGAACGGACGATCGTCGATGTGGAGCTTTTGAAAAATCTCAATGTCGACTATCTGAAGAAAAACCATTGGATGCCGCTCAAGCGCGATCGTACGGCCATCGAAATTCTGACCGATGACCCCGGCGATCTTGACCGTGTTCAAGATATCAAACGCACCTTCCCCGGTCTCAACATCCGCTTCGCCGTCAGCCTCCGCCGAGACATCTCTCAATTTCTTAGCTCCTCGACCGGGCAGAGTGACACGGGGGGACGCAAGCTCGACGAAAACGTGTCTGACATTCTCGGCGAGCTTGTCACCGAAGCCCAGGCAGAGGCCATGGAGGAGTCTTCTGCGGGGGGAGGATTGGATGAAAACGACAACGCGATCGTCCGTCTGGCTAACCAAATTATTGCTGATGCCTACCGCCAGAATGCATCGGATATTCACATTGAACCATATGGAGAGAAACGCGAAACGCTGGTGCGTTTCCGCGTCGACGGCGAGTGCTTCGAATACATGAAGATCCCGCAAAGCTATCGCCGTGCGATCGTCTCTCGCCTTAAGATTATGGCGAGCTTGGACATCGCTGAGCGCCGCAAACCTCAGGATGGAAAAATCAAATTCAAGCTCTCCGAATCCAAGGAAATTGAACTTCGCGTCGCGACACTTCCCACTGCTGGATACAACGAAGACGTGGTCATGCGTATCCTTGCCGCAAGCGAGCCGCTGCCATTGGATAAGATGGGATTCTCCGAACGCAACCTCAAGGAGCTGAAAGACATTTCTGAACGCCCGTATGGCATCATTCTGTGTGTCGGGCCGACCGGCTCAGGGAAAACAACGACGCTTCACTCTGTGCTCGGCAACATCAATACCCCGGACATCAAGATATGGACCGCCGAGGATCCAGTCGAAATCACGCAGTATGGTCTTCGGCAGGTCCAGGTCCAACCAAAAATCGGCTTCACCTTCGCCGTAGCCATGCGCGCATTTCTCCGAGCGGATCCTGACGTCATTATGGTGGGAGAAATGCGGGATAAGGAAACGGCCGATACGGGCATCGAAGCATCGTTGACCGGTCACCTTGTTTTGAGTACGCTCCACACCAATAGCGCCGTTGAGACAGTCACCCGCCTGCTCGACATGGGTTGCGATCCGTTCAGCTTTGCGGATGCCATGCTAGGCGTCCTCGCGCAACGGCTGGCTCGCAGAATATGCAAGGAATGCAAGGAGCAATACATCGGAACCAAAGAGGAGTATGAAGAACTCCGATTAGGCTACGGCCCTGAGTATTGGGACAAGCTCGGCATCAAGCAAGATACTACGTTCCGACTTTCCCGAGGGAAGGGCTGCGAGACGTGCAATCGATCTGGATTCAAGGGACGAGTTGCTCTCCATGAACTACTCCTTGGCACGGACCAGATGAAGCGTATGGTGCAAATGAAAGCACGCACCGAGGATATGCTGAAAACGGCGCTCGAGGAAGGAATGACGACACTCGTCCAGGACGGCATCCAAAAGGTCTTGCAAGGCCACACCACCTACAAGGAAGTTAAAGCCGTGGCGATCAAGTAGGTGACTTGAGTCCCCAGATTCGGCCTTACCCCTTGAAAGCAGGCCCTTCACTCCACGATCCTACCCGTGTACAATACCCCCATTTATGGAGTGAGGTCACACCCATGCGGATATCCAGGCTTCTTCTTGTTTCGCTAACCCTGCTTGTTGGATGCGAATCAACGGACCGTGTGCTCACGAATGCCGAGCGGGTGCTCGGGACCAGAACCAGTAGGACCGTGCTCGACGTTGCCACAGGGAAAGACCCGAAGCAGATTCTCAAGGAGCGAGTGGACGCCTATCAACGAGACCCCGAGGCCTCTCTGAGAGACCTGCGAACGATTCAGCGTGATTTCAACACGATCATGACCGCCCTGACAGGTAACGTCCGACAAACCTGGGGCGAGAAGGAGGTGAAGGTCCCGGAACAAAAGAAGTATGTAAAGTACACTCAGAACTACATGAGTCGAACCATCGTTGACTTCGACAATGGGACGATCGTGGTGGAAACCCTGGACGACAAAGCCCAAAAAGAAAGCTTGAAGAACGCGATCGTCACGACCTTGCTCACGCCCGACGATCCACGCTCCGTCGATCTGTTTTCCGATAAGCCGGTCACCCTGACCAGTGACCGCCCTCCCTATCTACTGGGGTTGGTGCTGGATCAGGACGGACAGCCAATCCGCACCCCTACGCAGGCAGAATCGTTTGCAGCATCGACCATCGAGAACGCGAAAACAAGGACAGTGGACCAAAACGGAGTCACAAAACAAGCGTTGATCGCCGAAATCAAGATGGTGGCGAACTTTTCGAACAAACAAGCGGACAAATATCGAGCAACCGTCGGTCGATTTGCCGAGCAATTCAAGATCAGCCCGAGTCTGATTTTTGCCGTGATTCGAACAGAAAGTAACTTCAACCCATTCGCAGTCAGTTCGGCCCCGGCCTATGGTTTGATGCAGTTGGTTCCAAGCAGCGGAGGCCGCGATGCCTATCGCAAAGCCAAGGGGAAGGATACGATTCCCTCGCGCGAGTACCTGTTCGATCCGGGAAATAACATCGAACTCGGCAGCGCCTATCTCAATGTTCTGTCGTACAATCTGCTCGAGCGGGTCGAGAATGAGGTTTCGCGGGAGTATTGTGTGATCTCAGCGTATAACACCGGAACGGGGAATGTCTTCAAGGCTTTTGCCGCCAATTCCACGTCCGCCATCAATCAGATCAACGGCCTTGAACCACCGGCCGTCTATGATCGATTGCGTAACAATCTTCCTTATCAGGAAACACGGGAGTATCTCGTGAAAGTCGTTGGCTTCCGCAAGCAGTTTGTCTCGCTCGCTGACAGTGTTGGACGTTGAAGGCCTTGCTACGGTTCAGAATACGAGGTTATCACTCAGCGTAGGCCGGTCAGATTCTGAGCATCGGTCCTGGCTTTGCCTGATGACTCATGAAACTCTGGAGGTGTTTGTTGTCATTGAGGGACAGCCTCTCAAATTCGACTCCATACGTACATTCTTTGCCCCACCGAACCGTAGCCGCTTCGATGAACATTGACGCGACCTGATTCGGTAACCGCAGGCGCATGGCGATACGGTCGCCCGGCGTAATCACCGCCTCCGTCATGACGCGCGCCCCTCTTGCCGACACGTCATAGATGATCCCCAGACCTTGTTCGCCCCCCCCTTTCCGCAACAACCCCACTCGAGCCAATGAACAGGGGAAAGGAGCCGACACCCGTACGCGCGGGTGTCTACGCAGTTGAGGCACGGTTTGTCCGTTGCTGGACTTGAAGTCGAGATCATCCATGATCGTTTACTCATCCTCCATGCTTGAGGCATGCATATATGCCATTAATTGCCGTAGAGACGACTCGGAAATGCTCCCGAACACAAGCCCATAGAATGGATGATTCGTCCAGCACACAGTAGCGACTGCCACCTCCGCCGGAGGAGTGCCTTTGGTAAATCGTAGGGTGAGAGAAACTTGCACGCCCGGCTTGATCAACGCTTCAGTACTGACACAGACACCATGCAGCGACAGATCATAGACCAGACCAACATCACTGACCGGTTTCCGAAACCACCACCTGTTCCCTAGCAAAGAAAGGGAACAGCCGAACGGCGTGACGGGGCGCACACGAGGATACCGTCGAGCCGTATCTCGTATGACGTCTGACTGCTGAACCGTCTGCATGCGCATCCACCCTGTGAGAACACTGTATCTCACAAGGTGGATTCTGCTAACTATTTTTGCACTTTATGTACGGGTTGTTGTGGCGACACCAGACGATGGTGACGCGACTCGAGGCGTTCTTGGACGATGGGAGGAGTGGGGACGTGAACGCCTTGCCTGACTTGTCGCGGGATGGCCACTCTGATGAATCTCGCCGGGGCTTGTGGACGAGACTGCCGCGCTTCCTGGAGCAAGCGGAACAGAATGCCCCAATAGCTGCTCGATATCGCGAAGTTGATGCCGGTCTTCCCCTGTCACAAAACTCGTCGCGCGACCGGTCGTCTTCATTCGCGCCGTACGACCGATGCGGTGCACGTAATCCTCCGGACAATTGGGCAAATCAAAATTGATCACGTGGCCAATGTTGGCGACATCAATCCCTCGAGCCGCGATATCGGTCGCAACCAGCACGCGGAATGACCCGCGTCTGAACCCTTCCAACGCCGCACGCCTCTGCGACAGACTTCGGTCTCCATGCAACACAGCCACTCGATGACCTGCACGACCGAGCATGCGTCCCAACCGATCCGCCCGGTGCTTCGTCCTGGTAAAGACCAACGCCGTGTCCTTATCGGCCCCTAAAAGGGACAAGAGAAGATCGGACTTATCGGCGTGGGATGTATAATGTATCGCCTGCGTCACTCCGTCTGCCGTAGTCGCCGATGGCGCAACCATGACTCGCACGGGGTTGGTGACGCTGGCTTGAACCAACCGGGCGAGATCCGTCGGCAGCGTGGCCGAAAAGAGCAACGTCTGTCGCTCCTCCGGCAAGGCATCAAGAATCTGGTTGATTTGGGGCGCAAAGCCCATGTCCAACATGCGATCCGCCTCATCCAACACCAATATTTTTATGGACGACAACAAAATCGTGCCGTTCCACATATGATCGAGCAGCCGACCAGGCGTCGCCACCAAGATGTCCGGTCGCTGTCGCAAGCCTCGCACTTGGGCTTGCATGTCGGCCCCTCCCACAATAACGGTGGCGGAGATGCGGTGACTCCGCCCGAGCTTCTCGATCGTGGTCAGCGTCTGCAAGGCGAGCTCCCGCGTCGGTGCGAGGATCAATGCTTTCGGCTGTCCTTTCGGGATGGTCGCCAGTCGTTCAACCATCGGAATCACAAACGCGGCGGTTTTACCCGTGCCGGTCTGGGCGCATCCGATCACGTCTCGTCCAGCCAGAGCAGGAGGGATGGCTTGCTCTTGAATGGGAGTCGGTGAAGCGAACCCAGCCTCCGCCAGGTCGTGCAAAAGAGCCTCAGACAAACCGAGGGCGTGAAAATTGCGATGAGCAGAGATATCCACTACGTTATCCTTTCAGTTTGATCGCATTAAAGACGGGATCAGAGAACCGAGGGGAGAAACAACCGGGCTGGGTGTAGCTCCGAACTGGACCTGGTCGCGATGCGATCGCGAAGTCCGTTATGGTTGAGCATCTCGCCGGCCGGACTACTACGAGCGAAATACATGGTTACCATACAGGACCAGTAGCCTCACGTCAACTTGCTCGCCAATTCCTGTCATCGTGATCGCACAGTAGGCCTTTCGACCTATGGTCATGAACATCCATAACATGCACCCAGTAGTAGGTTTGTGAGATAATGTTGTGATGATCTTGAAACGCTGGCTCGTCGGCGACCCACTGAAGACTGCCCAGGCTGCAGATCAGCGGTTGTCCAAAACACTTGCGCTCGCCATTTTCTCCTCAAACAACATTTCTTCCGTCGCCTATGCCACGGAAGAAATCCTGTTGGTCCTCATCTTGGCTGGGACAGCTGCCGTCGCATGGTCGATCCCCGTCAGTCTGGCTATCCTGTTCCTTGTCTTAGTTCTCACGATCTCCTACCGCCAGATCATTTACGAATATCCGGAGGGCGGTGGCGCTTATACCGTAGCCAAGGCAAACCTCGGGGAACTTCCATCGCTCGCTGCCGCCGGCGCATTAATGATCAGCTATGTCGTCACCGTAGCGGTCAGTATTGCGGCGGGCATTGCGGCGTTGACATCTGCGGTTCCAAGTCTGTTCGTGCACCGCGAAGCGTTGGGGCTTGTGACCATCCTGTTCATTGTCATCGTGAACTTGCGCGGCGTCCGCGACTCCGGACAATTCTTTGCCATCCCCACCTACTTCGCCATCGGAGTGTTGAGCCTACTGGTGGTCGTGGGCGTCGTCCGGTCTCTGTACGATTCCAAGCCGGTTCCTGTTCCTCTTGCGATCAACCCCGTAGGATCAACCGGAGCGCTGGAACCTCTTACGCTCTTTCTGATTCTTCGCGCGTTTGCTGTGGGTTGTTCAGCCGTCACTGGTATGGAAGTCATCTCTAACGGGGTGAAGGCGTTCCGTCCTCCTGAATCGAAGAATGCCGCAACTACCATGATTTGGATGTCCGTCATTCTTGGATCGCTATTCATGGGAGTCAGCTGGTTGGCCTACCACTATGGCATCGTACCCAAGGCCGATGAAACTGTCGTGTCTCAGCTGGCGCGTGTCAACTTCGGCACCGGTGCTGTCTATTATGCTGTCCAGATCGGCACCATGATCCTATTGATCCTTGCGGCAAACAGCGCGTTCGCAGGATTCCCGCATTTGGCCTCAATACTCGCGCGAGACGGCTTCATGCCCCACCAGATGGCGACGTTCGGCGACCGCCTGGTCTTCTCCAACGGAATTGTCATTCTCGGGTTCTTCGCCTGTCTCCTCCTCGTGCTGTTCCAAGGCGATACGCACGCGCTGATTCCGCTCTATGCCATCGGCGTGTTTATGTCTTTTACCATTTCTCAGTCAGGAATGGTCCGTAGCTGGCTCAGACGGAAAGGAGAGCATTGGCGGAAAAAGCTCTTGGTCAATAGCGTGGGAGCCTTCACAACCGGAGTCGCCACCCTCATCATCGCGACCACGAAATTCTGGGACGGGTCCTGGATCGTGCTGTTCCTTGTCCCCCTCCTGATCATGATGTTTCGCGGGATTCGGTCCCATTACAAAGCGGTGAAGGAGCAGATCTCGCTCACTCGAGATTCCCGCCCACCTCGTCCCAGACACAACCTGATCCTGATCCCAATCAGTGGGGTGAACCGGTCGGTTATCCGAGCGGTGGACTATGCACGAAGCCGAGGGGGGGATATCAAAGCCCTGCTGGTTGATGTCAACAAGGAAGAAACCGCACTTGCAGAGATCCAGTGGGCCCAATGGGGATGCGGAGTTCCGCTGATCGTCCTTCCCTCTCCCTATCGCTCCATTTTGGGATCGATCATGGACTTCGTTGAAGAGCACCGGCAGAAAGACCCGGACTGTTGGATTACCGTGGTCCTCCCGGAAATCCTCCCGGCCCGCTGGTGGCAGAATATTCTGCACAACCAACGGGCGCTGATATTGAAAGCCTCCTTACTGTTCAAAGATCGTGTGGTCCTTACGGATGTTCCCTTCCACCTCACGAAATGATCATGGCGCACGACATCCGGTTCAGGAAATGGGGGAACCGACCTCGAGCCTTTTGGCAGTGCCTGTTTCCAGTGTGCCTGGCGATGGCCTCATCGGTCCAAGCCTTTACGATCGCGGAACCTCAAGAAGGCGCCACGCTGACCGCCGGAAGCACCGTCACAGCACGTGTGGATTTGGGCAAAGATGCGGGCATCGTGAAAGTCCGCTACTATTGGTACGGCGAACAGGACGAAACCTTGGTCGAGCAGGAGGATTCCACAATGATGGGCTCTATCGTGGCACCAGTTGCCCTGGTTGGATCGGCCGAGCAGGATCCGCCCTTTGGCGGATCACTGAACGTCCCACAGGACGGTATCGGGCCCATGCGGCTGTTGGCAGTGGCCGAAGTCTCCCGCGGCCGATTGGGGACAAGATCCATCTTCCATGAAGTGATCGTAACCGTCGAACCACCTGCCGCTCTCACAGCCATCGATTTTGAGACGGATAAGCCGTTACAACTCGGGAGAGCGGGACAGTCCTCCGCCTTTGGGCATGTCGACTCACTCGGCAAGGTCTTTGAACTTCCAATCGTCGCCGACTTTGCCGACGGTGTCACCCGGCGTATCAGCGCACCGGCCAGTGGGACCACCTACGAATCTTCTAATCGACAGGTCATCAAGATCCTACCCGGCGGTTTGCTTCAGATCGCCGGCAACGGCAAGGCGACTCTCACCGTCACCAACCGTGGCATGCAAGGCTCACTCGATGTGGACGTGAATGTGAATGATGAACCGAACGAGCCGCCAATCGCCGACGCTGGGAAGAGCAAAGCAGCGAAGGCCGGTTCTCCGGTAACGCTGAATGGATTGAACAGCCGAGATCCTGAAGGTGAAGCGCTCTACTATAGTTGGAGTCAGGTACGCGGCAGCAAGGTCTCGTTGCTCGACGCCAATAACTCCGAAGCTTCCTTCCTCGCGCCGGCGGTGTCGGAGCCGCGAACATATCGCTTCAAGTTGCGTGTCACGGACAGAAAGGGAGCCGATAGTTTGCCGGCATTTGTGGATGTGACGGTGGAACCATAGCGAGAGTGCTTTCGACTGATGCGAGTGTTGACTCTAGGCCCCCTGCTTTCCTTTCCCTCTCGCCACGACGGCAATCACCTGAAAGAACTTTTCGACTCGAGCCTTGTATTGACTCATGAATTGAGCCGTCCACATTTTGTTGTACTCGATGGCGGCGCTCTTCTTCATTCCTGCATCTTTTTCACCGAGCGGAGAGGAGTAGTGCGCGATGAGACGGTCCAGTTCATCTTCACCAAAATTCTTCGAATAGGCATGTTTCAAATGGTCATGGAGTGTCTCAACCTGACCAATCGACTTTCTCATGTCCTTGAAGAAGACTTCCAGAAGCGCCTCGATTTGCTTCTTTTTTTCGCCGGTCAGACCAGGATACTTGCTCGCGATGGATTTTCGTATTTGTTGCTCGTAATCGCTGACATATTTATGAGTGAGTGCGTCGTATTCCGACTCCAGCTCCGCCACTCGGATCAGCGTGAGCAGTTTCTCGACCTTCACCGCCTTTGCATTCTCAATGGCGGCGGCTTCATCGGGAATCAGACCGGACACGAGCGGCACGCAACCAAACCACATGATCAAAGCGGCGTAAGACATTCTCACTCGATGCGTTGGCATGAATGTACGCATGATCCATACCTCCGCAATTGAGTCTACATCGTGTAGATAGATCGTCAAGAAATAGGGAGCTTCCATCATCAGACCTTCCTTGCCCAGGCTGCGCGATGCCTCCGAAAGGTACTGATGAATCGGGAATCACACCTTCCCCAGCCTCATCGGCCCATACATGTGACGAGCCCGTTGAAGTTCTTTGACGTGCTTCCGCAGCGTTGGGCCAAACATTGAGCGCTCCACGTCGAGAGTGAATCGCTTGATCTTTGATTCGACCTCAACAATCGCCTCCGCCAGCTGTGCGACCAAGCGCCTCCCGGATCCGGTCAGCCATCCAAGATGATGATCGGCATAGTGAAGATCCTGCAGTGAGTACCGGACGGACTCGATTTCTTCAAAACAACGAAATCGCGCTCGCTGTAAGTCTCGGTTACTGAGCCCCGCCATCTTCCATCGTTCCGCTCCACCTCGACCTGCTGCCCAGAACGAGAGCCGTTCGAACAAGAGCGCGCCCATGGTGAAGGTAAAGGTCGCATGAAGAATGCCCCGCAAAGGGCGGAGACTGCGACGCCAGGGGGAGTAGAATATCTGCTGATTATGATCGCCACGATACATGACGTGCTTCCGTAGCAGGAGATTCAAATGGTGATGACTGTTCTCATGGATGAGATCGTCGATCAGATCCACATCATCACGGTCGAAACAGTTGATGAACGACAGGCCCGGTCGATGCCGATAGCTGAAGCTCACGACACCTTTCGCCTGTAATGGGATGACCCGAGACGTGAGGAGCGCAAGCACCTCATGACCTTCCGGCCAAGCACGCTGGATGGTTTGCCAAGCACGAGCGATCCGATCGACCTGTCGCTGATCGGTCAGTTTCACCCTTCTTGGCCGGCGATCCTTCCCATAGACAATCGTCGGGCCGACCGTGATCGGATGACGGGACTTCTGGATTGCGATCCGCGGCGGATGGCAGACCCACTGCCATCGCCCCTTACCTGCCCACCCTGTCCAGACCGGCGAAACGACTTTCCCGACTCTCACTGCAATCCCGGTAGGCTCAACCAGAAACACCGCGTGGCCTTGCGATCGGCGCAACTCCCTTCGTATATCACTCGGTGCCTGACACCAGGACCCAGCGTCCTCAATGGAGAGCGTTCCGGAGACTTCGGATTTTTCGAAGTTGTCGTTCAAGGTTCCCCGTGTCTCCCACCGCGCCGGCCTTTGCCGACGACACCACATGACCGATACGGCCGGATCAAACCAGAGAGATTCTTGCGTCAACTCTCTTGCTAAAGACCGACACAGATCGGACAACCGTTGTTCGAATCCGCTTGCCTGTGCGTTGCCCGTCGGGAAGAGATCGTCAACGTACCCATGTTCAAAAAACTTCTCCTGGCACTCTTCAGACAACTGCGCGGTAAATTCTGCGCGATCCTGTTCCAATCTCCACTGCTTGAGCACATCCAAGAAATAGACGAGGTCATTGAACGTCTCAATCCAGCCGATCACTTTCCAATTTGAGTAGGCCTCCAGCGAGAACCGTGACCGGAGACGATCAAAGAAGCCGGTGGGAATCCCCCATTCATGGGCAAGATCCGTATGATCAGCGTGGAGTTCTCGACAGAGATCGGTGAGTAATCGCCGCATCGATCGGCGAAACTCACTCCGCAATCGCACAAGCAGTTGAGGATCAAGCAGACTCATGGGGGAATCGACGACACAAGAGCCGTTGCGCGGACTGTAGCGCAATGAGAAGGATGCTGCAAGCAGGAAGCCATGAGGTGTCATCCCAACATGATAATGTCCGGTTTCACCACAGTAGAAATGTCCTCTTCAT
>CAYTAS010000085.1:0-15444 GCA_964435885.1 uncultured Nitrospira sp. | reverse complement strand
CTAGGTCGTCAGGAACGCAATATAACGCCGGTGGACCTCGCGGCGAATGAGATCTACGAAATACTCAGGAAGAGACTCTTTAAAGTTTTGCCTAACAAGGCGGTGATTGGTGACATTGCTGAAGCCTTCGGTCGCAAACTAGAGGAAGCGGCCAAATCCAAGACAGCCAACCGTGGTGCCGAAGCGATAGCGGACGAGATCGCTTCAACGTATCCGTTCCATCCTCGCCTCAAGAACGTCATCGCCCTTTTCAAGGAAAACGAGCAGTTCAAACAAACACGTGGGCTCATAGAGCTGGTTTCACGCCTACTTAGGTCGGTCTGGGACCGTCAGGCTAATGACGTTTTCCTCATCGGTCCACAGCACTTCGACCTGTCCATACCGGAGGTTCGCGACAAGCTGACCGAAATTTCCGGTATGCGCGACGTCATCGCGAAGGATCTGTGGGACGCGCAGCAGTCGGCACATGCCCAGATCATCGACCTGGAGACCGGCAAGGAAGCAGCCTCTCAGATCGGAGCCCTACTGCTCACGTCGAGTCTCTCGACTGCCGTGAACGCGGTAAAGGGCCTCACTTGCGAGGAAATGGTCGAATGTCTTATCTCTCCACTGCGCGAGCCTTCCGATTTTCTTGCGGCCTTTGAGGCGCTGGAAAAGGTTGCCTGGTATGTGCACCACACCCCTGAGGGTCGCTACTACTTTGATCGACAGGAAAACTTAACAAAGCTGCTCCAGAGTCTTGCACATGACGCGCCGGAGAACCAGATCGATGACCTAATTCGGCATCGCCTCCGAGAAATGTTTAAGGCGACTCGCAAAACCAGCTACGAAGATGTCCTCCCACTTCCGAGATTGGAAGAGGTCGCCGACCGCGTCCGCAAGGGTCGTGTGTTGCTCGTCGTCAGCCCCGACTCGAAGATTCCTCCGGACGAAGTACAGAAGTTTTTCGATGGCTTAAGCCAGAAGAACAATCTTTGCGTCCTTACTGGAGACAAGACGGCCATGGGTAGCGTCGAAAAGGCCGCCCGCCAACTCTTCGCCGGACAGAAGGCGGACGGCCGTATTCCTAAAGGCCATCCGCAACGCGACGACCTGGAGCGCAAGCAACAGGGTTACGAGCAGGATTTCAACTCCACCATCCTCAATTTGTTCGATAAGGTATTGTTCCCCAGACAGCGCGCTGGCAAACCAGCCGATCTTGCATCCAAGGCACTGGACATGACCCGTGACGCGGGCCGGCCTTTTAACGGTGAGGAGCAAATCGAGAAGACTCTTACGTCCAACCCGCTGAAGCTCTTTCTCGATGTCGAGAAGGAATTTGACGCCATCCGCGATAAGGCGCAGGACCTCCTGTGGCCCGAAAACCAGGACGACGCCCGCTGGTCTGATGTAGCAGACCGTTATGCCGAGCAGGCCGGCATGCCGTGGCTGCCGCCCAAAGGCCTAGACACGCTCAAGTCCATCGCGTGCAATCGCGGGCTGTGGGAAGACCTCGGAAACGGTTATGTCACCAAGAGGCCGAAGAAGAAGCGCACCTCCGCTCAGATCATTGCCGAGTCCGAACCGGACGACAATGGGAAGGTGCGCCTGCGCATTAACCCTCTGAATGCCGGGCCTGCACCTCGCATACATTACGCTGAAGACGCCACAGTCTCCGAGTCGAGTCCACAGCTCAAGGACCAAGCCTATACAACAGGTGCATTGCGAGTGAACATTTTGGTGTGCGATCCGTCTAGCCAATACGAGACTGGTGACCCAGTAACCTGGTCTAATAAACTGGTCCTACGCAACCAACTCTCCGAGAAGGGCAGCAAACGTAGTGTCGAACTCTTCGTCGCGCCCAAAGGTTCCATCCGGTATACCCTTGATGGCAGTGAGCCGCGCGAGGGTACGCCCTACGAGGGGCCAATTATTATCGGTGACGGTGACATCCTTCTGCGCGCTTTTGCTGGAGCCGACGGACTTGAGGCGAAGGCCGATTTCCGTTTTCCGGCGAAGGGGAGAAAGGGTATGCAGCTTGATGAAGTGAAGCCCGGTCGCCTTGTGTCGCGTACCGGCCGAAAACTCGACTCGCGCGGTAAGACTTTCGAGGGATTGAAGCAGGCAGCCCAAAAGTCCGCCACATTTGAAGGTATCGTGCTCACCGTGGGCCAAGGAAACCAGATGATCTCTGTTAACATAGGCGAGATTGCGGTGGATGCGGTATTTATCGAGGCGCTACTGATCAAAGTATTGGAGAAATTCACGCCCGACACGTTAGTGACGATGACCTTTCGCAAGGCCCACTTCACTTCTGGACACGACCTCAGAGATTTTGCTGAAAAGCTTGGCATTGAACTCCAAATTGGGGATGTCGAGCAATGACCGAGACCGTCAAAACTGTCGATTTTGGTGCACCGGACAAGTTCGGCGCACATCTTTTCCGTGTCGAGATCCCAGCTGCGCGGAATGAACCAGTCTTGATCATCGAGGACTTCGGCTATCGCGGTCTAGAGGGTGGGATCCCACGGGATGAAGAGCGAGTGGTTCTTGGTCGGGCTGTTTGGTCTGGCATCGCTGACATCGCTCGTCGGGAATTTAATGACCGGCTGAAGTCCGCCAAGATGCCCACAGGACGTTGGCATACCGGGACGAATCTCGTGGATCGCCTGCTTGGGAAGGAGCTTTGCGTGCTCGCATGGGCCGCTGAGACGGCGAACGATGAACAGATTCCTATCATTTGCAACAAGTGGGCAGCACTGCGCCCCGAAGAGCGCTGGTGGCTCTTCGCCATGACCGTAGCCGAGGCGGGCCTGGCTGAGGATACCCGGCGTGGCTGGCGTCGCGCCCTTTTCCTCGCCCTTTCGGATGGCGAAAGACCACCCACACAACGTAAACGGCGCCGCCCAGTGGAAACTGACCTGTTCGATCTTCCGTTCTACGAGACTGCTCAATGACTCCTCCTGTTATCCCCTTTTCCCTCAAGGATGCGCCTGCGCTCATTGAACGACTGCTCCCAGTCCAGAAACTGTCGGCTGAGGTGTTCAAGGAGCGCAAAGCTGGCGCAGGTCAAACTCTCGTGCCGCTTGGCGCGTATTGGAAGGGACGTAAGCCGCTAATTTTAAATAAAGCCTGCATCCTTGGCTGTCTCCTTCCAGCTACGGACAACCCCAAGCGAGACCTTGAAATCTTTGAAAAACTTATGGCAATGGACGATGAATCTTTCGTCGCCCGCTGGCCGCGTCGCGCCAACCCCCGTGAAATCTTGGCAACCCTGAGCATCACCCACATCACCGATTACTTCGTTTCCGAACCGTCCGGTCTCCTGCCTCAGTCAGCACCTGTGGACTGGTCTAAGCCCGAATTGCAAGACATCAAGATCGATTGGCGTGATGACATTTCCGAGCTGGACCGCCGCCAGCTTGAAGTTCATATGCTGCCAAGGTATCCCTACCGAAAACGCGTTGAAATGGCCAAACGCCCCGAGGAGGTCATTGACTCGGTCCATGTCCACATCTGGGACGATGTAAACGACCATCTAGGCACGAGCGCCCACTCGTTCCCTGAGCTGGTAGAGCAACTTGGCATTAGGCGTTTTGGCCACCGACCACAGGTAGCAGATACATTCAGTGGATCCGGCCAGATTCCTTTCGAAGCTGCCAGGCTGGGCTGCGATGTCTATGCTTCCGACCTGAATCCAGTCGCCTGCATGTTGACCTGGGGCGCGTTCCATATCAGCGGTGGCTTAGCAAATGAACGTGCTGAAATTGAACGCCAGCAGCAACGGCTTGTGGAGCAAGTGCTGGGAGAAATAGACAAACTGGGCATCGAAACCGACGGACAAGGCTGGCGTGCCAAGGCTTACCTCTACTGCGTTGAGGTTCGCTGTCCCCAATCCGGCTGGATGGTTCCGTTGCTCCCGTCGCGAATTATTAGCTATGGAAAACAGGCTATCGCCGAATTGATTCCCATAGCGTCTCAAAAGCGCTATGACATCCGCGTTCGCTCAGGCGTTTCAGAGGAAGATCTGAAGGCTGCATCGAAAGGCACGGTGCGATCCGATGGCCGAGGTCAAGATCCTTATCTTATTCATATCGTGAACGGCGTCGAGTATCGGACGAAAATTTCCACACTGCGCGGAGACTTCCGTATTACTGACGGAACCAGTGGCAACAAGTTGCGACTTTGGGAAAAGTCAGATTTTAAGCCGCGTCCGGAAGACATCTTCCAGGAGCGCCTCTATGCCGTCCACTGGATGCGGCCAAAACCTGGTCAAAAGAAATTTGACTACGAGTTTCGCACCGTTTCTACAGATGACATCAAGCGTGAGCATATCGTTGAGAGCTTCATGGCGGAGCATCTCATCGAATGGCAGGCCAAGGGCTGGATTCCTGACATGCGCGTCGAGCCCGGCTATAACACGGATCAGCCAATACGTGAGCGTGGCTGGACACACTGGCATCACTTATTTCCTGCCCGCCATCTACTGCTGCTTGGACTTATAAGGAAGTACGGGCACGACGCCAATTCAGTCATGATGTTTTCTCGTATCCTGAACTACGCGGGGAAACTCTGTATCTGGTCAACATCAAAACCTGGGTCAAGCAAAGTTGGCGAGGGTGGAAGAACGGGAGGCGGCAGTGACAACCCCGTTAATGTTTTTTACAACCAGGCATTAAACACCCTATTTAACTATGGATGCAGGGCTGCTTTCCCTCTATTGGAAATGTTCAATCTTGGATTTCTCCCATCACCATGCGCTGGATCACTTAAAGTCGCCTGCCACCCAGCACATGAAATTGAAGAGAAAATCGACATTTTCATTACCGATCCGCCTTACGGGGATGCAGTGAACTACGATGAAATTCTGGAATTCTTTATAGCGTGGTTGCGAAAGAATCCGCCCCTGGAATTTGTAAATTGGGTTTGGGATAGCCGACGCTCGCTTGCCATCAAGGGGGAGAAGGAGGACTTCCGCCGAGGGATGGTCACAGCCTACAAGCGCATGACCGAATGTATGCCGAACACTGGCGTGCAGGTAATCATGTTTACCCATCAGTCTGGCTCCATTTGGGCGGATATGGCCAACATCGTATGGGCTTCCGGTCTGCAGGTGACTGCAGCTTGGTATGTCGTTACAGAAACAGACAGTCCTTTACGCGAAGGTAGTTACGTCAAGGGTACCGTGCTTCTCGTACTACGAAAACGCCAGGGCGAACAGAAGACCACTCGTGACGACCTCGCATGGGAAATCCAGGAAGAGGTGGAAGCGCAGGTGCAGTCCTTGGCTGGCCTCAACCAGGAAGCCAAAGGCCTTTACCGTGATGAAAACGTCTTCGAAGATGCCGACATTCAAATGGCCGGCTATGCTGCCGCTCTGCGGGTGCTCACTCGCTATTCGGTCATTGACGGCCGCGATATGACCGCTGAGGCGAGCCGCCCTCGTGTGAAGGGCGAGACCACCTTCGTAGATGGACTCATCGCTTTCGCCGTGGACACCGCGAACCAATGCCTCGTGCCGCAGGGTATCGGCAAGTCCCACTGGGACAAGCTTAGCGGGGCGGAACGCTTCTATCTCAAGATGCTCGATCTGGAGGTTTGTGGTGCGAAGACGCTGGACAACTACCAGAACTTCGCCAAGGCGTTCAAAGTACACGACTTCCGTGCGTTCATGGGCGATCAGCGCGCTAACCAGGCACGCCTCAAGAGTGCGGTCGAGTTCGGCCGCGGGGAGATGAGTGAAAGCTCGGAACTGCACCAGTCGGTTCTACGAGCCGTATTATACGCTGTAATGGAGCTGGTAAAAAACGTAGACGGCAACGAGGTGCTGGCGCATCTCATGCTCAACATACCTAATTATTATGGTGACATGACTCAGCGCGAGTTGGCAGTGCACCTGGCCGACTACCTCGCCAAACGGCTTGAAGCGCTACGTCCCGACGAGGCCAGCGCTGCGCGCGTGCTGCGCGAGCTCGTAAAGATTCAGCGACTGGGGTGAGGACGGGACACACATGAGTGATATCAATCGTTTTTCTTCTCGCCGTCAGCGTCTAGACCATGTGTTTCTCTCGGTAAGGCTGAAAGATGCGAAATCCTACAAGCGCATCGCCGGTTACTTTCGTAGTTCGATCTTCGAACTCGTGGGTGAGGAAATCGCGACAATTCCGAAAGTGCAGATCGTCTGTAATAGCGAGTTGGATGCGGCTGATGTAGCTGTGTCGAAGCATGTCCGCGAGACCGCGTTGAAGGAGTGTTGGAACGAGGCCCCATCCGAGGTCGAGGCGCTGCTGCATCGCGACCGGTATCGCCTGCTGCATGATCTACTGACCAGCAGCCGGGTCGAGATCCGGGTGGTACCCAAGGACCGCGTCTTCATCCACGGCAAGGCCGGAGTCATCGAAACCGCAGATGGATCGAAGACCTGCTTCCTCGGATCGATCAACGAGACTAAAAGTGCCTTCGCCAGCAACTACGAGATCCTCTGGGAAGACCCTTCGCTGGAAGGTATCGCCTGGGTCGAGGAGGAGTTCGACGCGCTTTGGAAGGATGCCTATCCGCTGCCCGACGCCATCGTCGAGGAGATCAAGCGCGTCGCCGATCGCGTGGAGATTCGGTTCGAGGAGGCCAAGCCTGCGGAGCTACCGTCTGCGGCATTGGCCGAAAGCCCGATCTACCGTGGTGGCGAGCAACTCCAGCCTTGGCAGCGTTCGTTCGTGACTATGTTCCTGCAGCACCGGGAGACTTACGGCAAAGTCCGACTGCTGCTGGCCGATGAAGTTGGAGTCGGCAAGACGTTGTCGCTCGCCGCGAGCGCTATGATCTCGGCCTTGCTCGACGATGGTCCGGTGCTCATTCTCTGTCCCTCAACATTGACGCTGCAGTGGCAGGTGGAGTTAGCGGACAAGCTCGGCATCCCGAGCGCGGTATGGTTATCTGCGAAGAAAGAGTGGATTGATCCAAAGGGCCACGTCATCAAGACGCGGGGACCGGAAGACATTGCCCGTTGCCCGTTTCGCATTGCCATCATTTCCACCGGGCTAATCGTTCATGAGTCGGAGGAGTGTCGGTATTTACTCGAACGTAAGTACGGTATGGTGGTGCTTGACGAGGCGCATAAAGCACGACAACGCGGCGGACTTGGTGAAAGGAAGAACGAACCGAATAACCTGCTCAAGTTCATGTTGCAAATCGGTACACGTACGAAACACCTCTTGTTGGGAACGGCGACGCCAATCCAAACTGAGGTGCGCGAACTCTGGGATTTGCTTCGCATCCTGAACACCGATGCTGACTTCGTTCTCGGGCGCGAATACTTCGGCCGATGGCCGGACTGGGAAAAGGCGCTGCCCGTTGTGAAAGGGGAAGAGGCCCCGTTCGATGAGAAGGACGCCTGGGAGTGGCTACGCAATCCCTTACCGCCTGCGAATGAAGACACCCTCTTTGCCACACTTAGACTACAACTGGGGCTACCTGATCAGACTTTCTTCACGGACCGAGGATTTGGGTCGCTGAGGTTCCTTGAGCAGCAAGCGGTTGGACAAGCCCTCGCTCCAGGCTTCCTTCGGGAGCACAATCCTATCGTTCGCCACACCGTGCTGCGTCGTAGGGGCACACTTGAAGACGCGGGCCTATTAGAAAGGGTGGGTGTGGACATTCACCCAGACCCTGGTGCGCCTGTCACAACGTACTTGGGGGTTGGGTTCAATGGCCTAGGCCTACAGACGAACCTTCCATTTGACCTCGCGTACAAGGCGGCTGAAGCGTTTACTGCCGAGCTGAAAAAACGCACGAAAGCAGCCGGGTTTATGAAGACGATGCTGCTTCAGCGGATCTGTTCAAGCTTCGCGTCAGGCCGATCAACAGCCGAGAAGATGTTGGGGCGAGAAGTCCTCGAAGATGAGGAACAGTCGGAACTAATCGAAGACGCGCTTAGTGCCCTCACGCCTGATGAGGCAATGCATCTGCACACGATTGTCACGGAACTATCACGACTTGAAGCCAGAGATCCCAAGCTCGCTGCAGTCCGGTCTTTCCTCACTGAGCATCGTACCGATGGCAAAACCTGGTTAGAGCACGGCTGTATTGTCTTTAGTCAATACTACGACACCGCATATTCCGTCGGCGCAGAGCTCGCACGGTTGCTGTCCGGCGAGCCCGTAGGAGTATATGCGGGTGCAGGCAAGAGCGGAATATTCAAGGCTGAGGATTTCGCTTCCATAGAGCGCGAAGACATCAAGATCGCCGTGAAGAAACGCGACATTCGCTTGCTTGTAGCAACTGATGCAGCCTGTGAAGGTTTGAACCTGCAAACCCTTGGCACCCTCATTAACGTTGACCTGCCTTGGAACCCATCACGGCTGGAGCAGCGATTAGGTCGTATCAAGCGCTTCGGACAAGCCCGGCGCACAGTAGACATGCTTAATCTCGTCTATCACGACACCCAGGACGAGAAGGTTTACCAGGTGCTGTCGCGTCGGATGAAAGACCGTTACGACATTTTTGGCGGACTGCCGGACACCATCGAAGACGAGTGGATCGAGAGTGTAGAAAAGCTTGATGAGATGATGGACGAGTACATCCATCTCAGGCAAAAAGCACGCGATGTCTTCGAGGTGCGATATCAAGAGACTATCGACCCTGACAAGGATCGTTGGGAACTGTGTTCGAGGGTCCTGTCACGAAGAGACGTCGTAGATCGGCTTTCAAAGCCGTGGTGAGCTCGCATTCTGCGAGGTAATGAGTCTTCTTTTCAGGCGGCCATCATCTGTACCGCTCCTGATTTCTTGGACACGAATGTAGCCATATGCAACTCGACCAGTGGGCCGCATCGTTCGATGATCGTCGCTCCTGTCCACGTCAGCTGGTTCAGTAGTTTCACCTGGGAAGACGAATGCGCATCTCTCGAATAGTGATTAAGAACTTCCGTAACTTCGCTGACCTTGACGTTTCGCTTGCCGAAAACGCGGTGATTGTCGGCGAGAACAAGATCGGCAAGTCTAATCTGCTGCACGCACTGAGATTGATCCTTGACCCTTCGCTTCCAGATTCAGCTAGGAAGCTTCGTGAAGAGGACTTCTGGGACGGTCTGCCGCGCCCACTTACAAAGGACGACCGGATCACGGTGTCCGTGGAAATTGCCGACTTTGAGGACAACGACAACCAATTGGCCATCCTGGCCGAACACCTGGTCGAGCCCGACCCAATGGTTGCTCGATTGACATATGTCTGGCAGCCGCTTCCAGGGCTTGAAGGTGATCCAGCCAAGGACGCTGACTATGAGTTCTTTGTCTTCGGTGGCGACCGCATGGAAAATCGCATCAGTTATGAGGTGCGCCGCCGTCTTCCGCTTGAACTGCTCCCGGCATTACGTGATTGTGAAGGTGATCTTGGAAGATGGACACGCTCGCCCTTGCGACCGCTTCTGGATAAGGCTGCGGGTGCTATCGACCGAACGGCCTTGGAACGGCTGGCAGAAGGGGTAGATGACGCTACAGAGGAGTTGGCAAAGGTTGATGAAGTCGAAGCGGTTGCCACCTCTATCGTCGAAAAGCTCAGAGAAATGGTTGGGCCTGCCCAGATGCTTGAGACCGTCCTGCGGTTTTCGCCTACTGATCCTGATAAGCTCATTCGCGCCCTCCGACTGTTCATTGATGGTGGAAAGCGTGGTATCGCAGATGCCAGCCTCGGGTCTGCTAATCTCCTCTACTTCGCTCTGAAAGCACTTGAGTATGACCAGTTGGTGGCAGATGGTGACCGCGACCACACCATCTTGGCAATTGAGGAGCCCGAGGCACACCTCCATCCCAACCTGCAAAGGCTCATTTTCCGGAACTATCTGAGACCACGCGCCGGCGACGATGAGGATGGCGTGGGTGCCTCCGCGACTATCCTGATGACTACTCATTCGCCGCACGTGGCAAGTGTGACTCCGGTGAGAGATTTTGTGTTGCTGCGACGCACCACGGCTGGTAATGCAACCGAGGCGGTTTCGACCTCAGCTCTCGATCTATCCGACGAAGACGTAGCAGACTTGGAGCGATACCTTGATGTCAACCGCGGTGAGATGCTGTTCGCACGTGGCGTAATCCTCGTCGAAGGGGATGCAGAACGGTTCCTGATCCCTATTCTGGCGAAGCAGCAAGGACACGATCTCGATCAACTTGGGATCTCGGTCTGTTCTGTGTCCGGCACAAACTTCGAGCCATATCTCATCCTCCTTGGTCCAAAAGGGCTGGACATGCCTGTTGCAGCTCTCACCGATATGGACCCGCGTCCGCCAAAAGAAGATGGGACGGAGCATGAGCCGCTGGGGCCGACGCGCGTTGTCAATCACATGCTGGTCCACCTTGTGGATGAGGCTACGTGGCAGGCGAAGGACTTCGATGGCCGCTTGGCAATTGCTCCCAAGTACGGCGTATGCATGAATAGCCATACGTTTGAGGTGGACCTGTTCAAGTCCGGTCTGCACGAAGCGTTCGCAAAGGCAATGGACTCCCTTGGTGGCAGCACCCGAGCACGAGAGCGGATGAAGAGATGGGCTAAGACACCGACTAGGCTGGACGTGGAGCCGTTCTTGACAGACATCGAGAATGTTGGCAAGGGCCGATTTGCGCAGCGACTTGCGTCCGTCATCGCTGACTCGGGGCTAACGGCTTGCCCGAAGTACGTCCTCAACGGGGTAAAGTATGTCGCCAGCAAGTGCCACGGCTAAGCCCCCCTACATGCTAGCTGCCGAGGCCCTCCGCAAGAACAAAGGGCAGTGGAAAGCCTACGAGTCGAAGGGCAACTGCGTCATTTTGGCGGGACCTGGAAGCGGCAAGACCAGAACCCTGGCGATCAAGATGGCCCGGATGCTTGCCGAGGACATTCAGCCGCCTCGCGGCATCGCGGGCATCACGTACAACAACCAATGTGTCAGGGAATTGCGACGCAGACTTGGAGCGCTCGGCGTCGAGGATGGAAGAAGGTCTACGATTGGCACGCTCCACTCCTTTTGCCTGAAACACATCGTTCTTCCATACGCCAGAATTGCCGGCATCCCTGTCCCAGATCCCATGAATGTAGCGACAACGGAGGAACGATATAGGTGCTGGGCAGCAGCTGTTGAAAGGGTTGTCGGGGCCAATGAGAATCCTCGTGATTGGATGTTCCGGTGTGATTTGTATCGTCGCACGCACCTTGACCGAGACAAGCCCGAGTGGCGAGGGGACGACGAGGACGCTGCCAAGGTCATTGAAGTCTACGAGCGGCGCCTGTTCAACGGAAGCCTTGTTGACTTCGATTTGATGGTTATTCTGGCGCTTCAGCTTGTCGAACAATATGAATGGGTGCGAAAGGCACTGCGAGCCAGGTTTCCGGTGCTCGTGGTTGATGAATACCAGGATTTGGGACAAGCTCTCCACCGAATCGTGGTGTGCCTATGCTTCACCGCGCAGATGCGTCTTGTTGCCGTCGGCGATCCGGATCAGTCGATATACGGTTTTACAGGTGCAGAACCGGCTCTCTTACAGGAACTGGCTAAGAGAGACAGCATTGAGCCCGTCCAGCTGCAAATGAACTACCGCTGCGGCCCGACGATCATCCGTGCGTCGGAGGCTGCGTTGGGAGAAGTAAGAGGTTTCAAGTCCGGGGTAGAGGAGGTTGGTACCCTAGACATTCATTACCGCCCACAAGGCGTTGAAGACCAGGCGGCATTTATCTGCAACACAATCATCCCCGATGCTTTGAGTCGGCGACAGGGACGGCAGATAGGTGATATTGCCGTCCTGTACAGGAACCAGTACGACGGAGATGAAATTGCCAAGGCTGTGGAGGCTCGAGAGTGGGACTTCATCAGAATTGACCAGGGTAACCCGTACCCTCGGTCGCCTGTTGTCTTATGGCTGGAGGACTGCGCTTCATGGTGCGGGGGTGGCTGGAAGTTAGGCGAACCACGACTCTCCGGCTTAGTGAGAGCCTGGCAGAATTTCAATGAGACCATTACTGCGGATGGTGGCCGGCGAGTTTTGCAGCTTGACTTGGTGAAGTTCCTGCATTCACATCGAATGCCTGATCAACCGTTACGGGATTGGTTGTCTGACTTCCGATGGGCCTGCCTGGACTCATGCCTTGTCCGTGAGCCAAGGCTTCGGGATGACGCCGCAGCTGTGGAGAAGCTAGCTGAGGTGAGTGCCAATGACGCTCGTCTGGCTGGATTCACCGTATCGGCCTTTGGTGGTCAAGGAGGAGCCAGGACACATCTCAATCTGATGACGTTACACTCAGCCAAGGGGCTCGAATTCGATGTTGTCGTAATTATGGTGCTCGAAGAAGGTAAGATACCTGATTACCGTTCGAAAATAGATGCGAAACTGCGAGAAGAGCGGCGCCTCTTCTACGTCGGCCTCACCCGCGCCCGCCATGAGATCCATCTGGTCTACTCCGGCTGGTATCGGACACAGTATGGAACGATCAAGCAGAATGGGCCTTCACGATTTATATCAGAAGTGCAGCAAGCACTTGTCGCTCAAGTAAGCCCAGGACGGATTCGCAGTTAAGAATAAAACAAATACGAAACAATCGGCCTGGGCTATCGGGCATCTACCAGTCATTCAGGGGCAAGAAAAGGGGACATTCTTCTTTGCCTGTAGCGCCTGACAGTCGCTTGCGCTGATCTCCATGTGGGGAGTACGCTGAGCCATTGGTAGTTCCGTTTGTCGGACCATTGCCATGAGGGTTGTCTTCCTCCTGTTGTTCCTGCTGCCACTACCGCTCTCCGTCTATGCGGAGGATCTCGGAGAACTGAGCGCCAATCCTTACAAACAGAACTCGACGGCCAATCCGTCCGGGGCGGGGAGTCCGTTTGCGCCGAACGGAATCAACAATCGCTTCAGTCCTTACGGTAGTCCGTTCAGTAATCAATCGGCGACGAATCCCTTCGCGACCGACGCGCCAAGGCTCTATGACCAGCAGGGGAATTACCGCGGCAAGTTGAGCGCCAATCCGTACGATCCTGATTCAACCAGCAATCCCTACGGCCGCTACGGGTCTCCGTTTTCACCCGACTCCATCAGCAATCCCTATGGCGCAGGCAGTCCCTATCGCTCCGATAGTCCCACCAATCCCTATGGCAGCGGCTTGAGAATCGAAGGACAGTGAAAGGTTCGCCCACCGATATCCATGTGGTCATCAGCACTGTACGTCGTCAGATAATTCCGGACACAGAGCGTAGAAAATAAGGTGGTGTTCTGGCTCCCGTGGGTTGATGTTACGCTGCCTTTCTTTTCACGTGCAATTGCTTTCTTAGCTTCATGGTTTTCTCTTTGATACGATTGCGTTTGTGCAGGATAGCAGCGCCTTGTCCTGTGAAGACGCTCTCAGGGGTCAGGTTGTTCAGGCTTTCATGGTACCTCCTTGTGTTGTAATGGGTGATGAAGTTTTCGAGCTGCCGTTCAAGATCGCCCGGCAGATAATGGTGTTCGAGCAGGATGCGGTCTTTGAGCGTGCGGTGCCAACGTTCGATCTTGCCTTGCGTCTGCGGGTGATAGGACGTCCCTCGTGTGTGCGAGATGCCGTTTTCATCGAGCCAGGCGCGTAGTTCCGACGAAACGTAGCAGGGGCCATTATCGCTTAAAAGACGCGGCCTGTGTCGGACGGTCACGCGGTCGAGGCCAGTGGCCGTCAACGCATCCCGCAGCGTGTCCGAGACGTCTTTCGCGCTCATTGTCTTGCACAGCCGCCAGGCGATGATGAAACGCGAGAAGTCGTCCATGACCGTCGAGAGGTAGTACCATCCCCATCCGGTCACCTTGATGTAGGTGAAGTCCGTCTGCCACAACTGATTGACCGTTGTCGTCGGGTGGGCGAACTTGTCAGCGGCCTTCATCACGATGAATGCGGGCGCCGTGATGAGGTCGCGACTCTTCAGAACCCGATACACTGTCGATTCAGACAGGTAATACCGTTGTTCTTCCGTAAACCGCACCGCCAGCTTGCGCGGCGACAGATCAGGCTCGGCAAGGGCCAGCGTCACCAGTTGTTCAATAACGGCATCCGGCACCTTGTTCCAGACAGGGCCGGGATCGGGCTTGTGGTCTTCCAGCCCATCAAAACCTTCCGACACATAGCGGTCATACCAGTGGTAAAACGTCGATCTGGGAATGCCGATCTGCCCCAGGGTCCGTCGCAGGCCCAGCGAAGACTGTTCGACCGTGCGGATGATCTCCAGCTTTTCAGAGGCGGCGTATCTCATGTGCCGGCCTCCCCATCCGCGATCACGCTTTTTTTCAGCACGCGGTTTTCCAGCAGGGCTTCGGCCAGAGCCTCTTTCAGCTGCGTGGATTCAGCGCGCAGGGCCTTCACCTCGTCGCTGCCTGCTTCCCGGACGGTGTCTCCGGCCAGCCGTTTCTTCCCGGCCTCCAGAAACTCCTTGCTCCAGCGGTAGTACAGGTTCTGGTGCAGGCCCTCCTGGCGGCAGAGCTCTGCAATGCTCTCCTCGCCCCGAAGCCCTTGCAAGACGATGCGGATCTTGTCTTCCGCGCCAAACTGACGCCGCGTCCGACGTTTGATGTCCCGGACGGTCTTCTCGACCGCTTCCCGGCTGTGCTGTTGTGGTCTCATCTTCGTTCCTTTCGGTCGTTACGATGAGCCCAAAACATCACCTTATCAAGATGCCTCTATCTGTCCAACTAGGCCTGACGGGGTACACAGGACTGCTTCAGGCCAACGCCGCATCACTAGTGCCGTTGCCGAACCCTCGGAACGAGCGCGACAGGGTCCTAACTGATGACAAGTGGGAAAAGTTGTATCGTAAGGCGAAACCTCACCTGAAGCCGGTGCTCTTGCTTGCTTACCAATTAGGCCAACGGTTCAGTGAAATCGTCAGCCTCACCTGGAATCGCGTTGACTTGAAGCGAGGATTCATTACGCTCCGATCCGTTGATACCAAGACCAACACAGGACGACAAGTGCCGATGACTCCGGATGTCAGGGCGGCGCTGCAACGGCTCGCGAAAGTTCGAAGCCTCGCATCGCGCCATGTCTTTTCTTACAAGGGGAAACCACTCAGGAGGATTTCCAGATCATTCAAGACGGCATTGAAGGATGCCGGCATCACGGATTTTCGATTTCATGATTTGCGCCACTGCGCTTCAACGAACCTTCGACGGGCAGGGGTGGACACCGCTACTGCGATGAGGATCGTCGGTCATAAGTCAGAGAAGATGTGGAAGCGGTACAATTCAATTGCGGAGCGAGACTTGACTCAAGCAGCCCAAAAGGTTCACAAATACCTCCAAGAGAACACGCCGGGAACACTAGCCGAGGGTTCCGGAACATACCAAACTGTAAGTCGTTGAAAAATAAGGGGCGCCCGTAGCTCAGTCGGATAGAGCATCAGCCTTCTAAGCTGAGGGTCGCTGGTTCGATTCCAGCCGGGCGCACCATAAAATCAATGGGTTGGTTGTCGGTCATGTGATAGCCCTCCTT
>CAYTAS010000084.1:0-15567 GCA_964435885.1 uncultured Nitrospira sp. | reverse complement strand
TCTCCGGAGGGCAACAACAGCGTGTCGCCTTAGCCCGTGCGATCGCCAGACGACCCCGACTCTTGCTGCTCGACGAACCGTTGTCGGCGCTCGATGCGCCGACGAGGGCTCGGCTGTGCAAAGATTTACGCAGACTCCTCACGCAGTTGGCCATCCCCTCCGTCGTGGTGACGCATGACTGGACCGAAGCGCTTACTCTTGGCGACCAGATGGCCGTGATCACTGACGGACGTATCGTGCAGACAGGCGCACCGCAAGATGTCTTTAGTCGGCCCATGAATGCCGAGGTTGCGCACGTCGTCGGGATCGAAACCGTCGTCCTAGGGACCATTCAGGAACTGCGAGACGAGCTGGCGACGGTTCACGTCGGCGCGGTGGCGTTAACCGCCATCGCGTCACCGAATCTTGAGTCCGAAGTATTTGTCTGTCTACGAGCCGAGGATGTGACGCTCGAACTGGCCGGTTCTACGGAAACAAGCGCCAGGAATCACCTGAAGGGAACAGTACGAAGCATCACATCACTGGGCGCCCTCGTCCAAGTGACGCTCGACTGCGGATTTCCTCTCACCGCTCTCATTACACACTCGGCGTTACGAGACATGAAATTGGTCGCCGGGAGCGACGTGCGCGCTGCGTTCAAGGCCGGCGCGGTACACCTCATTCCACGCAACTAATCCCATCCCTCCACCGCCTTCATCCGCTCACCCTCTTGACTAAGCCAATCAGACATGTTACCAATGGCTACATCGTGAAACCTTTGGACTTTAAACGTCATCGAGAAGAATTAGGCCTCACGCAACAACAGCTTGCCGAGGCGTTGCAGACCACGCGGGTCTCCGTGGCACGTTATGAAACCGGCATGCGGAAAATTCCCGGTGTGGTCGCGGTCGTGCTCGAGCAATTACGACAAAAGACGGAGATCCCCATGGCCGGTCTCGTTGCGGCCGGGTTCCCGATCGACCCCATCCCGCAATCGGAACTTGTGGACGTGCCGCCGAGCATGGTGCGTGGCGGGGAGACCTTTGCCCTGAGGGTCAAGGGTGAATCCATGAAAGACGAAGGCATCTTACCGGGTGATCTGGTGGTGGTGCGCAAGCAGGAAACGGCCACGAACGGGCAAACCGTCGTCGCATTGGTCAATCGCGAAGCGACGATCAAAACGTACTTCAGGAAGGGCGCACATATCGAACTCCGTCCGGCCAACGAGATGATGCAGTCGATTATCGTCCGACCGTCGGACGAGTTTCATATCGAAGGGCTCGTCATCGGCGTCATTCGACATTGCGCCGTCTAAGCCATCGAAAGGAGGGTGACAACATGATCGCACCCGAACAACCAGTCGTCACGAACGATCGACTGACGGATTTGGAACGAACGGTCGCCGCGTTGGACAACCGACTGCGGAGAGTCCAGTGGGGACTACAACGAACTCATCGCGGTTCATTCAAGAAGCGCTTTTGGAGCTTCATGCGATCCAGCCCAAACGCTGAGTTTATGGCAGCTGTCTGCAATCAACAGGTCCGCTCCAATACCAAGCTGGTGACCTATGATCATTCAGGAGCATAAGCCGCCGTCAATGACGACCGGCCCTTGTTCCGATTGCGGGCTGGTCGTCGAACAGCGGACGGAATCGATCGACGGATTGACCCATTCCACGGTTCATCTCTGCACGGCCTGTTGGCATGCCTCTCGGCAGCGGCAAGTCTTCGCCGGAGGCTGTTGCGGGTAGCTGTCTTCTGACCGGCACGGCAGAGAGAAAACCACGGTCGATTGTCTGCTAAGGCTGAATCATTTCTGATGGGACGTTCCTGCTTGGCTGATGAGCCGGACTGTCCTGCCGGCGAACCAGGCCCTCCAGTCCAGCTTCGCGAAGAGCACGACCAACGCAAGCAGGAGGATTTGCGTCAAGACGAAATACCCCCCGAAAAAGGCCATGACCGATCCTTGATCGAGCACGACCCTATGTGCAACGTCCATCGCGATGACCATCCACACACTGTAGGTCACAAACCGTCCTATGAAGGCGGCAACGGCCATCGGTGCCAGAGGCAACGACGTGAGCCCATAGGCGATAAACAGCGAGTTCGACGGCAAGGGGCTGCAGGTATACGCGAGGACGGCCCCGAACGTCATCGCGCGTTGTCTTTCCAGGCGATCTTTCACCAGATCAATATTCTCTTTGGTGTGCGCGCTCAACCAGCGTTGTCTGACAAGAATGTACGCCAGTTTCGCAAGGACCAGTCTCCCGGCAGTGGCCGCCGTGGCAGCAACCAGCGCGGTGAGCCACGGATTTTGATCCGGACTGGACAGTCCAATCGCAGACACCACCATCCAGGTCGGCGGTGCGAATGCGGGGAGGCTATTGAGCACAAAGATGATTGCAAAGAGTGCCAGGGTATTCATCGTGACATGATCGCGCACACCTTTCCGCTGTGTTCACAATTATGGCATTGAAGCGAGCGCTTCGCCAATGAGGCGAGCCTGTATCTTCGATAGGTCTACAGATGTCTGCATCTAATCAGCACCCCTCCCCTTCCAATCCGGACTCTACTGCGCTACAGTTCAGCCATGCCCCCGTAGCTCAGTTGGATAGAGCAGCGGTTTCCTAAACCGCGGGTCGTACGTTCAATTCGTATCGGGGGCACCAAACCAAGCTTGCTGGTCCCGTGCGCTCTTTGTCTGCGTATCGTAATGGCCACGCACGGATACCTTCCACTGATTCTTCCTCATGATTCTACCTCCGGCGCTTAGACGCTTTCATGAAATTCATATCGGGTGATAACGACCACGGAAGGCGACTATCCGCAGAGCGAGGAATTGCCGCCAGACGAGCATAGCCGGCTCCTGGCAGTCACGCCTGTCTCACCTGTATCGGCCCTCTCCTACGAGTCGAGCAACCGCATCGGCGCTCCTGCGCACCAGAAAGCACATCCGTTCCGGACGAAAAGTTCCGGATTGACGGACGCGCTGCTTGAACTCGTCACGAGGGAATCGTGGAAAACCCGTGTCACTGAAGAGAGGAGAGAACGATCGACACATGACTGACCCCGGTCCACGACAGGAGTACGATCTCCTGTTCGACGCCGAGAGAATGGAAAAGCAGGAATACACTGAGTCCAAGGGCAATGATGGCTGGCCAGATCACCGAGAGCGCACCGAGGGCTACAAAGAGCGTCATCGTGACCAACGCATGCTGAACGAATGGGCTCTTGACTGAGAGCATAACGTCCTCCCTCGTTGACTGTCTCCCGGAAAACATACTTATGATTGGTCGTCGGGGTTGACCTTATCATAACGACCGCAACAAGCAACTAGAAATCCTGCCGATCCCTCGCCCAAGGTCCACTGCGCCGAAGATGCTGAGCGTGAAGCACTAGGGAAGGAAGTGCGAAAGGCCCAGCTGGGCCCTTCACCGACTAAAACTCTTCTCTATTTCTTGATTGACGTGGCCGGGAAACCCTTTCAGTCCGTTCCGTCATGCATGCGCATAATGAACTCTCTCATGCCGGCGCCTCATCAGACATAGACTTCTTTCTTGCGTCACCACAAACACCAGCTTTTCCTTCATTGCTTGAAGATCGAAACTTCGAGATGCACCAGATAGTCCCGGGAGCTGACAAACTGACGACACGGCCCATTGCTGCGTCTTTCGCAACTCGCCAGGCTTCCTGCAAGGAAGCCACCAGTGATGTCCAACCAAACGGAGCCATCTCTCTTAGTGAACGACTGGAGGACGGCGAGGGATCACAGGACGGAGAATGCTTCTAGAACGTACACCGTTCGCTCTTATTCCTTTCTGCATCCACTATCTTACGCTATACTTCTCCCTATGGCCCCCTTTCAAGGCAACACAAGCAGGCCTTCCACGCTAGAAACTGTCCTCCGTCTTCATGGATTTTTCCGTCATCGCTTGCAACCACTTGGTGTCTCTCCCGTCCAGGCCGGTATGTTGCTCTATCTTGATCGACATCCCCAATGCCAGGTGGCTGAAATCGCTTCGGCACTCTGCGTCCACGACATCTTGGCAGGCAAGACCGTTCGCCTTCTTCAGAAAAACGGATGGATACGCAAGCCATGGATCGATGCGAACAGGAAGACCGTCACGCTAGAGCTCAGTAAACAAGGCGCAGCGCTCGCTCGGAAGATCTCCAAGAACATAGAAGTCACCGACAAGCTCTTTGCGCTGGCCGACAACCGCACGGCTGCTTGAGCGTTTCTCAACTGCTCGCGCCAGGCATCCTGATCGAGCCCTAGCCGCAGTCCGAACGTCACGGCACACCCCGCTGAAATTTGCTGTTTTCTTGTCATGCCGGACCCCCTCGGTTAGACTTTTTTCACATAACCATGGCTCGAGCGCGTGCGGCGGAACAACAGCGGTCCAGATCGAAAACGACTCCACTCGAAGAGGTCACGCTTGGAATCGAAAAATTGCAAGAGGTTGTCGCCGCAATCCATGACATCAGCCAAGAAGGATTCCCCTATCGCGATGCGGCGCAAAGCAAAGCCGAGCTGCAGTTTCGTGAATGTCTGCGGCACACATTCGGCGAACGCTCTGAGGAATTTCACACGCACCGGAATTTCAAAATTCGGACCGCGGACAAGGCCGACGTCACGCGATGCCTCGCCGTCGTTAAGGGCCTGATACAGATCCTGGAGGACCGGAAACTCGAGATCCAAGGGCTGAAGCCACCACCCCAACCTAAGCCATCGCCTGAAGCGATGCTCAACACCACCGCGCGCATAGCGCCGGTTTCAACTGCAGCGCCATCCCTGACCGTACACACGACTTCGCCGGTGACATTCGCGACGGCCACGCTGAACAATATAGTAGAGCCATCGAATGCCTCGGCCACACCCGTACCGCAGGCGCAACCGGCTCCCCCAAGCCCATCCGCTCCGATTCGGAATCCAACAACAATTCAGACACCACCACCGGCACTCACGCCGGCTCTCACTGCTACACCCACATCGATACCGGCGGCCCCCCTTGCTCCTCCGGTGGCCGCCTCAACGCCCTCTCCGTTACCCACGCCGACACCGACTCCGGTTGTCCAGCCCATACCTGCCGTACCTGATGCTCCGGTGAAGAACACACCGGCACAACTTGCACCCACGCCGATGCCGGCAGCCTCCGCCATACCGGCTCACGCGAATATCGCCGCACCGGCCCCCGTAGAACCAAATCCGCCGACACGCGCAGGAGCCTCTTTTTCTATTGTCTCGACGGTTCAAGACTCCTCATCGGGCAAATTTTCAACCGGTTCATCCCCGACTCGGTCCTTGGAACCCGCGCCGGACCAGGATCCGCTCCAGCTCGTGCGGAAAGTCTGCCTGCGCCTACATGCCGTCGCTCGCCAGTTACGTCTTCGGCGTGACTACCGTCCGACACTTGAAATCGAGGACGACCATGATTTGCAGGACCTGTTGTGCGCATTGCTCAAGGTGGAGTTCGACGAGGTGGCAACCGAGGAATGGACTCCGCCCTACATAGGGGGCACACCGCGAACGATGCTTCTGATCAACAGGGATCAGATCGCCGTCGTCGCCAAGAAGACCAGATCCGGATTGAGCGCGAAGGAGCTTGCCGATCAGGTCGCGGCAGATTCTGCCTATTATCGAGCGCAGGGACGAGGCTCAACCTTGTTTTGTTTCATGTACGACCCGGAGGGTCGCATCGGAAGTCCGAAGCGACTGGAGACCACCCTAACCAGCGTCAGCGAGCACTGCAGGGTCGAAGTGCTTGTTGCGCCGAAGTGAAGCCCATGGCAAAATCAAACTTAAAATCCATCCCGTCCGCCTCCCCCACTTCCAAACCCGTGAAGGCTAAACCCGTGTTGACAGGGCAGACTGACTTTGCTATAAAGCAGCCCACTTCCGGGACGATCCAATATACGATTCACGGTCCGGCTCCCGGAGATCACTGTATGTCGGATCGGGCTTATGTGCTTATTAATGTGCATCCTGGACAGACATCGGCCGTCGTTCAAGCACTTAAGGAAATTAAAGAGATCAAAACGATCGATCCCTGTTGGGGCAAGCCTGATATTATCGCTATCGTAGACATCCCTGATCAGGACGCCTTGACTCAGTTGGTTTTGAGCCGGATCCATCGTATTGAAGGAGTGACGCAAACCGACACCCACCTTGTCTACCGGCTGAAGGAGGCCAGAACAAAATGATCCGAAAGGACTATCTCGTCATTGTCGCCCTCACCGCCGTTACCTTTGGATGTAGCAGTGTTCAGCGTCCTGTCGAACCAGATGTGGTCGATGTGACGTTACCCGCGCCCGCTGATCAAGTGCGAGCTGCCGTCTCAAAAGTCTTGAAGGACGACAACTATGATGTGGATTGGAAGGACGGCGCTCAGCTCACGACAGGCTACCGTGGCGAACAGCCCAGTATCTGGGATTGGCTCGTCAGGGGGCGGTTCGGCGTTGTCAGGAGCCGGGCGGAAGTCTCTGTGACACCGGAAACAGACCAGACCACCAAGTTGCGCTTGCAAGTGTCATCGGAAGGCAAGCAAACCATGTTCGATAGCTGGGGCCCAACCGAGTCCCAGGTTCCTCAAAGCGCCGAAAATAAACTCCGCTTGATCAAGAACGAGCTGAAAATCGTTCCGAGCACCTACACGACGGAGACGTTTTACGGAGTGAAGAATTACTGATTAGATTCTTTCTCCGCCGCGCCCTCTGCCTCCTCTCCTAAATCGAGGCCAAATCGTTCGGCCATTCGGTAGAGGGTGCGCCTGTCGATTCCAAGGATTTTTGAAGCCCTCACCTTATTTCCATTCGCCTCTTTCAGCACGCGAATCACATGCCGCTTTTCTACTTCATCCAGCGTAAGGGTTGCCTCATCGTGGAAATCTGTGACCGGATGTCGTGCCTTGGCCTCCGCAGACGCTCCTTGCCGAATCACGTTCGGCAAATCTTCCGGCGTCAAGAGGGGCCCATGACTCAACGACACGGCATGCTCGACCGCGTTTTCAAGTTCTCGCACGTTGCCCGGCCACCGATAGTCGGTCAAGAGCGCCATGGTTTCCGGCAGCACCCCACGCACCGCATGCTTGGTCCACGCCGCGCACTTCTGCAAAAAGTGATGCACCAGCATCGGTATATCTTCGCGCCGTTCAGCCAATGACGGCAAGGTAATGGGGACGACTTTCAAACGATAGAAGAGATCATTCCGAAACTTTCCTTCTTTCACGAGCTGTTCAAGATCCCGGTTGGTTGCGGCAATGATCCGAACATCGACTCTGGTGGAGGTGGTACTCCCGACTCGGCGAACTTCCTGGTCTTGCATGACCCGCAACAACTTCACCTGCAACGCCTGCCCCAGCTCGCCGATCTCGTCGAGAAACAGTGTCCCTCCATTGGCCGACTCAAAGAGCCCCATCTTGGTTCCCACCGCCCCGGTAAAGGCGCCCTTTTCGTATCCGAACATCTCGGACTCCAGCAGCGTGTCGGGCAACGCGCCGCAGTTGACCGGAACGAACGGTTTATCGCGACGCGGGCCGTTCGTATGAATGGCCCGCGCGATGAGCTCTTTCCCGGTTCCACTCTCTCCCTGCAATAAGACCGTGCTCCTGCCGTCGGCCACGCGCGCAACCAACTTGTAGACCTCCAACATCGCCGGACTGCTTCCAACCAACGGCGACCAATCCTCCTTGCCCTTCAGCTCATGCCGAAACCGCGCGTTCTCGCGCAGGAGCCGACAGTGATCCAGGCCCCGCTTGACAACCAGCTTGATGTCCTCTTTTTTGAACGGTTTTGCCAGATAATCATACGCGCCCTGCTTGATCGCCTCAATCGCACCTTCCAGAGAGCCAAAAGCGGTCAACACCACGACCACGGTATCGGGGTTCGTGCGCTTGAGCTCTCGCAAGACCGTCAGCCCATCCACGGCTCCCATGCGGATATCGGTCAAGACCAAGTCGACCAGGCCCTGGCGCCCCCGCGCAATGACGGCCTCTCCGCTCGCAAAGGCTTCCACATGATGGCCTTCTTTCCTCAATGCCTCTACCAAGAGCTCACGCGCAACCGCATCGTCATCGGCTACCAGAATCGTCGCTGGTTGTATCACGCTCCCTCCATCGACCGAGCGGAGGTCTGTTGTTTCGCAGGTAGCGTCATCGTCACCGTGGTCCCACGACCGACCTCGCTCGTCAGGCTCAAGGTTCCTCCATGGGCCACCACGGTCTCGCGACTCAAGAATAGCCCCAAGCCGGTCCCCTTTCCAACCGCTTTGGTCGTAAAGAACGGCTCGAACGCTTTTTCTGCGTCAGCCTCCCGCATCCCGCATCCTGTATCCTGAACCGCAAGAACCAACACCAGCTGAGGCACCGGATCAATTCTCCGTGCCCCACGCTCTCGCTCTGCCGCAGTAGCGTCGCGAGCTGTCGCCGAGATCGTCACCGCTCCTCCGGGAGGAGTGGCGACCAGCGCGTTCGCGAGAATGTTCACCAAAACCTGATGAATCTTTTCTTGATCGGCCCAGACGAGCGGCCGATCTTCACGAATCGGGATCGTCAGCGCAATCCCTTTGGCATGAAAAGCCGGCTCCACCAAGGCCGCCGCCGGATTGACGACGTCCTCGACGGCGCACCACCGAGGCTCCGGTTGACGCTGCCGAGTGGAGGACAGCAAGTCTTGGATGATCCGCACCACGCGCGCCAGTTGCTCGTCGATGATGGCGATCCGCTGCTGCATCTCCGGAGTTGCGCCCGGCTCCTCTCCTAACGCCTGGACATGCCACGCGATGGAGTGAAGCGGTGTGCCCACCTCATGAGCGACGGACGCGACCAGCTGTCCGACGGCGGCTAGCCGCTCCGACCGATTCAATTGATCCTTTGCCTGAACGAGCTGGGCATTGGCCTTGAGCAAATTTTCAGTTTCCCTGGCCAGAGCCGCCCGCGCCGCCTCCTCCCGTGCCTTTCGCGCTTCCCGACTCGCGCCAAGGTACGCCACCGACAGCAGGACAGCGACGACGACGCTCCGATTGATGACCGCCGCTTGAAATCGTCCCGGCTTCGTCGGCTGGAGCAACCCTGCATAGGTCGCGACCACGCAGGCCAACACGGTCGCGATCATGATGGTCCGATTTCGGAGGGTCGTGACCAACAATATCGGCAACACGTATCCATAGGCTACGACGACGTTGGCGGGGGACAATTGCTCAATGACGGTGATGACAAGAAAGCAGGCTCCGGCGATCCCGAGCGCGAGACGGTCACGATGCTTCGTGGCGATCATCGCCCCACGCCGCTCCGGCGGCATGCATCGATTCCCAGCCGAGAACAGGAATCACACACAGGTTCGTCCACGGACGCGCTCACACAGAAGGACGGGTCACACGCAACTGGGCCGCAAATCGCTCGAATCGTGAATCGTGCGTCATCTTGTCGACGGTGGAGTCCAACTTCCGGCACCAATTCGGATGCTGGTCCAACGTCCCGGGAAGGTTCGCTTGAGCATGGGCGCCGATGATGTCCTCAATATTCGCCAACACAATCCAGGCCGGACTGCGTGCCAAGTATTGATGGACGGCCTCCGCCAGCTCGGCCGTCATCATCGGGACCTGGGCCGGATCGTCCGAGACACCGGGCGGCAGGAGTCCTTCGGACTTCAACGCGGCGAGAATGCCGGCTTTCTCCCATTGCCGACCTGACGACATGGCGGACCGAGCTTGTTCGGAAACAAACAGGCCAAGCCCGAATCGTGTCTCGATATCGATCCCTTCCCAGTATCCGCTGAGCGTCGCGAGATCGTGAGTCGTGACGACGGCAAGGGCTTGAGCCGGATAATCAGCCGGAGGCTTCCATGCCCCTGCATGGGTCCGCTCAAAGTACAAGACTCGATACGACAAGACACCGGTCGCCTCCAGGCGGTCGCGCACCCAATCCGGCACCGTCCCAAGATCTTCGCCGATCACGAGCGCATCGGCCCGCACGCTCTCCAAGGCCAAGATCGCCAGCAGCTCCGCATCCCGGTAATGCACATAGGTCCCCATCGAGGCAGGAAGACCACGTGGGATCCAAAACAGCCGAAAGAGCGCCATGACATGATCGAGTCGAATCGCGCCGCCGTAACGGAGGTTCTTCCGGAGCATTTCGATGACGTACTGATAGCCACTCTCGCGAAGTCGCAGCGGGTCGAGGGGGGGAAACCCCCAATTTTGCCCATCCGGAGCGAAGGCGTCGGGAGGCGCTCCGCAATCGGCGTCCAATGCCAGCACGTCTTGCGACCGCCATCCATCCGCGCCATAGCGATCGCTCCCCAATGCAAGGTCATGATAGAACCCGACCGGCATCCCTGCCTCCTGCGTCTGCTTCGCCAACTGAAGCAGCTGGTCGGCCGCCAGCCACTGAAGATACTGAAAAAATCGCACTCGCCGCATGTGGCTCCGCCGAAACTCCGCCACGGCTGCTGATGTCGGGATTCGATAAGGCTCCGGCCAGTCCGCCCATGTCGCCGAGACACCCTGTTCGGCTTGCCGCGATTCTTCCAATGCCTGGAACAACGCATAGGAAGCCAGCGATTCCCCTTCTCGCTCGACAAATCGGCGGAAGGTCCATCCACGCTCGGTCTTCGGTCGCAACTCCGGTTCTTCGCCTTCGAAATGCTCTTGAAGAAACACCCGATAGCACAGCTCGAGCGCCTCCCGTTTGATCGCCTTCACCGCATCGTACTCCACGAATGCGTCTTGTCTGGCCGCGTCGATTCGAGCGTGGAACGATGGATCCGCAAGGTGAGCCTTCACCGCCGGCGCGTGAGACTCCGCCACGTGCTCGACATCGATATACAGATCGTTCAGAAACAGACGGCTCGACGGCGAATAGGGGCTGATGTGATAGGGCTTGGTATTCTTCAACGCGTGGAGCGGGTTGAGCGCGATCACCGCCGCGCCCAACTGCCGCCCGGTCCATTCCACAACGGAGGCCAGGTCTCCGAAATCGCCGATGCCCCAATTCCGCTCGCTTCGCAGCGAATAGAGCTGCAGCGCAATGCCCCACCATCGGGCGCCGTGGTGGAGTTGATCCGGGATATAACAGCGCTCCGGCGCCACGATGAAACGGCAGGTGGCCTTGACCGTGGCGCCACCTCCTTTGGCGCAAGCCGTCACCGTGTGATACCCGAGCGGCAGGTCCGGTGGGATGGGCAGCGCCACGCGGACAAACCGGCGGCCGTGAATCGTGCGTGTTTCTTCAATCCTCAGGCCAGGCCCCTCCGTCCACTCACGCGACTGTGCTTCGGACTCGAGGCGGAGCGAACAGCGCACCTGCAGCACGGCCTCATCGGAGACCTCGCAGGGGACATGAAGCGACCATGGTCCGACCTCACGCCCCGACCGAATCACATGGACCGGTTCACAGCCCCGCAGCCAGAGACGGTTGTCCCGCGCCACCAGCTCCTCGATCAGCGCCTCACGGCTCCCGACTCGAAGCCCCATTGCGGAGAGGATCGCCCGACGCGTCTCATCCGTCGTCACATGGCATGTGCCGGCAATGTCATAGTAATCGGCGACAATACCCGCCCGATCGGCCAACAGACGCAACAGCTCGCTTTCAGACTGGTCGTACATCGCTGAGAGTGTGAGGGAAGGGTGAACTCAAGTCAAGGTCATGTCATCACACGACACAAGAGATTCCACTCGGTCATGCGTCTGTCTCGCTCTCAGGATTTCCTTCATGGACTTCAGCAATAGACCCGACAGATACTCGATGATCCGCCGCTCGCCCGTCCGGATCTCCACCGTCACCGCCATCCCAGGCGAAAGATCGGCCGGCTGGCCTTCGATCTGGATAGATCCTCGATCCAGACTGACTCTGGCAGGATACACCAGACCCACATTGTCGATGGATACCGCCTCATCCGCAACCGTGACCACGCGCCCAGGAATCGTGGCGTGGCGGGTGACCTGAGCGGTGTCGACTCGAATGTCCACCGGCTGCCCCTTCCGGACAAACTCTCTATCTTTGGTTTTGACCTGCGCCTCGACCTCGACCGGCTGGTCCTTCGGCACGACCATCAGTAACGGCTGGGCTGCTGTCACTTCGCCGCCGACCGTCTGCACGGCCAATTGCCGCACGACCCCATCGACCGGCGCGACAAGTCGCTGCAACCCGCCCGTTGCCTCGACCGTTGCCATCTCTTGCGCGAGAGACGCGATGGTGGTTTCCAATGCCGCCAGCTCAGCCTGTTTCGTTTGCTGAAACTCCGACACCATGGCCCGGTACTGTTCTTCGGCCTCGGCCAGCGCCGCCCGGGCATGCCGGAGTTGCTTCTTGTGAGCGGCGAATTCTCGTGCCTTGTCGGCTTCGGCCTCTCCGGCCTCCATCGGTACCGTTGCTTTGAGGCGACGAAGCTGCGCGTTGGCGCGGCCCACGGCGGCCCGGTGTTGCTCGACGGCGGCCCGGTGTTGCTCGACGAGGTGCTGAGCCGCCGACCGGCCAGCGTGGTACTCGGCCGATTGATCTCGCAGCAACTGTTGCTGCGCCAGGACATAGGCCTCGTCCGCGCCGGTCGGCGCCTCAAACGTGGCTTGGCCGTGAATGAGGGCCCGCAGGCGAGCGGCGCCCACGTTGGCCGCGCGATACCCATTCACCGCTCGTGCTCGATCCGTGACGTTCCGCGTCGCATCCAGCTCGACCAGGACCTCGCCCTGCTTGACCGCCTGTCCGTCCTGCACATGAATGGACGCGATCACCCCGGCTTCGTCCGTCCGGATGATCTTCGAGTCGCCGCCCGAAATGATCCTGCCCTGAGCCGTCGCGACGACGTCCATCCTTCCGAGCGTGGCCCAGAGCACGCCGGCCGCGAACGCCGCCACGATGGTCCAGAGCAAGGCGCGTCCGATCGGCGAGGGAGGCGCCTGTTGGATCTCCAGCACCGAGGGAAGAAACTCGGTCGCGCGCGCGCCGGCCGTCACCTCCCCTAACGGTCGGCTTGATGCGGCCCGCCAGGCCGCTTTCCAGACCGTCCAATGCTGAGCCATGGCCCCGAATCCCATTCGTCTCTCCCCGCGCCGATCTACGCCCTACGCCGCTTGATGCGCATGCCACTTCGCATCACATTTGCCGGTTCGCAGCAGATCGTCGTACGTTCCCTGCTCGACGATTTCGCCTCTCTCCATGACATAGATGCGATGGGCCTGCCGAACCGCGCTCAACCGGTGGGCCATCACGAAAACCGTCCGTCCATGGCTGATCTGCGACATGTTCTGCTGAATCGCCGCGTCGGACTCCTCGTCCAGCGCGGCGGTAGCCTCATCGAAGATCAGAATGCGCGGATTCGCGGCCAACGCCCGGGCAATGGCGATCAGTTGGCGCTGCCCGCTCGAGAAGGTCCGTCCCTGTTCGCCGATCACGGTGTCGTAGCCATCCGCCGACTGCATAATGAACTCGTGGGCTCCGGCTAGTGTTGCCGCTTGTATCACCTGCTCCATCGCCATCCCGGGATCGATCAGGGCAATGTTTTCACGCACCGAGGCGTTGAAGAGAACGTGCTCTTGTCGCACGACGCCGACTTGCCTGCGCAGCCAGGCCGGGTCCACCTGCATCACGTCGACGCCGTCGATCAGAATTCTCCCCTGCTCGGGCACGTAGAGACGCTGCATCAGCGTGACGATCGTGCTCTTCCCGGACCCGGACCGTCCGACGAAGCCGATGATCCGGCCGGGTTCCGCCGTGAACGACACCTTCTTGAGGACCGCCGGACCATCCGGTCGGTAGCGAAAGACGACGTCCTCGACACAGACCTGCCCGTTCACGCAGGGAAGAGTCGTCCGATCAGGATGGTAGGACGGCTCCGGTTGCGCATTGAGCACGTCACCCAGGCGTCGCACCGAAACCCCGACCTGTTGAAATTCCTCCCAGAGCTTGACCGCACGAAGGAGCGGCCCGGTCACGTGCGCGGACAACATCGTGAACGCGATCAACTGCCCGATGCTGAGCTCTCCGGCGAGCACCCGATAGGCGCCCACCCACAAGACCGCCACGGTGGTGATCTGTTGCACGCAGGCAGCGGCATGCCCGGCCATGGTGATCAGGCTCGTCGCTCGGAAACCGGCCCGCGCGTACCCGGCTACTTGCTCGTCCCATTTCTGAAACAGCGACGGCTCAACCGCCAGGGCCTTGACCGTTTGCACCCCGCTGACGGCCTCGACCAGGAGCGCATGACTCTCGGCGCCTCGATCGCATTGTTCACGCAAACGAGTTCGGAGTGACGAGGTGATGGCCAGGGCCAACAGTCCATAGATCGGCAATGAGGCCATCACGATGAGCGTAAGCATGGAACTGTAGAACCACATCACCGCCAAGAAGACGGCGATACAGGCGACATCGACCGCCACCGTGATCGACTGGCCGGCCAAGAAACGGCGGATCTGCTCCCATTCGCGCACGCGCGCGACCGTCTCGCCGACAGGTCTGGATTCAAAATACGACAAGGGAAGCGCCAGCATGTGCCGAAAGAGCCGGGCGCCGAGCGTGACAGCCACGCGAGTCGTCGTATGGGCGCACAGGTACGTCCGAAGCCCGCCGAAGATCGCCTCGAACAGCGCCAGCGCGACGATGCCGCCGGCCAGGACGTGCACCGTCGCAATCTCCTTGTGCGCGAGCACCTTGTCGATCACCACGTGCGTACCGAGCGGAATCAGCAGGGCGAAGAGCTGAAGGAAACACGAAGCGATGACCACTTGCCTGAACAACTTTCGGTACTTGACGATCGCCGGAATGAACCACGTGCCACCGAATGGGAGGTCTTGGAGCCGGGCCCCGGCTTGCTTGTCGAAAAGCAGCAGCTCCCCGGTCCAGATCAGTTCGAATCGGTCACGAGACAGGACGAGGGAGCGCGTCTCGTCGGCATGCTGGACCAACACTTGTTCATCATGAACTTTTGCCACCACCAGATACCGCCCATCCACCAACCTGGCCATCGCGGGCAACGGCATTCCGACCAACTGGTCCCACGTAGCCTGGGCCACGCCGGCGTTGAGCCCGATGTGCGTGGCGGCGCGCAGGAGATCGGTGTCGGAGAGCGCCTGTCCGGACTGCGCGTAGAGATGCCGGAGTTGCGAGCCGTCGGCCGGAAGTTCGTAGAATCGCGCGAGGAAGAGGAGACAGATCAGCCCCGTGTCCGTGAGGTCTGCCGAAGGCTCTTCTGTGACGAAATCGGGTTCAGGAGGAACCTGAGCGGCCTGCGCTGACATGCCGCCATCTTAGGGTACGGAGGGCCGATGGCCAAACATTTTCGAGGATCGGCACAGAGGCCGAATCCCCCTCACAACTTGCGCAACCATTCCTGATCGCCCGCCCCGAAGGACGGGCGCTACATCCTCAAGATTAGGCGTGCAACCGCGGTTCATCCCCACTCGCGCGGGGAACACGTTGATCATGGTACGGCGCACGGCGTCCACCCGACAGTCATTGCGCATTGGAAGCGACAGTTGTTGTCCCCCTTTTCCCCCTCAAGTAATTTACTCCTCGCATCAGCGCTACACTTCTCGCCAATAACTCCATAGTCAGGCCTGACCATCCCGCTAGAAATTGCAAGAGAGCGTTTTAGGCGCGGG
>CAYTAS010000083.1:0-15719 GCA_964435885.1 uncultured Nitrospira sp. | reverse complement strand
AGGTATCGACGGCCTCGAGCAACTTCATGATGGCCGGCACACCCAAGGGCCCCTGATTCCCTTCCATGGCCTGCAATGCACTGCCTTGAATGATCGGCGTCTTATCCCCCGGAAACCCATACTTGGACAGCAGCTCCCGTACTTCGAGCTCCACCAGCTCCAAGAGCTCTTTGTCGTCGACTTTGTCGGCCTTGTTCAGGAACACGACGATGTAGGGCACCCCGACCTGCCGCGCCAGCAAGATATGCTCGCGGGTCTGCGGCATCGGGCCGTCCGCCGCGCTCACGACGAGAATCGCCCCGTCCATCTGGGCCGCGCCGGTGATCATATTCTTCACGTAGTCGGCGTGCCCCGGACAATCCACGTGCGCATAGTGTCGGTTGTCGGTCTCGTACTCGACGTGACTGATGGCGATGGTCATGATTTTGGTCGCATCTCGCCGCCCTTGACTCTCCGACGCCTTAGCCACTTCGTCATAACTAATGAACTTCGCCATCCCTTTATCCGCACACACTTTCGTCAGCGCTGCCGTCAACGTCGTCTTCCCATGGTCCACGTGCCCGATCGTCCCGATGTTCACATGCGGCTTCTTCCGCTCGTATTTCGCCTTCGCCATATGCCACTCCCTCCCGTAATTCAGTAACCGCTATTTCCTAACAATGGCTTCCGCAATGTTCTTCGGAACCTGGTCGTAACGATCAAACTCCATGCTGTAGGTAGCCCTGCCTTGCGTTCGAGACCGAAGATCAGTTGCATAGCCGAACATTTCCATTAACGGCACTGCGGCATCGATTGCTTGAGCACCGGCACGGACCTTCATTCCCTGCACCTTACCCCGCCGCCCATTGAGATTCCCAATTACATCTCCCATGAACTCCTGAGGGACTAAGACCTCAACTTTCATGATAGGCTCAAGCAGGACAGGGTCAGCCTTCTTACAGGCATCAGAGAAACCCATGGAAGCGGCGATCTTGAATGCCATCTCATTGGAATCAACATCATGATAGGAGCCATCAATAACTGTCACCCGCACATCTCGGAGAGGGTAACCCGCGACTACTCCCGTTTCCATTCGCTCCCGAACGCCTTTTTCAATTGCAGGGATATATTCCTTAGGAATCGCGCCGCCGACGACCTTATTCACAAACTCCAGCCCCTTACCTGGCTCAGAAGGCTCCACCGTCAGAACAACATGACCATACTGGCCGCGACCACCAGTCTGCTTGATGTATTTTGATTCGGCCTCAGCTTTCCGCCGAATCGTTTCCCGAAACGCAACCTCGGGCTTTCCGACGTTTGCCTCAACTTTGAATTCGCGCAGCATCCGATCAACGATGATCTCAAGATGCAATTCACCCATCCCGGCAATGATTGTCTGCGCAGTTTCCTCATCGGTCCGCACACGGAACGAAGGATCTTCTTGCGCTAGCTTCTGGAGGGCAAAGCCCATTTTCTCCTGATCCTGCTTAGTTTTTGGCTCAATCGCCATCGCAATGACCGGCTCGGGGAATTTCATCACCTCCAACAGGACGGGCCGCTTCTCATCAGCCAGCGTGTCCCCTGTGGTAGCCCCCTTAAGCCCTACGGCCGCGGCAATGTCGCCGGCATGAACTTCATCGATCTCTTCCCGCTTGTTCGCATGCATCTTAAGCAGACGCCCGATACGGTCTTTAGTTCCCCTGGTCACGTTGAGAACAGGCGTACCGGTCTTGAGCGTCCCTGAATACACACGGAAGTACGTCAATTGACCGGCAAACGGATCAGACATGATCTTAAATGCCAGTGCCGCAAAAGGCTCAGCATCGTCGGACTTCCGCTCAACCTCCTTACCGCTGTTCGGCTCGACTCCTTTTACCGGAGGAATATCAAGCGGCGAAGGAAGATAATCAACCACGCCGTCCAAGAGTTGCTGCACCCCCTTATTCTTAAAGGCAGATCCACAGAGCACCGGAGTGATTTTCATGGAGATTGTCGCCGCGCGAACTGCTCGCATCACTTCTTCCTCTGTCAGTGGATGACCATTCAAGTACTTCTCCATCACTTGGTCATCAAACTCCGCGACGGCGTCGAGCATCTTCTCACGGTAGTCCGTTGCTTGAGCGAGAAGATCTTGCGGAATTTCATCGACCTTGTACTTCGCGCCCAGCGTCTCGTCGTCGTAAAAATAACCCTTCATCCGTATGAGATCGACGGTCCCGCGAAACTCCGCTTCTCGACCGATTGGGATTTGAATCGGGACCGGCTTGGCACCGAGTCGATCGATAATCGATTGAACACTCCCATAAAAATCGGCCCCGACCCGATCCATCTTATTCATAAAGGCCATGCGCGGGACATTATACTTATCCGCTTGCCGCCACACCGTCTCCGACTGTGGCTCAACCCCCTGGACGGAATCGAACGCCGCCACCGCTCCGTCGAGCACACGCAGCGACCGCTCAACCTCAATCGTGAAGTCCACATGGCCCGGAGTGTCAATGATATTGATACGATGGTCGCGCCAAAAACAGGTTGTAGCGGCAGACGTAATCGTGATTCCCCTCTCACGCTCCTGCTCCATCCAGTCCATGGTCGCTGCGCCTTCATGAACCTCACCCAACTTGTGAGTGAGACCGGTGTAGTAGAGAATTCGCTCGGTAGTCGTAGTTTTCCCGGCATCAATATGAGCCATGATACCGATGTTTCTTGTACGCTCTAAGGGTGTTTGACGAGCCACCTTAATCCCCTAAAAAACACTTGTGCTGCAAATCAAGCCGCACCACGTTGCTGCGATACAAGAGCACTCAATTCTGCGGATCGCAGCACGGCTCGACTGCAGCACAGAATGACGCTACCAGCGATAATGAGCGAATGCCTTATTCGCCTCTGCCATTCGATGTACGTCTTCCCGTTTTTTCACCGCAGCCCCGGTATTACTTGATGCGTCCAACAGTTCGGCTGCGAGTTTTTCTCGCATACTCTTCCCACCGCGCGTACGAGCAAACTGCGACAACCACCTTAGCGCTAACGAGACTCGACGTGCCGGCCGGATTTCAACAGGAACCTGATAGGAAGCCCCGCCCACCCGACGAGACTTGACCTCGACAATCGGCTTGACGTTGTCAACCGCTGACCTGAATACCTTCAGCGGGTCACCTCCGGTCTTCTCCTGTATGATATCGAACGCCCCATAACATATACGCTCAGTGGTACTTTTCTTTCCGCTGACCATCAACGTATTGATGAATTTCCCAACCAGCTTGTCGCGATACCGCACGTCCGGAAGCACTTCCCGCTGGCCCAAAAATCTACTGCGTGGCATGTTATCCTATTAGGTGAACTTGGTTGAAATCAGGAAATCGATCTATTTATTACTTTGGCCGCTTTGCCCCATACTTTGAGCGGCTCTGCTTTCTATCCGCTACCCCCACCGCATCCAGCGCCCCACGGACCAAATGGTACCGCACACCAGGAAGGTCCTTGACGCGCCCCCCACGCACAAGGACGATGGAGTGCTCCTGCAGATTATGCCCCACCCCTGGGATATAGGTCGTAACCTCCATCCCGTTCGTGAGACGCACTCGAGCAACCTTACGCAAGGCGGAATTTGGCTTTTTGGGCGTAGTCGTGTAGACACGCAAGCAAACGCCTCTTTTTTGTGGACAAGACTTCAGAGCAGGGCTTTTTGTTTTTGCCTTGACAAAAACTCTTCCCTTTCGCACCAGTTGATTTATCGTCGGCATCCGCTTAGCCCTTCTTCAAAAACAAAAAGCACTTACAATCAATCCCAAAGCCGCAGGATTATATTGATCAAGCGTACGGCTGTCAAGTGGAGGTGATTTCTTTTTTATCAGGATCGAGCTATTTCTCCGGAAGTTGCTTGAACCGTAGCATCGGATGGCGCAGGATTCTCTGCTGAACCGACACTTACCGGCACAGGCTCCGGCTTCTCGCTCATGACAAATGTGTCACGATACTCTTCGAACCCGGACCCAGCCGGAATCAAACGGCCCACGATGACATTTTCCTTCAACCCCAACAGGTCGTCCTCTCGTCCGTTGATTGCCGCCTCCGTGAGTACGCGCGTCGTCTCCTGGAAAGAAGCCGCCGAGATAAAGCTGTCGGTGGTCAACGCTGCCTTGGTGATACCAAGCAAAACGGGTTTGCCGAGAGCAGGACTTCCATCTTTTTCAAGGACTCGTTCATTTTCTTTTTCGAACACACTCTTGCTCACTTGACTGCCGGGCAAAAACTGCGTGTCGCCAGGGTCTTCGACGCGCACTTTCCGCAACATTTGCCGGACAATGATTTCAATATGCTTGTCATTAATCGACACGCCCTGCAATCGATACACGTCCTGCACTTCATCCACGAGATACTTCTGCAATTCATTCGGTCCAAGCACATCAAGGATGTCGTGAGGATTCGCCGATCCATCCATCAACGGCTCCCCGGCTCGCACCCAATCACCTTCATGCACATTGACGTGCTTGCCCTTGGGAATGAAGTACTCCTTCACGTCTCCCATCTTATTGTCGACCAGTACCTTGCGCTGGCCTTTCACAAAGCCGCCGTATGACACTTCGCCATCGATCTCAGTAATGACGGCCTGCTCTTTGGGCTTCCTTGCCTCGAAAAGCTCCACCACACGCGGAAGACCGCCGGTGATATCTTTGGTCTTCGTCGTTTCACGAGGAATCTTTGCCAACACATCCCCCGGAAACACTGTGGCGCCCTTTTCGACGAAAATATGGGCACCCACCGGCAATAGGTACCGCGCAACCGCTGTCGATGCACCGGCAACTTTGGCCGTCTTCCCACTTTCATCTTTAATAGACACCCGCGGCCGAAGGGTCTGACCAGAATGCTCAATGATGACCTTACGCGATAAACCGGTCACTTCATCGAACTCATCCTTCATCGTGACGCCTTCGATAATGTCACCGTACGCGATTCGCCCGCCCACTTCCGTCAAAATTGTGAGAGAGTAGGGATCCCACTCGACTAATTTCTGGCCGACCACTACCGGATCACCGTCTTTGATTTTAATCTTAGCCCCATACACCACTGGGTACTTCTCACGCTCGCGCCCACTGTCGTCAACGATTGCGATCTTGGTATTTCGATTCATCACAACCCATTCACCGTCTTTATTCCGAACCGCGATCCCAGGGTTGTGGACATCTGCGTTCTTCTTTGCATCGAAACTCATAAATTTGATTCGCCCGGCATGCTTCGCCTCGAGCACGGTCTGTTCGACGACTTTACTGGCCGTACCTCCAATGTGGAACGTTCGCATCGTCAACTGCGTACCCGGCTCACCGATGGATTGCGCGGCGATGACGCCGACCGGCTCACCTTTTTCAACCAGACGCCCGCGCGCCAGATCCCGACCGTAACAGGCCCGGCACACACCACGAGGTGATTGGCAAGTTAGAACGGACCGGATCTTGACTCGATCAACCCCGGCCTCCACGATCAATTTCGTCAACTCCTCGTTAACCTCTTCGTTCCACGACACAATGATCTCGCCGGTAACGGGATCACGAATATCTTCTGCCGCCAAACGACCAAGAACGCGCTCCCCTAACGGCTGAATAATTTCACCGCCCTCGACCAATGCGCTGACAAGAATGCCGTCGCGCGTGCCGCAGTCGATCTCATGAATAATCACGTCCTGAGCGATATCGACCAATCGTCGAGTCAGGTAACCTGAGTTTGCTGTTTTCAATGCCGTATCAGCGAGGCCTTTCCGGGCACCGTGGGTCGAAATAAAATACTGCAACACCGTCAACCCTTCGCGGAAATTGGCGGTGATGGGCGTCTCAATGATTTCACCGGACGGCTTGGCCATCAGACCGCGCATCCCACCCAGCTGTCTAATCTGTTGCGAGCTGCCTCGAGCGCCGGAATCCGCCATCATAAAGATAGGGTTAAACGATTCTGCTTTTGCCGGATCGCCTCCCGCTCCAAGCTCCTTCATCATCTCATTGGCGACCTGCTCTGTGACATGCGCCCAAATATCGATCACCTTATTGTATCGCTCTCCATTGGTGATCAAGCCGTCCGAATATTGCTTTTCAATCTCGCTCACTTCACGCTGCGCTTTGCCGATAAAATCTTCCTTCTTGCTCGGGATGTGCATGTTGTCGATGCAGATCGACAACCCAGCCCTGGTCGCATTGGTAAAGCCAAGATCTTTGATTTTATCCAGAAATTCGACGGTATCACGATGGCCGGTCTGACGGTAGACGGCATCGATCAGCTTTGTCATCTCCTTCTTGGTCATGAGCTTGTTCGCGTTTGCGAAGGGTAAGCCCGGAGGAAGGATTTCCGACAACAGCACACGGCCGACGGTCGTTTGTACCAGCGCACCCGCGATGCGCACCTTGATTCTCGCGTGCTCTTCGACTTCTCGCGCATCAAAGGCAATCCGCACCTCTTCGGGCGAACCGAACACCTTCCCCTCTCCCTTGGCCCCTAATCGCTCTTTGGTCAGCCAATAGCATCCCAACACCATATCCTGTGACGGCACCGCGATCGGTCTACCGTTAGCCGGCGAGAGAATGTTATTGATCGACATCATCAGGACTCTGGCTTCAACTTGCGCCTCGACCGATAAGGGCACATGCACCGCCATCTGATCTCCGTCAAAGTCGGCATTGAACGCGGCGCAGACAAGCGGATGCAACCGAATTGCTTTCCCTTCGACCAATACCGGGTCAAAGGCCTGGATCCCCAGCCGGTGGAGCGTCGGAGCGCGATTCAGCAATACGGGATGCTCTCGAATCACTTCGTCCAGAACGTCCCAGACCTCCGGCCGCTCCTTTTCAACCAACCGTTTTGCGCTTTTAATGGTCGTGGCCGCTCCTCGCGCTTCCAGCTTGTGGAAGATGAAGGGCTTAAACAACTCCAGCGCCATCTTTTTAGGCAAGCCGCACTGATGGAGACGCAACTCTGGGCCAACGACGATCACTGTACGGCCCGAGTAATCGACCCGCTTTCCCAAGAGATTCTGCCGGAACCGCCCCTGCTTACCCTTCAACATGTCGCTCAGCGATTTCAACGGGCGTTTGTTGGGCCCACGAATGGCTCGTCCACGACGACCGTTATCGAAAAGAGCATCCACGGCCTCTTGGAGCATTCGCATTTCATTCCTAATAATGACTCCTGGAGCCTTCAGCTCCATCAAGCGCTTGAGACGATTATTTCGATTGATCACGCGGCGATAGAGGTCATTCAGATCGGATGTGGCGAACCGTCCGCCATCAAGCGGGACCAAGGGACGCAATTCCGGGGGTAAAACCGGAATGACATCCATAATCATCCATTCCGGTTTATTTCCGGATTTACGGAATGCCTCCAACACTTTCAGTCGCTTTGCGTATTTCTTCTTCATCGCCGCCGATGTCGAGGCCTTCGCCTTGATTTGCAGATCATCCCACAAGGCGTTGATGTCGATCTTCCTCAGGAGATCGCGTATCGCCTCAGCACCGATTCCGACCTTGAAACCACTCGCTCCAAACTCAGCGATAAGGGTACGCAGCTTATCCTCCGGAACCAACTCTTTTTCCGCGAGGTCGGTTGAGCCGGGATCCACACAGACATAGCTTTCAAAGTAGAGGATCTTTTCCAACTGCTTGAGGCTCATGTCGAGCAGTGTCCCAATCCGACTCGGAACTCCCTTCAAAAACCAAATATGAGCGACGGGCGCAGCCAGCTCGATATGCCCCATACGCTCACGACGTACTTTGGATTGAATGACTTCGACCCCACACTTATCGCACACGATCCCGCGATGCTTCATGCGCTTATACTTGCCGCAATTGCACTCCCAGTCCTTGGTGGGACCGAAAATCTTGGCGCAGAACAGACCATCTTTTTCCGGCTTGAACGAGCGATAGTTGATCGTTTCAGGCTTTTTGACTTCGCCATACGACCACGAGCGGATCTTCTCCGGCGAGGCAATGCGAATGCGCATCGAATCGAACGACACGGAATCCCGCTGCTTCTCAAACAATGTATATACGCCTTCCAAGGTAGTGACCTCCTCTGATGCCGGCCTTCAGCCGACACACAAGCGATTAGTCTTGCGTCTTGACCAACTCTACATCGAGTCCCAAGCTCTGCAGTTCCTTAACCAACACGTTGAACGACTCCGGTAAACCTGGCTCGAGGAACGGTTCGCCTTTGACTATCGCTTCGTACATGCGCGATCGGCCCGGCACATCGTCGGATTTGACGGTGAGAAATTCTTGCAGCGTCGACGCAGCACCATAGGCTTGGAGCGCCCACACTTCCATTTCCCCTAAGCGCTGCCCCCCAAACTGAGCCTTACCGCCTAGCGGCTGTTGCGTTACCAAAGAATATGGACCGATGGATCGGGCGTGGATCTTATCATCCACGAGGTGGTGAAGCTTGAGAACATACATGTATCCAACGGTGACCGGACTACCGAATGGCTCGCCCGTTTTACCATCGATGAGATGAGCTTGTCCGCTCATCGGCAGCTTGGCCTTCTTGAGTAATTCTTTGATCTCTTTCTCTGATGCTCCATCGAAGACCGGACTAGCAACCTTGATGCCCAGCGCCTTTGCCGCCCATCCGAGGTGAGTTTCTAAAATTTGCCCCACGTTCATACGTGATGGCACCCCGAGAGGATTCAGCACGATTTCTACCGGAGTTCCATCGGGGAGATAGGGCATATCTTCCTCTGGCAAGACGCGCGATACGACCCCCTTGTTTCCGTGACGGCCGGCCATCTTGTCGCCGACCTGGATCTTGCGCTTCATGGCGATGTATACCTTCACGAGCTTGATGACGCCCGGAGGCAGTTCATCCCCCCGCCTCAAGCGACCAACTTTCTCATCATACAATGTCTGGAGAATTTCACTCTGTTCCTTCGCCCGACGCTCGACATCCTCCAGCTCTTTTTGCTCATCGGGGTCGCTGAGGATGATGTGGCGCACGGTATCATCAGGCAATCGCCGGAGAATCTCCGCCGTCAATTTACCCTTCTTTTTCAAGATGACGTCACCGCTCTCAGGATCCATGAGATCACGACCCACCACCTTGCCGAGCAACAACTTCCGTATCTTCTTGGTCTTTTCTTCATCGATGATCCGCAGCTCTTCGTGGTGATCCCGCTGCAGCTTCATCTGGTCATCGGTCTCGATACTTTTCGAGCGCTCGTCCTTATCCAGTCCTTTCCGCGAAAAAATCTTCACATCGACCACAATGCCCTCCACGCCCGGAGGGACGGTCAGTGACGTATCCTTCACATCACCGGCCTTTTCACCGAAGATCGCACGGAGCAATTTTTCCTCGGGAGTCAGTTGCGTTTCACCTTTAGGGGTGACCTTACCGACCAGAATGTCACCCGGCTTAACCTCAGCTCCGATCCGAATGATGCCGCTCTCGTCTAGATTTCGCAGTGCTTCTTCACCAACATTCGGAATGTCGCGAGTGACATCTTCCTTGCCTAACTTGGTATCCCGGGCCTCCACTTCAAACTCTTCGATATGGATGGAGGTGAACGCATCTTCCCGAACCAATTTTTCACTGAGCAGGATCGCGTCTTCAAAGTTGTACCCACCCCACGGCATAAACGCCACGAGCACATTCTTGCCCAGCGCCAGCTCCCCGTGATCGATCGACGGCCCGTCACCCAGCACCTGCCCCTTCTTGACCGGTTGGCCAATTCGAACCACCGGAGTTTGCGTGATGCAGGTATTTTGATTCGACCGCTGAAACTTGATCAGGTCGTACACATCGAGCCCGGAATCTTTACCCTTCTTACCGTCTTTCGAATCGGCCCGCACCACGATTCGAGTCGCATCGACGCTCTCGACGACCCCGGCGCGGCGAGCCTGGATCACGTATCCTGAATCTCGAGCCACCACAGCTTCCATCCCGGTCCCGACCAAAGGTGATTCAGAAGCCAACAGTGGGACAGCTTGGCGCTGCATATTGGATCCCATCAGGGCGCGGTTGGCATCGTCATGCTCCAAGAATGGCACGAGGGCGGTTGCCACACTGACCACCTGTTTGGGCGACACGTCCATGTAGTCGATCCGATCCGGAGTTGCCATCACAAAGTCTCCGCCATGCCGGCAAGAAACCGCCTCCGAGACCAATTTCCCAGACCCATCGAGCTTCGAGTTGGCTTGAGCGATGATGTACTTATCGCCTTCGATCGCCGAAAGAAATTCGATCTCGTCCGTAACTCGCCCCTTCACGACTTTACGATACGGAGCCTCAATAAATCCGAACTGGTTGATCCGCGCATACGTGGCCAATGAAGTAATCAAACCGATATTGGGCCCCTCCGGCGTCTCGATGGGACAAATTCGACTATAGTGCGAGGGATGGACGTCACGAACCTCGAATCCAGCCCGTTCTCGAGTGAGTCCGCCCGGGCCCAAGGCTGAAAGTCGCCGCTTGTGCGTGATTTCGGCCAACGGATTCGTTTGGTCCATAAATTGAGAAAGCTGACTGCTACTGAAGAACTCCTTCACCGCCGCAACAACCGGCTTGGCATTGATAAGATCGTGAGGAAGTACCGTTTCCATATCGAGAAGATTCATGCGCTCCTTGATACTTCGCTCCATCCGAACCAATCCCAACCGAAATTGATTCTCTAGCAATTCTCCCACGGATCGGACACGGCGATTCCCCAAGTGGTCGATGTCGTCGATTTCACCTTTCCCGACCTTGAGATTCACAAGATAGCGGATGACTTCCACAATATCCTGGGCCGTCAAGGTCCGCTGCTCAAGAGGCAGGTCCAATCCGAGCTTCTTATTGAGCTTCAATCGGCCGACCGGAGACAAATCGTAACGCTTGGAGTTCAAAAACAAATTATCAAACAACGCCCGTGCCGTATCGACGGAGGGCGTTTCACCGGGACGGAGACGGCGATAGATTTCAACCATGGCCTCTTCCTTTGACCCAATCTTCTCCATCTCCAAGGTATCGAGGATCACCGGTGTCGCAGTGGCTGTATCGAGATAGATGACCTTGAACTCCTCAACGTCGCTCTCGACAATTTGCTCGACAATCTCGGCAGTCAATCGCTGATTTTTCTCCGCGAGCTTTTCATGCTTCGCGTTGACCAACTCGGTAAGAACGGCGCGCCCCACCAATTCGGTGGGAAGCATAGGAATTTCCTTGACCCCTGCTGATTTAAGCTTGGCGATGAGGCCCTTCGTCAGCCTGGCGCCTTCCCGCACCAACGGTTCCTTGCTATGCTTATCCGTCACCTCGACCGAGCAGCGAAGCCCATGGTGGATTTCCGGATCAAGCTTGCGAAACATCTGCCCGCTCGACACCCGAATTTCCTCGACGGGGTAGTACATTTTGAGCAAGTCGTCGCTCGAGAATGCAAACGCTTTCAGCAAAATGGTGACCGGCATTTTTCGACGGCGATCGATGCGAACATAGAGAATATCTCTGGCATCGAACTCAAAATCGAGCCAAGAGCCGCGATACGGAATGATGCGCGCCGAATACAGCACCTTCCCGCTCGCATGAGTTCTACCTTTATCATGCGTAAAGGAAGCACCCGGCGATCGATGGAGCTGGCTGACGACAACTCGCTCTGTCCCGTTGATGATAAACGTTCCTCGCTCGGTCATGAGAGGCAATTCGCCGACGTAGACCTCTTGCTCCCGCACATCGAGCACTTTCTTGCGGGGACCTTTATCCTCCTTGTCGAATACCACTAATCGGACACGCAGTTTGAGCGGAACCGCGAAGGTCATCCCTTGCTCAAGGCATTCCCGCTCATCGTATTTCGGCGTCCCTAAGGTATAGCTCGAAAACTCGAGCATGGCGGTATTGTTATAGTCCGGTATGGGAAAGACGCTGGCCAACGCCGCCTGCAAACCATGATCTTTTCGACGTTCAGGCTCGGCTTCAAGTTGCAAGAACTCTTCATAAGAACGCTTCTGAATTTCGATCAGATCTGGAATATCGATGTTCGTTCGGATGCGAGAAAAATCTTTTCGCTCGACGAAATCTCGCAGAGTCGTTTCGGACATACCTCCCCCTCCACGCTGGTTAGCGGTAAACAGCCGTCGCCAGCCCCATCACGTCGAGTATGAGCCGACACAAGAGTCTTTCGACGCTGACGTACGACTGGCGACTATGACGAATTCCTCGGTTACTTGATTTCGACTTTAGCACCGCTTTCTTCGAGCTTTTTCTTCATCGTGTCGGCTTCTTCCTTGGCCACCCCGGTCTTGATCGGCTTCGGCGCACCTTCGACAAGATCCTTCGCTTCCTTGAGCCCCAGACTCGTCAGCTCTCGCACGACTTTAATGATTTGAATTTTCTTGTCGGCCGGCGCAGATGCGAGCACGACGTCAAACGCCGTCTTTTCCTCGGCTGGAGCGGCAGCTCCGCCACCAGCAGCCGGCGCAGCCGCGAGCGCAACCGGCGCAGCCGCTGTCACGCCAAACCGAGTTTCCAGCCCCTTCACGAGCTCGGCAAGATCGAGCACGCTCATGCTTTCGATCGCCTTAATCAATTCCTCTTGTGACAATTTTCCTTCTGTAGCTGGCATATCCCCTTCTCCTTTCCGTTTATCCTGAATGGCTGCAATGACTCGCACAAACTTCGACAAGACTGCGTTCAGCGTGTAGACGACTCCACGAATCGGCCCCTGCATGGCCGAGAGCAACATCGCAACAAGGACTTCTTTCTTCGGCAACTTCGCAACGGACGTCAGCTCCTCATGCTGGAGAATCTTGCCCTCCAACACTCCGACGGTCATCCGAATCTTTTCTGCACGCTTCTCCCCACCGATGAAATCCTTTAAAATCTTGGTCGGCAACACGGGATCGTCATACCCAATGACCACACCGATCGGACCCTTGAGGTGCGCCTCGAGTCCGGCCAACACCGTTCCCTCTGCAGCACGAGCGGCAAGAGTGTTCTTTACGACTCGATACTCAGCCTTGACTCCACGGAGTTGTTTGCGCAACTCGGTCACCTGATTGACTGGAAGACCGACGCATTCCGTCAGGATCGCCAGGCGCGCACGACCGAACTTTTCAGCCAAATCCGCTATTGCGGCAACCTTCTCTTCCTTCTTCATCACTCTCCTTCTTCGAACGACCGCCAACCGTCAATCAGGAATACGGAACCAGCGAAACTTCCATATGACGACGGACGTCGCTCGACTAGCTCCATTGCTTCGCCAGTGCCACCGTATCCAACTTCACACCAGGCCCCATCGTGCTGGAGATCGTGGCACTCTTGAGATAACGCCCTTTGCAGGAGGCCGGTTTTGCCTTGAGGACAGATTCAATGATCGCAGAAGCATTATCGTACAGCTTCGTTGGGTCGAAGGACACTTTACCGACCGGCACATGCACGATACCGGCTTTTTCGACCTTGAACTCAACGCGCCCCTTTCTGATATCCGCGACCGCTTTTCCGACTTCGAACGTTACGGTGCCGGTCTTAGGATTCGGCATCAATCCTCGAGGCCCAAGGACTTTACCAAGCTTCCCGACCGACGCCATCAGGTCCGGCGTGGAGATTGCACAGTCGAACTCCATCCATCCCCCCTTGATTTTCTCCATCAAGTCATCAGACCCGACATAGTCGGCCCCCGCTTGCCGCGCTTCCTGCTCCTTGTCTCCCTTCGCAAAAACGAGAACGCGGACCTTTTTCCCTGTCCCATGGGGAAGGGAGGCCGTTCCGCGAACCAATTGATCCGAACGCTTCGGATCGATCCCCAACCGGAGCGCGAGATCGACCGATTCGTCGAACTTGACAAAGGCCGACTTCTTGACCGCTTCAACGGCTTCACGCAACCCATAGACACGCGGCTCAACATTCTTGATCGCCGCATTCATTTTCTTCCCCATGACCTGCTGCTCCTTCGCGCTGAGATTATCCCTGAATGACGACGCCCATGCTGCGGGCAGTTCCTTCGATGATCTTAGCCGCCCCCTCGACATCCGCCGCGTTCAAATCGGCCATCTTCTTGCGCGCAATCTCGTTCAACTGCTGCCGAGTAATCATTCCCACCTTGTCTTTCTGCGGCACTCCAGAGCCTTTAATAATTCCCGCAGCCTTCTTCAGAAGATCCGACGCAGGAGGCGTTTTCATAATGAAGCTGAAGGTACGATCTTTATAGACAGTGATGACGACAGGAATAATACTGTCCCCTTCCTTCTGAGTCTTGGCATTGAACTGCTTACAAAATTCCATAATGTTGACGCCGTGCTGCCCGAGCGACGGGCCGACCGGGGGGGCCGGATTGGCCTTCCCTGCCGGAATCTGCAACTTAATTTGCGCGGACACTTCCTTGGCCATATCTGCTCCTTACCTCAGCACTCAGCACTCATCGCTCAGCACTGTTTTTAAATCCGTTCAACCTGTAAAAATCCTAACTCAACCGGAGTCGACCGCCCAAAGATACTCACCATCACCTTCAACCGACTGTGATCGTGGTCGACTTCATCAACCACACCGTTAAACCCAAGGAAGGGGCCGTCGATGATGCGAACGTTGTCTCCCTTGATAAACTTGATCTGCTCACGAGGCTCAGCTTGGCCCTCATCAACCTGCTTGAGCAACGATTCCACTTCCTCGTTAGTCAACGGGATCGGAACCGTACCTCCTCCTACAAATCCGGTCACCTTCGGAGTTTCCTTGACCATCTGCAAGGTCTCATCCTCGAGCGGCGATTCTAACTCGATCAGGACATAGCCAGGGAAGAACTTCCGCCGTGACGTCCGCCGCTTACCGTCTTTGATTTCGATCACATCTTCCGTTGGAACGAGCACTTGGCCAACCTTTTCAACAAGCCCCATCTGATTTGCCCGTTCCATAAGGCTGGTCTTCACACGCCCCTCAAAACCCGCGTACGTATGGATGACGTACCAGTTCTTTGTCATGCACCACCCTCAGACTTCGATGAACTGCCTCTACACCTGTCTCTTGTCGCTCGGCTCAAATGAGCTTGCCGACCAACCACGAAAGAAATGAATCAACGACGGATAAATACATTGACATCAGGATACAAAAAACAATGACCACCGCCGTCGACCCGACGGTCTCTCCACGACTCGGAAACGAAACCTTCTTCAGCTCCGCTCTCACGTCGGTCAAAAACAATCGAATTGGGTCAATCATGCGTTTAAACATTAAATCTCCGCCTTCTCCCTAGATCGATCCGGCCCTTTAAGAATTCCCGCTTACGGTTCACTTGAATAGCAGTCGGGCGCCTCCCCTTATAGCCCAAACCATGGTCTACGACGCTTATCCATCGGTCCCGAGCAGGCTTGAGGTGGCAGGGGCACTAGGATTTGAACCCAGACTCTCGGTTTTGGAGACCGATGTGCTACCATTAACACCATGCCCCTCCTGAACCCTCAGTGCTAAGCTCACCGTCGCTTCAAAAACTCAACACTGACCGCTCAGCACCTTATTTCACTTCCTTATGAGGCGCGTGCTTTCGGCAGAACTTGCAGAACTTGTTTCGCTCTAACCGATCCGGATCGTTCTTCTTGTTTTTCATGGTCGAGTAATTTCGCTGTTTGCAGAGCGTACAAGCCATGTCGATAATTTCACGCATCTCTTTCTCCTTGAGACAAGCTGACAGGACCATCTACGGGCAAACACAGAAAATCTCGTGTCAGCCTGCCCCCTGTCCGCCTGCGTTCCTCGCTACGCCAAGATTTCCGTCACGACCCCCGAACCCACCGTCTTGCCACCTTCCCGCA
>CAYTAS010000082.1:0-16018 GCA_964435885.1 uncultured Nitrospira sp. | reverse complement strand
CGGCGGCGTGAGGCTGCAACTCATGGCGTCCACTATTGACAACCGAGGTCAAGTTGAAGAGGCGTCAAGGTGTCTGTACGGCGGCAATAAGGAAGAGAAACCACCTCTGATAAAGTGCTAACACACACGAAGTACGGTTTGGTGAAGGTGAATCACTTGAAGCATTATGTTACAGCCCCGTCTAGCAAGGTGCCATTACGGATAAAGGGAGGAAAGGCGGCATAAAAGTCGGATTCATAGGTGCAGTCTTCACTCGGCGCGACGCGCATTTCTCACCTGAGCACGCCCCCATTGTTTAATCCGCAACTACAGCCCCACGTATCCTTCATCTCGATGGCCAGTCGCTAACAGTCCAGTCACAGGGCAGGCAGTGATCCACCTGCTCCTACGGGATCCCGACTACTTTGACAGGCCGAAGAGTAGAGAAAATAATCCCGTCCCCTAACTCGCCGCCCGAGTTGCTTCCCCAACAGGATACGGTTCCGTCGGTCAAGCGCGCACAGGTGTGCCCGTTGCCCGCGGCAATGGCAGCCACGTTGCTGAGCCCGGTCACTACACTGGGGATGGAAGCTCTATCGGTGGTCCTGTCCCCCAGCTGACCGTACGAGTTATCTCCCCAGCATCGCGCAGTTCCGTTCAACAGAGTGGCGCAGGTGTGGTGGCCACCAGCGGCGATGCCAACCACATTTGCGAGATTAACGACTTCCACCGGGGTAAGGATGGGAGAAGGATTCGTGAACATGCCGTTCCCTAGCTCACCGGTGTCATTGAAGGCTCCCCAGCACTTCACTGTTCCATCGGTCAAACGCGCACATCTATGGTCGTAGCCAGCGGCGAGGGCGGTCGCTTGGCCGCTGAGTTCGACCGGCTCTGAGATCAAGCCGAATAACCAACTGGCACTGCAAGACACGATCCCATTCTTGAAGATCGCGCAGTCCCGATCACTTACAGTAATGGTATCCACATCCGTCAGCCCCACATCCACAGGGGTGGCGGAGGTTGCTCCCCAGCACTTCACGGTGCTGTCGGTCAAGACCGCGCAGCTATAGTCGAAGCCGGCAGCGAGGGCAGCCACGTTGCTGAGCCCGACCGCCACGGGGATCAGAGACTTCTTAAAGGGCTTGCCGGTACTCGGATCCAGGGGAGCGTTGGGACCCAACTGATCGTGGTCGTTGTTTCCCCAGCATTCCACCGTCATATCCGTCAAGCGCGCGCATGCGTAGGTGCCTCCGGTGGCGACGGCGGCCACCTTGCTGAGCCCCGTGACCGGTGCTGGGATGGAAGCGGGTGTGGTGCCAAGGCTGGTGTCACGGCCTAGTTGGCCAAACGAGTTAGCTCCCCAGCACTCTACAGTGGTGTCGGTCAAGACCGAGCAGGTGAAGTTGCCGAAAGCGGCGACGGCGGTCACATTCTCGAGGCTACGGACCGGGACGGGTGTAGTGGATTTTGTGATACTACCATCCCCAAGCTGAAGACTCTGGTTGGCTCCCCAGCACCAGACAGTCTTGTCGGTCAAGAGCGCACAGCTGTGGCCAGCGTGTGGAATTTCTCCGCCAGCGGCGACGGCAGTCACGTTGCTGAGCCCAGGGACCGGTACGGGCGTGAAGCGAGGTGTTGGTGTAGTGTTTCCGAGCTGACCCCCGTCGTTCGCTCCCCAGCACTTGACGGTGGTGTCGGTCAGAGCCGCGCAACTGTGCCGTGCCCCAGTGGCGATGGCGGCCACCTTGCTGAGCCCCGTGACCGGTGCTGGGATAGAAGCGGGTGTGGTGCCAAGGCTGGTGTCACGGCCTAGTTGGCCAAACGAGTTAGCTCCCCAGCACTCCACGGTTCCGTCGCTCAAGCGGGCGCATGTGTAGTCGTTGCCGGCAGCGATGGCGCTTACATTGCTGAGACTCTGGATCGGCACAGGGTTCACGGAACAAGGCACCATGTCACCAAGAAACGTGCAACCATCAGAGGTAGCACTGGGACCAAGCTGGCCAGTGCTGTTGCCTCCCCAGCACCACACGGTTCCGTCGGCCAAGATCGCACAGCTGTGTGCACCGCCAGCGGCGATGGCAGTCACGTTCTCAAGCTCGTTCACCTTCACGGGAGGGGAGGAAAATGAGAAGGTTCCATTCCCCAACTGACCCATGTCGTTGGACCCCCAACACCATACGGTTCCGTCCTTCAAACGTGCGCAACTGTGGGCGCCGCCGGTGGCGATCGCGACGACATTGTTGAGCTCAACGGCTACAGGAATGGGGGAACAAGGCTCATCGCAAATCTGAGAGGAGGGAGCCTTGGGGCCTAGCTGATGCCATGAGTTTTCTCCCCAGCACCACACGGTTCCGTCATTCAAAAGGGCGCAACTGTGACGGCCTCCCTCTAAGCCTGCACTGGGGGACATCAGGACGACGGTGGCGCTAGCGGCGATGGCGATCACATTGCTGAGTCCGGTAACTGCCTGAGGGATGGAGGCGTTCTCTGTGGTTCCGTTCCCCAGCTGGCCAACCCCGTTCGCTCCCCAGCAGGATACGGTCTTGTCAGCCAAGAGGGCGCAACTGTGGGATGAGCCGTTGGCAATGGCGAGCCCTACCGCTGGACTTGGCGGCGGAGGCGCGGGAGCATCACTGCCGCCACAGGCAGAAAGAACGGCAAGACATACGACACCAAGAAAAGTTCTGCTCCAGTTAGACAACATGACAGACCTCCCACGGAAGGAACCGGCTGACGACTCGGTGACTAGACGGAGAAGCACGGCCCTGGCAGCGTGTGCGAACCTATCCTCATACCCGTGACGCAGCCACGAGCTAGCACTGGTCCTGTCAACAGCCAGTGGCGTGAGGCTGCAATTCATGGCATCCACTATTCACCAAGAATCTCACTCGCTTGGTGAATAGTGGATGGCACTGTGAGTTTCGTGACGTCGCGCTGCGCTTCTTTTTTATGCAAGGCAAATTGTGTTCCAGCGATTTGCTACTGGTAAGTGGAGACCGTTCGCGAGATGGTGTTACCCATGCGGTGACCATGGTTGCCGCGTCGATCGAGCATGGCCATGGAGTACGTTTTGGGGAAGGCCGCTTACAGGGCCTCATCCGGTGCATCAGACTCGGGATGTTGAGAGGGCAGATCTGTTCCAGAATGCTACAAATCGAGGTAGACAGCAGTGGAGAAATGCCCTTTACCTTGTGAAAGAGGGGCCAGAAGCCAGAGCCAGCCGTACAAGGTTCGAGAAGAGCTGAGGGGGAGGGGGGACCGACACAGTGAGCGGAATATCAAACAAACGCAAGGGCTCTGCGCAGATTGCATCGGTCATGGTGAGGCTTGAGACCGAGAGAATATGGAGACATCCACCACTCCGAGCAACGAAACAGCATGACCACAACCTTGAAGCAGCTCAGGAAATTTCAACGAACATCTTTGATAATTCCCGCGATGCGGGCTTGCTGGGTCCTGCTTACCGCAAGGTGTCAGAGAACCACGGAGCAATTCATATCTACAATCACTGGTCTTACACGGCACAGGCATTTTCTACGAGTTGATTGGAGAGAAAACGATCGTTCCGTATTCGATTGAGGGCCTAGCAGGATGTTACTTCACGTCAGAGCTGGCAGACGACTATCCCGGACGACTCCTCTCGTTTTTCAAGGGCAAATAAACTTGGTGGCGGTGGGCCGGATTGAACGGCCGACCCGCGGCTTATGAGTCCGCTGCTCTGCCAACTGAGCTACACCGCCACGATAGGTTGAGGAGGAGTTGATAATAGCCGAAGACGCAGATCGATGTCTACCGAATGCGCAGAGAAACGATTCATGACGTATGGACGAAGGTACTCAAAACCCGGTATGGTTCTCTCGTTAATCTTTGAGACCGTGCTATGACGATTCAACACAATCAGGCAGTTGTCATCACTGGCGCCTCAACGGGGATAGGCGCGGCCTGTGCGATCCATCTTGATCGATTGGGTTACAGGGTTTTCGCGGGAGTGCGCAAGACTGAGGATGGCCTGGTTCTGCAAAAAGACTGCTCAAATCGACTGGTGCCGATTGAGCTCGATGTCACTGATCCCATGACGATTCAAAAATCTCATGCATTGGTTTCAGAATCAACCGGAAGTAATGGGTTGAATGGATTAATCAACAATGCTGGCATCGCGGTCGTCGGTCCACTCGAAGCTGTTCCCATTGTGGACCTTCGTCGGCAACTTGAAGTCAATGTCATCGGGCAGGTCGCGGTCACTCAAAAGTTTCTGCCGTTAATCAGACGGGCGCGTGGTCGAATCATCAATATGGGTTCGATTGCCGGTCTCTCGACAATGCCGCTCATGGGGCCCTACTCGGCGTCGAAATTTGCGCTCGAAGCGATTACGGATGCTTTGCGTTTGGAAGTCCAGCAATGGGGCATTCACGTCTCGATCATCGAGCCAGGCGCCATTGCCACACCCATCTGGAACAAATCGGCCACCGACGCTGCCGAACGAGAAGAGGGAATAGGGCAGGAACTTCGATCTCTCTATCAACCGATGGTGGCTGCCGTGAGAAAGATCGTCGGAGAGGCGTCGAAGCGGGCGGTCCCGTCTGATTCTGTTGCGAAGGTCGTGGAATCAGCCTTGACGGCATCGACTCCCCGAACTCGGTATGTGGTCGGAACCGATGCCAAGCTCCGCGCTCTGATGGTGAAGCTGCTCCCCGATCGGCTCTCCGATCGAATGCTCACATGGATCTTACAGCTACCACGCTGAGCCATCGCTATGAAGTTTCCTATCCGGCCTCATCAATCTGAATATTCATGTATGAGTCTCGGTTTGCGCGTGGTTTGCTGCGTCGTGGTGATGGCGATAGTTGTTGCCGTGGGGCAATTTGTGTGGATTCCTGAGGCGTGCGCCGTCCGTCCATTTGTCACTGACGACGCACGGATCGTCTACAAAGGAGAGCTGGAAACGGAATCCTTTGCCGGAGTCAGTATGGCGAAGGGCAGTAACCCGGCTATAGAGGTTCGTTCCCTTCAGGGCATATCGCTGACAGACCGATTGGAACTGATTGCCGGAGGGTTTGGGTTCACCTACCAAAATGGCCAGGCGCGTCCGCTCGACATGCTCGTTCAGCCGAAGTATGTCATCCACAGATCGTTCGGGATCATTCCGTCGATATCCGTTGCGGCAGGATCTCTCTTTCCGCTCAGCGGAAATAAACAACATTGGGACTCCTATACGATGACGCACATCAGTTGGTTTCTCTTTACGCCTGAAAGCAGCACGGATCCTTACGATAATGACTTGGCCATCCATGTGAATTTTGGAACGAAGAATCGGTATGACGCCGGTCCTTCGACCTATCAGATGAAATTCTATTGGGCGGTTGGTTTTGAAGCGATCACCTTCTCGCGTGAACTACGATTCCTTGCTGAGTCATTTAACGGTGATCCGTTCGGCTTTGAGGAGCGGTTCCCCGCCTATCAAGCAGGATTCCGCTGGTATAGAACACCCAATATGCAGCTGGATCTCGTCTTTCGTGGCATTCGAAATACCACGCAAGACGTTCGTCTCGTTGCGGGAGGAGGTGGCTTGCCGGAAGAATGGAACTATACTATTCAGATTGGGTTTCGATTTATTTTCGACCTGTTTCGCTAGTCACTGGGGGGATCAGACGTGGGCGACACACGCATGATTCGATGGATGATCGCTGTCTTCGTTGGGACTATCGGCTTGTCCGGATGCGGACTGGATGGTGTGAGCGGAACGCTGAGCCGAATCGATGGTGAATGGTACTACATCCGAACTCCGAAAGGCGAAGAGATGCGGATTCATGTCGACACCCATTCGAGGACGGACGCGGTTGCACCGGGTGATGCCGTGCATGTCTATGTGTCAAAAAGTGGACACGCGAAGTTTGTTCAAAAGCTGGAGTATTTGCGCTAGGCAGATCTGCAGCAATCAACCGACCAGGTCCGGGTTCAGGCGAGTCAGGGGTTTGACGGAGATGGCCTTAATCTCGTTGTAGACGATCGTACGGCCGACTTGACGCAGACGGCTAAAGGTACCCTGGACGATCACCTGATCGCCTTCACGGACTTCCAGCTGTCCAAGGCTCACGACCTTCAGCGTGCCAGCTTGGTCTTGCAGCAAAAACCCATAGGCGGGTTGTCCTAGGCGATTGGTGGCTAGCTGGACGTTCATCACCTTTCCGGTGACCATGACGTCCAGACGATCGTACTGCTCCGGATGGGCCAAGAGCTCGGCAATTTCGACTAAGCCTCCAGCGGAGGTTGGTGTAGACACGAAAAAGCCGACGGCGACGACCAGGATCCCTGAGAAGAAACGACTGAAGACACCGGCTTCATAACTAGGCTTCAAACGTGTGAGAAGGTTCATCTTCATAGAAAATAATTATACCGAATGACGTCGGATTAGCAACGATGAATGTTTACCACTTGTCGGAGGATCGTCCGCTGACGTCTTCTCCGATGAAGTTATGCAGAATTTGGCGCTGCAGGTCGGTCAGTTCTCCGTGCCCGGCCTCTCGCGCTTGAGAGATCGGTTCAGCCTCCTTGGACGGCGGTCTCGATCGTGCGAGCAACATCTCGTCCAATGCCTCGTGAGTGAGATCGAGATCCTTTTGGATCGCCACCAGCCGCTGAAGTCCGAACAAGGTTCTGGTTATCTCGGTATGCATCGCATTGGAACTGGCACCGTAGACGAGCGAGTTCCAAAATTTCGTCTCGGTGGCTTCCGGTATCGCAAGGACTGCATAGGCCGTGAGTTTTTCGATCAACGCGGACTCGGTCTGCCCAAGCCCGTCATAGGTAGGAATCGAACGTTCAATGGGAAGCTGGGAAAGCACCTGCAGGGTTGCGTTCCACAGATCCTGGGAAGGAGCCACCTCCCTGCCTGCGCGAGGTTCCGACGCTGAACATTTGCTCTGGATTGCGATGAGGTACTGAGCTAAAAACTTGACTTTGCGGGCGGCAAGTGTGCTTGCCGGGATTCCCCAGATGTGGCCGATTTCATGGTCCTGCAGCGTTGTCAGATCAGACGATTGACGTTCACGTTCTGCGAGGGCCAGGCGCTTAGTGAATCGCTCGGCAAAACGAAGCTGTGTTTGCATTTCGACGACGAGGCGATGTGTGTGATACTCGTCGGGGCTGATCTCGTTCTTGTTCCAGGCTTCTTCCAACAGGCGCAATGTGGTTGATGGAACGGCCGACCGAGCCTGTGTCTTCAAATCGTGAATGGTGTCGGAAGAAACCCCTCGATCGGCAAGCAGCGCAGCTGCGCGCGCAGCCAATGCATCGGCCATGTGCGCGAGGTGCGTAAGGGCGACACATTGGAGCCAGGTTCGCTCTCGGCGAAGTCGAGCTCGTTTCCGGTACTCATTCCGTCGCTCGATCATCGCCGTGATCGATTCCTGTGTCATTGTCGTGACGGGTTTCTTCCCAGATACACAACGGGGATCAGGACGATCTGCGACCATGAAAAGAATTTCGTCATGAGTAATATCGAGATATTGCAGCAACAAAAGTCGAAGGATAATCCTGCCTTGGATCGATAATCCGGCAATAGTCTCCTCGATCATGTCTGCAGTCAGTACCGGTGAAATCAAAGTCTTCGTCACCATGAGTCCGCTCATTTATCCGGTAAATGGGAATGTCAGGACCAGTCACGCTTAGGCGGTGCCTGTCTGTTGCCCTTGTTCAAGCCGGAGCGCCACATATTCTCGAATATCTTGAATGGTTCCGGTGATGAACATCTCTCGGGGGATTTCTACCCGTACGAGCCGTGATGGGTCGATGCCTCGATCTTGCGCATAGGCCTCGTCGATATACAGACTTAAGGAGCCGTCGGGAAAACGCAGCGCGTAGAGTGCGGTGGTATCAGCCATGACGATTCGATTGCTGAGGTCAGGTATCTGTTACAGGTATCACAGGCCCTGTGAACCTGTCAAAGCGGATCATAGTGGCGAGAACTTCAACAGCGTCTGTTTGAGCGGCTTAATCTGGAGGGGTCATAAAACATCTGGAAGGTCGGAAAATCAGGCTTTCCCGACATGTTAGGGGATACAAAGCAGAACGGCTTTCGGCCACAGGACCGAAAGCCGTTCAACGTACACTGACCGAGCTTTCATCAGCCTCCCAGAGTATCCAGTGTTTCTTTGAGGCTCCGACGGATACAGGTAAAAATCGGGGTATCTCGCAAGGTATAGCGAGAGCCTTCCGTTTCTCGGAGGGCCATCACTAAGTCGAGGAAATCTTCCGGTTTGTCGCTCTCGAACGCCACGACCCACTCTTGATCGTCCAATCCGAAGGAATAGGTTGTGTTCAGCTTGACGGAAGGGAATCGATGTCCGACTTCGATATGCTCATCCATCATGCCCTGCCGCGCAGCCTTCGTCAGCAGAAACCATTCTCGTGTCTTCAGGAAGGGGTACACAAAGATGTATTTGCTCTTCCCGGGCACCACCGTCAGACGTTTCCCTTCCTGCCCCGCGTGTGAATGGTGATCGACATAGACCGACCGCTTGGTGATCGCCAGGTAGGAGTATGGCGTCGATAAGTACTGCCCGAGCCCGGACGCGAGGATTCTGCTTCCCATGTCCTGAAACAGATCCAGGTCGTAGCTGATGCGCCAGAGCATAAAGTCGCAGTCGCCCCGGATGCCGACCGTCGAATAGGGAACCACCAGTACTTTGCCGTTGAAGTCCTCCACGGCTCGTAGAAATTCTTGCTTGCCTTGTGTGCGCACATCCTCCGGCAGGCGTCGCCACGCTGGGTCCACTTTGTAAAACACGAAGTTCACGTACTGCCGACGAGGCGTCTGGGCAGAAGGGGGAGTGTCCGGAGTCGACATTCAAAGCTCCTTTAGTAGATGGAAGTAGAACGCATGATTTAGTTTTTCTTTCGTTTAGCATTTCCCCTTCCGTCTTGTCAACGGGAAGGCAACGCGGGGGAGTGTTCATTGACAGGCGCTCTTAGGTTCTGATACTCGCAATCGCATGAAAAACGTCAGAAAGTGGGTTCTAGGATTGGCCGCCGCGTTCTCATTGAGCATCGTCAATCCCGTAGCGGCAATAGAAGGAGACGCGTCACAAGCTCAAATCCAGCCCGCCCTAGATCGAGGGCAGCGTACTGCCGCTCGTCATCGGCCGCCTGAGACAGGGTATGCGCGAGTTGGGGCCGATAGGGATCTGGATCTCAGTGGATTTGTCCTTATGAGATTTGGCGGTTTATCTGTGGATGTCGGCTTTTCCCTCGACTTTGCACGAATAGAATAGGGGGCTTTCGCTCCACCATGCCTATGCGTCCACCAAGAGATCGGTCGTTCGTTGCGGAAACCATTGCAATTGGCTCAGAGCTTCTGGTGGGAGGCCGATCCGACAGCAATTCACTCTTCATCACCGAAGCCCTTGGCGCGATCGGCGTCGAAGTGCGATTTAAATCCATCGTCGGAGACGACCAGTCGGACATCGCGATTGTCCTGAAGACGGCCTGTAGACGTGCCGGAATCGTCATCCTGACCGGAGGGCTTGGCCCCACGGTAGACGACTGCACCAGAGCGGCGGTCGCAGGCCTAATCAGGGCCCGACTTACTCGCCGCAAGGAAGCGCTTGGGGAAATGAAGACACGGCTGGCCCAGTGGGGACGAATACCGAATAAAGGGCAGTTGCGACAGGCGCTGATTCCGTCCCAGGCCATCGTGCTACCGAACCCGGTGGGCTCGGCGCCGGGTTTTGCCTTGGTCTGGCGTGGCACGCAGATCATGGCCTTGCCCGGCGTCCCAGCCGAGATGCGCGCAATGGTTCAACAGTCAGTTATCCCGCATGTGATCGCTCAACATAAACATTCCCGGCGCCAAGCTCGGGAGCCTGTGACAAGGTTGATTTTCCACACCTGGGGCATGCCGGAAGCCGATGTTGATGCCACGTTGAAAGGACTCATGACTAAACGTGTGCCTGTGGCATTGGGTCTTCTCGCGTCACCAACGGGAGTGCTCGTGTCCCTGACGATGACAGGAGAGAGGGCCCTCAAGCAAGGAACGCTGGCATCATTGGCAGAAGCAGTCCGCTCGCGGCTGGGTGAGTGGATCTATGCCGAAGGGCACGATACCATGGAGGAGGTCGTCGGTCGATTACTGTCGAAGCAGAGACGGACAGTTGCGGTGGCCGAATCATGCACCGGGGGGCTCATTGCCTACCGATTGACACAGGTTCCGGGATCGTCCGGTTATGTCGACCGTACGGTCGTGTGTTACAGCAATCAGGCGAAGACAGAGATGCTCGGAGTTGCGGAGAAACTCTTAGACGACCACGGCGCGGTCAGCCGCGAAGCGGCTGCCGCCATGGCCAAGGGCATGCGCGAACGAACCGGCGTGTCGGTGGCCTTGAGCGTAACCGGTATCGCCGGGCCAGGCGGGGCCACAGAGACCAAACCCGTCGGGTTGGTGTATATCGGACTTGATGGCGGCGGTGACGAGGTCATGACGAGAGAGTTTCGGTTCCATGGCGATCGGTCCGTCATCCGACAGCGTGCGGCGCAGGCTGCCCTCGACATGCTGCGCCGGTGGCTCATGAACGGAGGCCACGCATGATACGGGCGTTTCTTGCCGTGGAAATCAGCGACGACCTTCGGGCACGTGTCGTGCGAGTGCAGCACGATCTCAAACAACAACTCGCGCCCCATGTTACCAAAGATGTTCGTATCACCTGGGGTCAGCCCAATTCGTTTCATCTGACCGTCCGGTTTCTTGGAGACACCGATGAGCACCTGTTGCCGTTGATGCATGAGGCTCTAGGCGCTATCAATCAGCCTCGCCCAGCCATTGAGATTCCCCTCGAACGGCTCGAAGCCTTTCCGACGCTCCAGAAGCCACGGGTGCTGTGGGTCGGGCCGTCGGAGGAGTGGTTACAGAGCGACGCTGCCGATCAGCTTTCGGCGTGGTACCGACAGATCGAGTCCTGTTGCCGCTCGTTTGAGTTTGCGACGGATGATAAACAATTCATTCCCCATCTGACACTGGCACGGATCAAGATGGGTGAGCGACAGGTGGGGCCACTGTTGGCACAGAGCGGTGTCTGTGATCGACCCTTGGCATTGGGCGCGATCTTCGTGGAGTCACTCGTGCTGATGAAAAGCGAGCTCCGTCCGACTGGTCCACGTTATACGAAGATGTGGGAAATCCAACTGGGGCGCTGTAGGTAGTGCGTACGATCCGTCTCGTGGTGCAAGCCGTGTCTCGGTTTCAGTCCCTCAGGGTTCGAGGAGTGGAATCAGTGGCGTGTGCCCTTGGGCCTGGGCTAAATCCAGGGGACGTTCGCCTGACGTCATCCTGGCATTTTTGTCCGCTCCATGCGCAAGCAGGAACGTGATCATCTCCTGATCGCCTTTATAGGCCCCGATATGCAACGGCGTGACGTCTCCTATCCGGGCATGGGCGTTGACATCTGCTCCTTTTTGAAGAAGAAGCGCCACGACATCCCGTCGTCCCTCTTGGACCGCAACGAAGAGCGGCGTGACACCGTCCTGCCTCGCGTGATTTATGGCTGCTCCATGGTCCAGAAGGAGAGCCATCACGTTCCGATGGCCATTCTTTGCTGCAAGGTGAAGTGGTGTAATCCCACGCTCATCGGCAGCCTGAGCGGTGACACCCTGTTCAAGGAGTGTCTGCACGCGAAGGGCGTTGCCATCCGCTGCAGCCTCGCGGAGCTTCTCCTCCGGTGTGGTGATGCAGCCGCTGACGAGGATGAGTGCGAGTATGGGGAGGGCTAGCCTCCAATTGCGAGATCCAGCTCTCGCCATGCAAGACCTCATGCAATGAATAGCTGCCAAAAATTAGACAGGACTGGTTTTAACTGTGCGGCGTATAAGGGCCTGCATTGCTTTGAACTCATCTCGGAATTCATCTCGGATCTCTTTCACCTCATGCCGAATGCCTGAATGGCCCTCGGCGACTTGGTGCATGTCACTACGCAGGGCTTCGGCAACGACGCCAAAGTGTCGCTTGATTTCTTCAACCTGAGCCTCAGTCATGGCACGTTTGTATAGCCTCATCAAATGGGAAAAGCAACGCCGAAGGGAGTCACACCGTGCCCAGGGAACGGTGAATGGTTCGCCGGCGCGCTGAAATGAAAGAGGCAGGCTGTCGAATAGCAGGAAGCGAGGTTATGCGCGCTCTACTTGACAGGGCGATAGAATCGGCGCAAAAATCTGCCGTCCCTGTTCCGGCTCCGCATGGACATAAGGGAAGGGATAAAGCAGTGATCATGCCGTCAGCTCCGCTCCAGGTCTACTTGAACAAGATAAAAGGCGATTCAGGAAAAGGATCTGGCTGAGGGGTGGGGTTGTGTCTTCTTGCCTGACGCCCTGGAACGCATGTATTCCAATGCGCCGAAGGACTGGCGTTGGTAATGGGTCTTTCCCCAAGAACATCGATGGAAGAACACCAAGACCAACGAAGAAGGCCGGCATCATGTTCACGAGACGATTCTGCAACGAACCGTCAAGGAGGTCGTCCGCAGGGCTGGTGTGGTCAAGCATGCCGGGTGCCACACATTCCGGCATTTGTTCGTCATGCACCTCCTTGAAACTGGTTACGACATCCGGACCGTCCAAGAACTACTCGGTCACAAGGACGTTTGGCACGACCATGCTGTACACGCATGTGCTGAACAAACGCGGCCATGGGGTGAGGAGTCCGATCGATGGCCTGTAAACCGTCTTATACAGACTGTATAAGACGATGATCTGAAAGTAGCATTGGAGAAAAACTTGCACTGCTTCAATGGGTTAGAGCGGGCAATTGGTACCTATTCACCGGCTTAGACAGCCGTGGACAAGCGGCCGTGAGGGGATTATACAGTCTGTCCAAACATTGTTAGGCTTCTGATCTATGGCTACGTATCAGCCGTTCGCCGACTTCACCGCGCAAAGTCGTACGGTGTCTGCGCTAATGGGAATGTATGCGCGCCTTGAAAACCAGCCGAACATGCGCATTGAACTGACGCCCTTGGTCGTGTTTATTGCTTTCTCAATAGAGTCGTATCTGAATTCTCTGGGCGCCCGGAAACTATCAATCTGGGACGAACTGGAGCGCCTACCTTGGAGGGCCAAGGTCTCTATTCTTCACAAGGCTGCCGGGCGCAGTCCAGACTGGAGTCGCGATCCGCTGCAGTTCGCAACGGAAGTATTCAAGTTTCGAGACCGTCTCGCGCACGGCAAACCAGAGCGCGTTCTCGGACCTAAGACCAGCGATCATATCGAGGCGCATCGCATAGCGACGAGGGAACATCTTCAACCCGAATGGTATCGGTCGCTGACGCGGGAGTGGGTGGTCGATGCTAAGGAGCGCTTTCGAGTTTTAATGGTTTATTTGGGCGGGCTCTTTGGCCTCCATGAGTCCGATCACTTGATGACTGCGACAGGCGGTGTGCTCACTGATGATGAAAAAGATGCCTAACCGCGCGTTCGAGACGGCCTCACCCCAATGAAAGCAAGAGCATGAAACTTACCGGCATACTGCTCATCGCGCTGTTGTTCCCTATCGTGGCACAAGCGAAAACCGCGGCGCATCTGCGCGAAGACTGTGCGGCATTTGATCAAAGGCCAGAATCCTATAGCGACGTATCCGACTTAACACGAATAGAAGCGTGCGTCGCTTACATCTACGGCGTCCTCGATGTGCCTCTAATGTACGAAGTGCTTGGTGCAGATTATTGTGTGCCAACCGGCACTTCGCGAGGTGATGCATTCAACGTGGTGCGCGAATACATTCGACGCCCGGAAGTGGCCAAGATGACTTGGCCTGGCTCAGGACCACAAGCGGTCGTCAACGCGATGCGGGAGAAATGGCCGTGTAAGGAAACCCACAGATGACCGTTCAGGCATAAAAAAGGGGTCGGGAGTCTTTTTTTGACAGGCGCCGCTGCCTCAGGTAGAAGAGCCCATGCCGCGTCGTCCCCGTTTGGCTGCCGGTGAGCTGGTCTATCATGTGTTGAACCTCGGGTCGGCCGCTTGCCGCTGTTCGAGAAATCGGCCGATTACGCCACGTTCGAAAAGATTGTGGCCGAAGCCCATGCGGCCACGCGCCTGCGCATCAAGGCCTATTGCCTGATGCCGAATCATTGGCATCTGCTCGTGTGGCCACGACGAGATGGGGAACTCTCCGAGGTGCTGCGGTGGATCACGGTGACGGACACCCAACGCTGGCATGCCTATCACAAGACTGCGGGAACCGGGCCGGTTTACCAAGGACGATTCAAATCGTTCCCGGTGCAAACGGACGAGCATTTTCTCACGGTCGCCCGCTATGTGGCGCGCAACGCGCTGCGGGCGAAATTGGTAGACCGAGCCGAAGATTGGCAATGGGAGAGTCTCTGGCGGCGGACGCACGGGGATTCCCCGCAGACGGCGTGGCTCAGTGATTGGCCGCTGGATCGCCCACGCGATTGGGTCGTGCGGGTCAACCGGTCGCAAGGGGCTTCGGAACTGGAGGCGCTCCGGACGAGCGTGCAGCGAGGGCGGCCGTTCGGCGATGAGGGCTGGGTGCGACGGACAGCGAAGCGCTTCGACATGGAATCGACGTTGCGGCCACGGGGACGGCCCAAGGGCTCGTGAGAAAAGACTCCCGACCCCCCATTTCGAACCCCTATACGTCTCTAAGGAAGTTTGACCTGCGGAAACAGGGTTCTGATCGTTTGCCGCGGCTGAGGCATGATCATTTGCACCTTTTGGTCAGCCGGAAAGAAAATCACAACCCAGAATATCTCCGGCACCTCCAAGTGGCGAGCCGCGCGCACATAGACCTGCGCACCCCCGCCCTCAGGATGGTCAAAGCGTTGCTCCTCAAGCACACCCGTCTCGGAGCCCATGGTGGCGGAGATCTCTGCGGCGGCTTCACGCAAGCCGTTCGGACTTTCCGCCATTTCACGCATCATCGGTCCAGCATGTGCCCAGACCCGTTCCGCGTCCCCGGCGAGATACCACGCCAGGACCTGGCGGGGGAACGTCATCGCTTCATCAGCGGACGCCTGCGCCTGGAGCGGCGGTGATGCAAAAATCGAAAGTAGGATACCCAGATACAGTATGGCAGTTGAGTTCCAGCAGGCCCTTGCGTGTAGCATATCGTTCTCCACGGAAAAAGGAGGGATCACCTCGATAGACGAGCGAAGCTAACCGAGGTGCCATCCATGTCAAGTATGCTCCTCAAAGAGCACATTTTCTATCCTGTTTTTATAGCACACAATCAAAAGATTGGGGTCAGTGGCTTTCTAAATGAAATGATAAGTTCTTCGTCATGCCTGATGGGCCGGTTCCCGGAAGAGGTTGGCAGCTTTGAGGAATGTGCGCATGGAGGTAGGGGGTTAAGCTGTCGTGACAAGGATGACTACGGGGAGTTCTTTCGCCGCGCAGCGGTTGACCGATTGACGGTGCAGTCGTCGATGATCAAAGGCCTGTGTCTCACGGAGACGATATTCTCCGGCGAGATTAGGTGAAACCAGAGCGTCGTAGGGCGTTGGCTCAATGGCTGTTCGAAACCACCGAGGCCGAATTTCGTTCTCGCCTCCGTGATGCCATACCAGCCGTTGACTACGGCTCTCGCCTCTTTGACACCAGTATCGGATTCGCGCCGACCAAAAAGGCCATGAGACCCTCAACGATCGGCTAAGAGCTCTACACGAAATAGGCCGACAGGACCAGAACGTCACTTTTCCACCTCAAGGACAAACCCATAATTATTGGGATCGTGTTTCCATGCACCTGATGACAACAAGCCCACGAGTGGTAAGAGAATGAGAAAGCCTCCAATGACATCGACTGTCCCAATCGAGCTGAGTGTGCGAGAGGTTGTACGGTATTGCGTCTGATAGCCGGGTTTCTGCACTTCAATAAGTAGATTCTCGCCTCTATGCGCCTCGAACATTAGCGGTGTCTGACCAACTGGTCTACCGCTAGCGATCACCTTAGCTCCATCAGATGAGGAGGTCACATGAATGGCTTGCATTGACGGGGCAAATAATGAGCACCCGCTAAAGCTCACCGTAACGAGAAC
>CAYTAS010000081.1:0-16054 GCA_964435885.1 uncultured Nitrospira sp. | reverse complement strand
CGGCGCGTCTTCTGGTTTCTAACATCGGGCGATCGTCACCGACTGCCATTCTAGTTGCACGAAGCTCTAAGATTTGGTACGGATGATAGCATTCATCGGACGCAGACGGAGTACGCATGGCAAAATCGTTGATCATCGTTGAGTCGCCGACGAAGGCAAGAACCATCACGAAGTATCTGGGCCGTGGGTACACCGTCATGGCATCTGTGGGGCATATCAAGGATCTGCCGACCAGCAAACTTGGCGTGGATCTCGAGAACGATTTTGAGCCGCAGTACGTCACGATCAAGGGCAAATCGAAGGTGCTGTCGGAAATCAAGAAGAAGGCCGAAGAGGCGGACAAAGTCTTTCTGGCACCGGACCCTGATCGCGAAGGGGAAGCGATAGCCTGGCATCTCGAGCAAGAGCTGCTCGGAAAATCAAAGAAGAAAAAGAAAGATGGTAAAATATTTCGGGTCTTGTTCAACGAGATCACGGAGTCCGCGATTAAACGGGCGTTACAATCGCCCGGCGAAATCGACATGAAGTTGGTGAACGCCCAGCAGGCCCGCCGCGTGTTGGATCGTATCGTCGGCTATCAGGGTAGCCAGTTGCTCTGGAACAAAGTTCGCCGTGGCCTGAGCATGGGTCGCGTGCAGTCGGTCGCCATGCGGTTGATCTGTGAACGGGAGGCGGAACGGGACGCGTTTCGGGCTGAAGAGTACTGGTCGATTACCGCGTTATTGGCCGGTGCCAATCCGCCGGCCTTTGAGGCAAAGCTCCATAGCATCAACGGCGGAGAGGCCTCGATTGAAAATGCCGAGCAGGCCGGCCGCATCGTCGAGGCGGTTCAAGGAAAGACCTTCGTCGTGCAATCCATCGAGCGCCGAGAAAAGAAGCGCAACCCTGTTGCTCCGTTCATCACCAGCCGCCTCCAGCAGGAAGCGGCGAGGAAACTGCACTTTTCGCCGAAGAAAACGATGACGCTGGCGCAGCAACTTTATGAGGGGATCGAAATCGGCGCCGAAGGCGCCACCGGTCTGATCACCTATATGAGAACCGATTCGCCTCGGATTTCGAATGAGGCAACGGCCGATGCGCGCGAGGTGATTCAGTCGCGATTCGGGGCGAACTATCTCCCCGGGACGCCGAATGTCTACAAGACGTCGAAAGCGGCCCAGGAAGCGCATGAGGCGATCCGGCCGACGTCGGCCGCGCGTGATCCCGAATCGATCCGTCAATACTTGGATCATGATCAGTACAATCTCTACAAACTGATTTGGAATCGATTCATTGCCTCGCAAATGGTGCCGGCGATCTTGGATGTGACGAGAATTGATTCGGCACCCGTCGGAACGAACGAGCACTATCTCTTTCGCTCGACCGGAACCGTCGTGAAATTCCCTGGGCACACGATCGTCTATATGGAAGGGGTCGACAAGGAAGCGCCGTCACAGAAGCCGAAAGCCGATCAGGAGGCGGATGACGACGAACGCCAGCTGCCGACATTGTCGGAAGGAGAAGGGTTACGGTTGGTGGAACAGGAGGGACAGACCGTGCCGGGGATGTCGTCCAAGCAACATTTCACGCAGCCGCCTCCGCGATACAACGAAGCGTTGCTGATCAAGGAGCTGGAGGAAAAAGGCATCGGGCGGCCGTCGACGTACGCCGCGATCATCTCCACGATCCAAGATCGGAAGTACGTGGAAAAGACGGAAGGTCGATTGGTGCCGACCGAAACGGGCAAGACCGTCAACGATTTCTTGCTCAAAGGATTTCCCGAACTCGTCAACGTCGACTTCACGTCCCAGCTCGAAGAACAGCTGGATCAAGTCGAAGAGGGAAACAAGCAGTGGGTCGTAGCCGTACGTGATTTCTACACGCCGTTCACGAGAGAAATGGAACGGGCAAAAACCATCCCCGGCCCCAAAGATACCGTCGAGCCGCCGACCGACATTTCCTGCGAGAAGTGCGGTCGGATGATGGAGATCAAGTGGGGACGGAACGGCAAGTTCCTCGCTTGTCCGGCCTACAAGGACGATCCGCCCTGCAAGAACACGCAGAACTTCGAAAAACTGCCGGACGGCACCATCAAAATCGTGCCCAAGGAGGAAATTACCACCGATCAGGTCTGCGACAAGTGCGGGAGTCCGATGGTGGTGAAGACCGGCCGATTCGGGAAGTTTATCGCCTGTTCCGCCTATCCCCAGTGCAAGACAACGAAGCCGTTGGCGCTGGGAGTCAAATGCCCGCAGCCGGACTGTGGTGGAGACCTCGTGCAGAAACGGACCAAAAAAGGCCGCTCATTCTTCGCCTGCAGCAACTATCCCGAGTGCGAGTATGCATTGTGGGACCGCCCTGTCCCCAAGGCTTGTCCAACGTGCCAGGCGCCGTTCCTCGTTGAAAAAATCAGCAAGCAAGACGGCCGAAGCGTCCAGTGCCGCAATCAGGATTGCGGGTACCGCGAAGCGGGGTGATCAGTCCCGGACTTCCCTATCAGCTCCCTCAGCGTCTATCGGACATCGCCTTCCTATTTTGAGTGTATCTCTCCCTCACACGGTCATGCGTCACGCTGGACACATGTGTATACTGCTCGATACCGTGCCGTCTATCGATCCACCAATCCATGTCAAGGCACATGTGTACCGCATCATGCGTATGAACTGGGTGTGTGCCGTGTCTCTACTCTGTATGAGTTTGACCTGGTTGTCGCCTGTATCGGCGGAAAAGCCATCTTCGACATCGATTGGGAGGCAGACTATCGGTCTGGGAGTCGGTGGAATGCTTCCCGTTCGAGTGTTGGAATCGCAGTCGTCCAAGTTACATGGAGTGGCCGTGCATCCGTCGTGGCAAATCGGATTGACCGATCCGATCGGTGAAAGCTGGTGGAGTGGATCGGTCGCGCTGGGAGTTGAAGCGGCATTCTTGGGGATTGCAGAACCGACCGGCGCCTATGCCATTGGGGTTACCCCAAAATTGATCTATACGGTCATGTCGGTCGGTCCGATGAAACCCTATCTCGAAGGTGGTGGCGGCCCGCTCTGGACGAATTTCCACGGGCGCATTCCCGAGCAGGGGTCGGATTTCAATTTTCTGGTCTGGGGCGGAGCGGGCGCGAGCTATGAGTTGAATGTACAAATGGCTCTGACGATCGGAGTTCGCTTCAGCCACATCTCCAACGGCGGGACCGACAGTCCGAACGGTGGACTCAATTACCTCCTCCCGTTTGCCGGATTTTCCGCAACGCGCTTTTGATGGAAGGGATTGGTGAGGTAGGCCTGGTCGCTTTGGTTAACCCGTCCTTCCTTGATTTGACTTGCACGAAAGCCGCTTTGTAAGCTGGTTTCATCATGTGCAGCAAAGCCTAATCGGTGCTGGCCATGCGATTATTCCCAGGTGGACTTATCAGATGTGAAAGGAGGCGCATATGAAGCGATCAAGTCGAGATGCTATTGGAAAGGGTGTATTCGTGGGTGCACTCTTACTCATGGGAACCGCATGTGTGGCGATTGAAGCCGGGCATGAGGGTGTCCTAGTCGAGCAGCCGTTTATCTTCGGTCATGGCGGGGTCGATCCTGTTCCGACCACAACGGGACGAATTTGGGTCGTACCGACGACAAAAGTGATCGCGGTCGACGTCAGGCCGGTGCAGTATGCCGAACATTTCGACATCATCTCGGCTGAAAACGCGCCGGTGTCATTCGATGCCTTCCTGATTGCGAACATTGTGGAAGGTCGATCTCCTGAACTCATCGCCAAGTTTGGTCCCGCGTGGTATAGGAACAACGTGAAAGAGCCCTTTCGAACGTTTGTGCGGGAAGAAGTCCAAAAATATCAGTTGTTTCAGTTGACGACCGATCCGACGACTCGCACCAAACTGCAGGACGCCATCGCGCGTGAAGTGCAAGCCAAGTTGATAGAAAAACAGAACATCCCGATTCAGCTGAACCGCGTGGTGGTCGGCAGCATTCTGCCGCCGAAGGGCGTGGTGGAACAGACCACGGAGACCATCGTGCAGGAGCAGCGTAAGCTGACGATGGTTCAATTCCAGAAGGCGGAAGAAGCGCGTGAAAAGGCGGAGATGCAACGGGGGGTTGCGGACCGGGCCTATCGGGAATCGCTGGGACTGACAGCGCCGGAGTTCGTCGATCTCCGCCGGATCGAAGTGCAGAAGGAAATCGTTGATCACGCTCCGTCAGCGCTGACGGTCATCATGGGGCTTGAACGCATTGGTATCAACCTGCCGGCGACGGCGACAGCTCAGTAGATAATCTCATGGAAAGCTGGGCGCACAGCGATGAGGAGGGGCACCTGGTTTTGCAATTCATGCGACGGCAAGGTTACTTGACCAGCCAGACACGGTAGGTCTTGGCTGCGGGTGGCCGGGGAACCCTGAGGATTCCCTGGGATCCAGGGTTCATCACGTCGTCGCCAACTGCCGTACGGTGAGCCGGGAAACGGTCGGCACGGACCAGTAGACCTTGGTCGTCATAAAAATCCACCATGATGTCGGCCCATTCTCTGAGGCCGCCAGGGTATTGCGTGTCGAGCCAATCGAGCCGTTTGAGCGCCTGATACTGAATCGCGATGGTGTGCGATCCCTCCCCTCGTACCTCCAACAATCGTAAAACATGGTTTTGGTCCAGCCCCTCCGCCGGAGTCGGCCCACTGGCCAGTGTCGTGCGAATGACTCGTGTCGTTTCTTCGACCGGCAAAAACCCTCTGACTTGACAAAACACCGCCCGTCCACGCGTGGTCTGTTCAATAACCTGTCCGTCTTGCACGAAGCTGTCGGCCAAGCGATAGGCAAGGTTGCGGAGCCCCGAAGAGTCGATGAGACCCTCAGTCTGCTCCCGATATAGCGAGGAATTGACAACGGCGAGCCGCCAAGCTTCGCGGCATGTCAAGGCTTTCGTGTCAGCGGCTCGTTCGGTCGGAAGAGCGGCATATCGGTAATCACCTTTAATTTCGATGAGTCCGCCTGGGAGGGCGGCTGTCTCTGCCGCCATAGAGAATAAAAGAAATGCGCTCAGCGATAGAAAAGTGGAAAGAAATCGACGAGTAACCATGACAGCCCCCTCTTATTGAGGCATAAGAAGCTCCAGCGGTAATTGTGCATCATCGAGCTATGAGACATGCTATCACACGACTGAATATCTCACAACGAGAGGACGGGATTACCAGCCCCACAGATACAGTTATCGTCGCGCAATGTGGCCATCACGCTCACCTCGATCAAAGCCGCACGGTGACGGCTTTCAGCTCGGTGTAGAGGTCCAGCGCATCGTGGCCCATTTCGCGACCCCATCCCGATTGGTTATAGCCGCCGAAGGGAAGCGCGGCGTCAAAGATGTTGTAGCAGTTGATCCACACTGATCCCGCGCGCAGCCGGGTGGCAATGCGATGAGCTTTCCCGACATCGCGAGTCCAGACCGCGGCGGCCAGGCCATAAATGGAGTCGTTCGCGGCCGGAAGCACCTCCTCTAAGTCCGTGAACGGGACTGCGCAGACCACCGGCCCGAAGATTTCCTCCTGCATGACTTTCATCTTCTGGTTGGTATCGGCCAGGACGGTCGGTTCCACAAAGTAGCCTTTGTTGCCGACCTTCCGACCGCCCACCACGGCCTTCGCTCCTTCGGAAAACCCCGACTCCAGATAGCTGAGCACTCGCCGTTGCTGTTCATCCGATACGAGGGGCCCCATTTGGGTCGAGAGGTCCATACCTGGCCCGACCTTGATCTTCTTTGCTTCCTCGGCCACTTTGTCAAAAATGGATTTTTCCACGAAGAGACGGGAGCCGGCGCAGCAGCACTGGCCATGGTTGAAAAAGATTGCACTTGATACGCCAGGGATGCTGGCCTCGATATCGGCATCTTGACAGACGATGTTAGGCGATTTCCCTCCGAGCTCAAGCGACGCTTTTTTCAAGTTCCCGGCGGCGGCACTAAGAATGAGCTTTCCCACTTCAGTGGATCCCGTAAAAGCGACCTTGTCGACATCAGGATGCGCGGCCAACGCTGCGCCGGCTGTTTCTCCGTATCCAGGCACAATGTTGACCACGCCATCAGGGAATCCCACCTCGCAGATGAGCTCGCCGAGTCGCAAAGCAGAGAGCGGCGTCTGCTCAGCCGGTTTCAACACGACGGTGCAACCGGCTGCCAAAGCTGGGCCCAATTTCCAGGCTGCCATCAGCAGCGGAAAGTTCCAGGGAATGATCTGTGCCACGACACCGACCGGCTCGCGCAGCGTGTAGGGTACGGAAATGGGGATGGTGTTCCCTTCGATTTTAGTCGCCCATCCGGCCATGTAGCGGAAAAGATCGATGGCCAGAGGCACGTCTGCCGCCCGGGCCACCTCGACCGGCTTGCCATTATCGAGTGACTCCAGCTGGGCAAATTCTTCTAAGTGGGTTTCAAGCAGGTCCGCGAGCTTCCAGATGAGCCGTCCCCGTTCCGAGGCCGTGAGTTTGCGCCATGGGCCATTCTCGAACGCATGGCGCGCAGCGAACACGGCTCGATCCACGTCCGGGTGACTGCCTTCGGCAACATCGGCCAATGTCTCGCCAGTCGCCGGATTATCTGTCGAGAACGTCTTTCCTGAAGCAGCGTCGACCCATCGGCCGCCGATCAACATCTTCCGGGGCGCACTTACAAAGGTTCTCACTTGGTCATGCATCGGAAGTTCAGTTGTCGTGGCAGTCATGGCGACCCTCCTTGGCAGGTTTACGAGGCGACTGAGTCACGTTCTTGGAATGGAGAGCAGGATGGTCTCATTATACATGAACGGAAGGCTCAAGAAGTTGGGGAGGCAGGAAGGCTGTTGTTGCGGCTCGAATAGGCAAAACCGTCCCATTGTTCGAGTGCAAGGTGCACCCAAACCCTACTCCATTGCACCTTCTTCACCGGGTTACAGCTGCCGAGTGTTCAAGCGCATAGGGCGGCTCAGGATAATATTCCAACACCTGCTGGACGGCACGGGCATGATCGGCTCCATGAAGATGGCCTACCAGCCAGAGAGCCATGTCAATTCCCGCACTGACCCCCGCACTCGTCACAACATTGCCATCGACCACATAGCGGACATGGTCCAGTACGGTCGCTTCGTTGCGTGCTCGTAACGGTTCGATGGCCATGGAGTGGCTCGTGATCTTGTGTTCCTTGGCGGCTCCTGCTGCCAGGAGGATGGCCGCGCCGGTGCACACCGAAGTGGTCCACCGGCAATTTCTGCTGGCTTTCTCCACCCAGGCGAGCAATTCGGCATTGTTGATTTGGGGCGTTGGCTCGGCAGTACCGGGTACCACGAGGAGATCCGGCATTGGGGCGCTCGCAAAGTGGTAATCGGGAAGTACCCGGAGTCCTCCGAGGCACGTCACCGGGTCTTTTGATGGAGCGACGAGATAGAGGTCGTCGTTTCGTTTGGCCAGCCAGCTGGATGCGAAAAACACATCTTTCGGGCCCACGAAGTCGAGTTCAGCGACGCCGTGGTACACAAGGAATGCGATCTTGAATGCCATGATTCAGTCCTCCTTTTTACCGGTTCCGGTGGTCCGGAACCGCTGTTGATAGTCTTGGGGGGGGTGATTCCACGGCGGCGTTGGAATGCGCGCCGCAGCTGTTCGCGGCCTGTGAAGCCACAGTCCTGCGCCGCCACGTCAAGAGAGATGCCGGTCGTCTCCAACAGTCTGACGGCATGTTCGAGTCGAAGTTTTTCCAGGTAACAGGCCGGGGTATCGCCGGTTTCTGCGACGAAGACCCGTGCCAATGTTCGATCGCTCATGGCGGCCTGTTTAGCCATGGTTTCGACCGTGATCGGTTCTCGATAGTGTTCTGCGAGCCATGAAAGCAGCGGCACTAACCGCTGCCCTTCGGTGGCTTGGGCTTGGAGACTGGTACTGAATTGTGACTGTCCCCCTGGGCGCTTGAGATACATCACCAACATGCGGGCGACGGCCAGCGCCGCTTCACGTCCCAGGTCCTCTTCAACAAGAGCCAGGGCGAGGTCCATCCCGGCGGTGATGCCAGCCGAGGTAAAGACTTTCCCATCCCTTACGTAAAGCGCATCCGGGTCGACCTGTATCCGTGGATAGGCTTGGGCCAGACGGTCGACATCCATCCAATGAGTCGTGGCGCGGCGATCATCCAACAATCCCGCCTCCGCGAGGGCGAACGCGCCGGTGCAGATAGAGCCGATTCGTCTGGTGCGGCGAGACATAACTCGAAGCCAAGCGAGCAGTTTGCGGTTCCCGGTCACGGGTGACATATTTGGACCGCCGGCGACGATCAGAGTATCTGCTGATCCACGGAACGTCCGCCAAGAACCGTCAGCGATCAAGCCGAAGCCGAGTGCCGCCCGAAAAGGTCCGGGGTGATCGGCAAGCAGGAGGAGCCGGTAAGGGGGAGGCGAATCGGTCGGAGCAAGGTGGGATGTCAGGGCAAAAACTTCATGTGGTCCGGAAAGGTCTAGTGCCGCACAGCCTTCGAAGCCGAGAAGGATGATCGTGCGGGTTTGTGTGTTGGAATTGTCAGTTAAGGGACAGGTTTTCATAGCGTCATCCTCTCATGCAGACGTCAGTGGCACAATGACAAAGAGACTGCAATAACTGCCAAGCGAACCGACTGGTCTGCCTGGCAATCCGTCACCAGAAAATCGCCGAATAGAAGCCAGTCTGGTAGGATGCGCCGACGATGAATGATCCATCAGCCGCGCCCACACGTCGAGCCGCGGCGCTCTTCATTCTTGTCACGGTGTTCCTTGACATGTTGTCGTTCGGCATCATCATTCCGGTGCTGCCGAAGCTCGTCGAGGAATTCTTCTCCGGTGATACAGCGCAGGCAGCAGTCCTCTACGGGGTGATGGGAACGGCCTGGGCGTTCATGCAGTTCTTCTGCTCACCGATCCAAGGCGCGTTGTCCGACCGATTCGGTCGACGCCCAGTCGTGCTGTTGTCGAACCTTGGTTTGGGTCTCGACTACATCGTGATGGCGCTGGCGCCGAACGTCGCCTGGCTGGTGGCGGACCGTGTCATCTCCGGCATGGCTTCCTCCAGTTTTAGCACCGCCGGTGCGTACATTGCCGACGTCACCCCGCCGGAACAGCGCGCTGCGGCGTTCGGCAAGATCGGCATGGTCTTCGGGCTTGGCTTTATTATTGGTCCGGCCTTGGGTGGCTGGCTTGGTGCGATCGATCCCCGGCTGCCGTTCTGGGGAGAAGCGGCGCTCAGCCTGATGAACGCCTGTTACGGATTCTTCGTACTTCCTGAATCCTTGCCGCCTGACAAGCGGAGGGTGTTCACCTGGGTGCGAGCCAATCCGGTCGGCTCACTCGTGCTCCTACGTTCGCACCATGAACTCTTCGGTCTCGCAACCGTGGCTCTCTTCGGCTATCTCGCCCATGCGGTACTGCCGAGTGTCTCGGTCCTGTACGTGGGCTATCGCTATGGGTGGGGACCGGCCAGCGTGGGGTTGATGATGGCGGGCGTGGGTGTGGCGGCAATGATCGTGCAGGGTGGACTGGTCCGTCCGATCACGGGGAGGGTCGGTGAACGCAGTACGCTCTTGATCGGCCTGCTCTGTGGGGCAGTTGGGTTTTCCGTCTACGGCCTCGCGCCGGAAGGCTGGATCTTTTGCATCGGTATTCCCGTGATGGCCTTCTGGGGACTGGCCGGTCCTGCCAATCAAGCGCTCATGACGCGTCACATCAGCAGTTCAGAACAGGGCCAGCTGCAGGGGGCCATCGCCGGCATCAACGGCATGACCGGCATGATCGGCCCGACACTGTTCACGCAAACGTTCGCCTTCTTCATCCGATCTGACTCCACTTTCAGTACTCAGCACTCAACCCTCAGCATGTCCCTTCATCTTCCAGGCGCCCCGTTCATCCTCGCCTCACTCATGCTCCTTGCCGCGGCGGTCATTGCGTGGCGGACGACGAAAGCTGGTGGATAGATTGGTTGGTGTTCATGGGCGACAATGCGTATCAGACTCTGATCCACAAGTTGCCGGAAAAAACAGCGGCCCACGCGGCATCAAGTAGTACCGACGCGCTAATCGACATGCTCGCTTGTTGTGAGGCCTGGCCAACCGCTGACGCTCAGGGAAGACCGGGGCAGATCGAGATCAGGTCTCCATCGTCTCCCCTGAATCACTTTAGGTACAAATCTGTATCTCTTTTGATACGGAACACGCTCTGCTGTGTGCCTATTGGAGACTCTCTCAACCCATGTTGTTGGTAATTCTTGCAGTTCGATCACTGGAGGCTGGTAGAGGTATCCCTCCGTGATTGGGCATAACATATGCACCTTCAACGATGACGATCCTCAAGCCACTGCAGACCGCACAGAGCGCCATGGAGAACTTCCTAAGCCTTCAAATGATCGATGACAGGCCGTCTTCTGAAAGAAAGGACTGCTATGACACATCCGTTTGATCCAGGTTATGGGCAAGAGCCGTTTCAGAGTTTGTGTGCGGACTACCCGGAGGCTGCGGTCTATCCCCCAGGGCAATTTCGGCTTGAATGGGGCCCCATCTTCCACCGTGGCCGGCTCGATGGGTCGGCACGTATACTCGTGATTGGTCAGGACCCCGCGCAGCACGAGACAATCGTGCGCCGTATTTTGGTCGGTGAAGCTGGGCGGCGCGTCCAAGGGTTCCTTGCGAAACTCGGCATCACCCGAGGTTATGTCTTCATCAACGCGTACCTCTACAGCGTGTACGGCAGCGTGAAGGCCAAGACGCGGAAGAATCCCGCACTGATCGACTATCGCGATCGGTGGTTGGAGGCCCTGTTGGTCGGGCGTCAGGTCGAAGCGGTGCTTGCGCTCGGTCAAGCAGCCGACGAGGCGTGGCAGATGTGGAGCGTAACAGCTGCCGGTCAGTCCGTGCCCGTCGCCTACGCGGCGGTCACGCATCCGACACAGCCCGAAAGTTCGTCAAAAGGAGATAAGGCCAAGCTCGCAGCCGCGACCACGAAAATGCTGCAGAACTGGAACGTGGCGGTGCAGGCGCTGTCGCCGCATATCCACCACCCGGATGCACCCACACCGCTCGTGCTCTACGGAAACAGTTGGGCGGATAGCGATCGTGTCGGGATTCCTGAGTTCGACTATCCGGCTGGGCTCCCGATCTGGATGCATGAACAAGATGGATGGGCCAAACGAGCCGGAGCAGATGCTCTCGCGAAACGCCGCAACATTGCCATTACCGTTCCCGAGGGGGTGATCGCATGACCGCTGCCCCACGCCGCTGGTATCCACTGGCCGAGGATGCGTTCATACGCCGAGGACCCTCCCCGAGGATGACCAAAAAGGCGCGGAAGCCTGGGCCGATCGATCCGCTCACAGGGCCGAAGCTCGCCCTGGCAGGACGTGTGGTCACGATGGATGACGCGTTTACAGTCAACAATGATGCCGTCCTCTACATCGAGCACGGGAGCATCGTGGCCGTGCAGGACCGCGCCCAGCCCGCGCCAGGGGATTTCGACAATGTGCCGGTGGTTGAGACGGGCGGAACACTTTTCCCAGGTCTGATCGAACTCCACAACCACCTCAGTTATAACGCGCTCCCGCTCTGGAGCCCGGTCCCAAAACGGTTCCAACACCGCGGGCAGTGGCCCGACCACGCAGACTACCGCAAGTTGATCAGCGGACCCATGAGTGTGGTGGGGAAATACCGGGATGCCCAGGGCAAGCCGTCGCTGTTGGCTCCGCTCGTGCGGTATGTCGAGTGCAAATGTCTGCTTGGGGGTGTCATGACCACTCAGGGGATCATGCTGAGCAGCAATGCGGGTGTGCAGCGGTACTACCGGGGAATTGTGCGAAACGTGGAACAGACGGGTGACCCGGCGCTGTCGGCAGCCAAGGCGCGGATCCCTGACGTGGATGCCAAGAGTGCCGCCTCGTTCCTGAGTCGGCTCACGAAAGAGGATAGTTGTTTCCTGCTGCATCTGAGCGAGGGCATCACCAAGTCTGGGCATTCCGACTCGATCGCGCGCAAGCATTTTTTGGCGCTCGAAGTGGCGCCGGACCGGTGGGCGCTCAACGATCGGTTTGCGGGAATTCACTCGGCCGGCTTGTTGCCTGAGGATATCACCGTGCTCGCGCAGCACGGAGGCGCGATCGTGTGGTCACCGCTCAGCAACCTCCTGCTGTATGGAGACACCGCGCGGGTGGACGTGGCCAAGCAAGCGGGGGTCCGTATCAGCCTCGGCAGCGACTGGTCTCCATCCGGGAGCAAGAACTTATTGGGGGAGTTGAAGGTGGCCTGGCTCTATTCCCAGCATCAGCTGAACGGGCTGTTCAGCGCTCGGGAGATTGTGGCGATGGCGACGCGCGAGGCGGCGAGGATTCTCAAGTGGCACGACGCCCTTGGGACGCTCGAGGCCGGCAAGCGTGCCGATGTGCTGGTCATTGCCGGTCAGGAAGGGGATCCCTACGACGCCCTGATTCGCGCGAAGGAAACCGCGATCAGCCTGGTCATGATCAATGGGGTGGCCCGCTACGGCCTACCAGGATTGATGAAGGGACTGACTCCGCAGGGTGAAACGGTGCATGTCGGTGGACAGCTCCGGCGTCTGTTTCTTCAGCAGGAGACCGGGGATCCGGACGTGGGTGCGGTGTCGCTGCGGACGGCCCGCAGGGTATTGAAAAAAGCCTTCCAAGACCTCCCCACATTGGCACGGGAACTCGAGAAACCAAAACCGAAGCAGGCGCGGAGGGTGCTCGACGCGCCCGAACCGGTGGTGTGGTCGCTCGCTCTCGATGAACTTCAGCCCACAGGCGTCGCCCAGCGGCCACGACTCCCCTTCAACGGGCCGCGCGATTTCACGGGGCCTAAGAGCACCTCAGCGCGTGCGGCGGGTGTGCCACTCTCGCAGCTGCTCCAGCCGATTGCGCTCGATCCGCTCACGGTGGCGGACGACCCCAATTTTCTGTCGGAGATTGAGGCGCAGCCCAATCTGCCTGAGCGGATCCGAACGGGTCTCGCGAGGCTCTACTGACCGGCCTTTATAGGTGGAGTACTGCACCGTCATGAGGAGCGTGAGCATCGACATCAAGAGAGGGAGGAGAGATCATGGACGACAAGGTAATCGTCACTAATCGCAGCGCCCTGATGAAGAAGTATGGCCGTCCAGGTGTGACCAAGATTCGCCAGGCCCTTCGTGTCTTGTCAACGGCCGACAAAAAACGAGGCATGAAGAACCGAGTCGTGTACCTCGACGATGCCAAGACCATGAAGAAGTTCGGTGGGGAGCCGGTCCTGAACGCAGCGAACCCTCGAGAGAATAAGCAGGCGATTGATGCGATCTTCACGGCGCTTCAACCAGATTACCTCATGATTCTCGGCGCACCGGACATGGTCCCACATCAGGATCTCGATAATCCTGTATACGATCCGGCGGACGGTGACGACGATGCACGAGCATGGGGCGATGTGCCGTACGCCTGTGAGGCTCCGTATTCAAGGGACCCCGCCCGGTTCGTTGGACCCACGCGAGTCGTGGGACGGGTGCCTGATCTGGTGAGCGCTGCTGAGCCATCCTATCTCGTGGCGCTCCTGAAAACCGCAGCCGGTGCGCAACGCAGAGATCCGGACGCCTATGCCGGCTATTTTGGACTGTCGGCTGAGGTGTGGCGGGGTTCCACTCGCTTAAGCCTCAACAACATTTTTGGCCAGGCCGGCAATCTGCTCCTCTCGCCATCAGCCGGTCCTCAGTATCAAGCAGGTGAACTGAAGAAGCGGATGCACTTTATCAACTGCCACGGAGGACTGGCGTCGCCGGAGTTCACGGGTCAGCGTGGCCAGAGCTATCCGATCTCTCTCACCACCAAGACGACCGAAGGGCAGATTGTGGATGGGACGGTGGCAGCTGTGGAATGCTGCTACGGGGCAGAATTGTATGACGCCACGACGCTGGGCATCGATCTGCCGATCTGTCAAAGCTATCTGCGGCAGGGGGCTTATGGGTACTTCGGGAGTACGACCATCGCCTATGGTCCGGCGGACGCCAACGGGGCGGCCGATCTGATCTGTCAATATTTCCTGCTTCAGGTCTTGGAAGGAGCCTCGCTCGGACGGGCCGCGCTGGCGGCGCGCCAGCAGTTTGTGGAAAACGTAGCTCAGATGGATCCTATCGACTTAAAGACCCTGGCGCAGTTCTATTTGTTGGGCGATCCGAGTCTGCATCCGGTGCTGAGGACCACGCCGACCACGGTGCCGAAGGGTATGGTGCGAGACCAAGCGGAGCGGTTCTTTCGCGCGGAGCGACGCGCGAAACTGGAACAGGTAGGGGCGTTTCTCTCGAAAACCAAGCCCACGGCGTCTCAGCAGGTGCCGGTCCGCAAGCTCGCATCCACGACCACACAGGCGCTTGCGAACATCGCCAAGCTGGCGGGCCTGAAGCCCACGCAGAGCTTTTCCGCGTTCGCCGTGAAGGGAGCGCCGACTCTGTCGCGGCGGACTGCGAAGGCCGTAGGGGCTCCCTCGCGCTACTTCGTCACGGTTGGGGCGCCACGCAATGGGCAGGCAGACAAGGTCAAACGTGGGGTGGCGGTGGTGGCCAAAGAAATGAACGGTCGCATCGTCGGGTACCGGATCTATCACCAGCGGTGAGCGAGGACCATGAATGGATCACAGCCGATTCCGGTTAAGGGCTTGCGCGGCCGCGTGACGCGCGGCCCCTATGCTCAGGGCAGTAAAAGCGAACGTGAAACGGTCTTCCTTGAGACCGACAGGGGTCGGTATGTTCTACGTCGAAAGATCGGTCCTGTCTTTGGTGATGCCGAGTTGGAGCAATATGTGGGGCAGGAAGTGATCTGCGACGGGTTTCTTGTTGGGACCAGCCTTCTCGCTGAACGAATCACAGTTGCATCAGAGGATGTGTCAACAGAATGACCTTCCATTGTCAGTGCGCTGCTGAAGCGCCGATAGGATTGAACTCCTTGGCACGAAACGTATTTGCTAAAGGTTTCCTAACGGCGTAACCGGCCTGATCGGGCCAACCTACTTCACGCAAACCTTCTCTTTCTTTATCCGATCCAATCCCCCGCTCAATCCTCAGCACTTCCCTGGATCTTCCAAGTGCCCCGTTTCTTCTGGCCTCGCTCATGCTCCTTGCCGCAGCGGTGATTGCCTGGCGGACGACGAAAACCAGACGATCATAGACAAACTGCATCCGCGGGTTCTGGATGGGGACTTTGTGATGTGTCTGACGATCGAATAAAAACGACGCTGGATCCATGACCCCTTACTACCTTTGCGCTGAACGACATCTGCGGTTGCCAGTCTCACGTTCATGACCAGGCGCGAAAACTTCTGCTTCGGTCTAACCGAAAAGGGAGCCGAGTGGTAAGAAGGGTGAGAGGTGTTAGCCTGAAGCCCTGAGAACGAAGCGTCTTTGATTGTCATGAGGTGATTGCATGCACGCACAATCCGTGAGCGGATGTTCGACGGAGGATCTTCCGATGCTCAAAGCCATTGTTAAATGGGTCATTGCATGGTCGGCAATCATCACATGTCTTGTCGGAATAGAGGTTCCGGGTGCAGCGGCTGATCCCGAGACGTACACGCGGCGGTTTCAGATCGAATTTGAAACCGGTGCGATCTGGCAGGGCCGCAACGAGATTCACATTCCTGACTTGGCGGCGGGGACACGCTTCTCGCTTGTCGACATTCAGGACAGTACCCCCATCGTGCAACGACGGGTGGAAGCGACATGGTATCCGGGCCGCCGACATGCGCTTCGTTTCGTCTATCAGCCAATTGGATTCTCCGGGACCGGGTCGTTCGCCTCGCCGGTGCTGTTTGCAGGAGGCACCTTTGCGCCCGGTGCTCCTGTGGAATCTGACTACAAGTTCGATTCCTACCGAGTGACCTATCGCTATCTCTTCTACGCATCACCAGCATGGCGAGTGAGTGCCGGCGCCACGGCCTTCATTCGGGACGCCAAAGTGGAGTTGAGGCAAGCCGGTTCCACAGCCACTGATAGTAACGTCGGCTTCGTGCCGCTGCTCAGTCTTAATGCGGAATCATAGGTGTCCGGTTAAGGGTTGAACAAAATCAATTGGTTGTCGTCGGCTGGC
>CAYTAS010000080.1:0-16197 GCA_964435885.1 uncultured Nitrospira sp. | reverse complement strand
GAACTTACGATAACGGACTGGGGGCGACTGTGTCCAGCTTGAATGCTTCCGCTAGGAACGCGCGGAGGTGATCGGCGATTTCATTGCGCACGCGACAAAACTCGCCCCGCCGCCTCCCGAACGAGACCGCAGCCAGATCATCGAACGCCAATGCAGGACTGTGTGAGACCCTGGCAAGACCGGACAGCTCTCCTTCGCCCGACTATACCGTAATGACATAGTCAAAGGATTGGCCGTGAAACTCGGCGACGTGCTTCGACCGCCGATCGCGGATATTCACTCCCAGTTCGTCCATGACCGCCACGCTCTTGGGATGAAGCCCGACGGGATGGGTCCCGGCACACTCGGCCTGGAAGTCCTGGCCACCGACCAGTGGGAGCAAGGCTTCAGCCATCTGACGCCTGGCTGAATTCCCGGTGCAGAGAAACAAGAGACGATGAGGCATAGTGGCATCCTTCGCGATTAAGAAACACTCGGCCGCAAGGTGGCGTCAGTTGCAAACCAATCTCGGGTTCGGTTGCAGACCGTGCAGATGGACAACATGACCGGCACTTCCACCAAGCCCACAGACTGAGATAGCGTTCGAAGAAATTCAGTCGTTTCGTTTGCAGGGCCAATGGAAGAGGAAGTGTGCAATCCATGCCATCATCTCCTTGCTCATCACAGATAGTTGATGCGTACGGGCCAAAACAATTAATAACGCATGGCGGATGCGCCCGCCGTTGTGTTGGTATCGTTATCCAGCTCAACCACAACGTCCTTCAATTCATTCAACCCTTCCTTGTTCACAGAATAATACTTCCAGCGGCCCACCCGACGATCATGCAATAGGTCCACGTCTTTCAGGACCTTGAGATGAAACGATAAGCGGGATTGCGCCGCCTGCAGCACATCCGTCAGCTCGCACACACACTTCTCGCCGCTCCTGAGCTGTTCCATCAGCGCCAGACGCGTCGGATCGGACAACGCATGGAAGAGAAGCGCAGCCTTTTTATGAGATGTGTCCATCACTCATTATAGTTTGACTATGACAGCATGAATTCTTGATCAGTCAAGAGGGAGTGCCGCCGCGCTCCCCGTAACCTCTATCCATTTGCAACAGAATGCAGAATCGGGCGAATGCGAATATTGCGTGCTGTGCTAGTCGAGAGGAAAGGTCTGGTTTTCAAATCCGATTGCGAATCGTGAGGCTCCAACAATGTCGAATTCCCGATCGGAACATGCATTTCGTGCACGTCCAGACCGGGAATTCCGCAGCTTCGTGACACTCTCAAGAATAGGGATGGTGGCTAAGCTCCAGAAGGGCGAGCCATGCTCAGTCCCGTTTGTTTCGCTCGTGAGCGAATGGGCTCCACCACCCCATGAAGGGGGTTAGGCTGCGACACGTTTTCGCATCAACGCAAGACCCGACAACCCGCTCAAGAACAAGAGCGCGGCGCCTGGTAGCGGCACGGCCGCGATTTGCGCCGCCCCATTCAGAGTAAAACGTAGAGCCAGGCTGCTGGGACTACCCCAGGTGCTGGGCAAGCCTGTGACCCCGGTCAATGCATGTGTCTAGGTCAGTCCGGTGAACGCATTCGTCGTCTCGTTGAACGTTCCGGTCGCATGCCACCGATGTTCATCATCAACCCGGATGGAGAAATGAACAGCCCCGTCAGTTTCGCCCCCAACGCGTTCAGATCAGCCGTTAGGGTCGACCCGCTCGTGCTGCCGGTCGGGACAGGGTTCGGTCCACTCGTGAACAATGAGAAGGTGTACTGTAAGGATGGTGATCCAAGGAGAATGTCCGTGATGATATTCGGCAAGGGCTGATACTGGCCCATGACGATTTGCCCGTTCGTAGTAAAATTGCTGGACAGTAGCGGATTGCCGTTTCTGAGCAACGCCACCGACCCGCTCGTGAAATCCAATTCCGTCACTGTCATCGCAGGTGATTGTGCTGGAAGCACCAAGAGTGCCGACAGCATCAGAAGCGCGACTATGAAGTTGTAGGGGAAGTGAGCTGATGTACGCTTCGTCATCATGCGTTTCTCTCTCTGGTCAGGGCATGCACGGTTGTGCATGCCCTGACCAATTAACGGGATTACGCTTTACTTACCGGCACTGTGGGTTGGCGCCAGCTTTCCAGAGGATTGGACCGCGATCAGAGTTTTTAAAGACCTCCATCTCTTCAGCTGATGCCCAGAAGGCTCCGGTCGGTATGACAGCGATGGTCGCAGCAAGCCCCGCATTGGTGATGAAGGCCTGCGCCAGGTTATCGGACGGCGTGCCTGCATCAGCCGGCCGACGGTTCAGCCGCAAGGAGGTCCAATAGGCATACTTCCCACACTTCAGGTCACGCTTCCGATCCGTCAACGTCGGATCGTTGGCCAAACCGCCGTCGACCGGCACAGTATAGGCCAAGCCCGCGTTGGCTCCGCCAGGATTGAAACTCACCACCGTATCTGCATCCATGTAACCGATCGATCGACGGTTCGCCGCCAGACAGGACAACACGCCTGACGTGCTGGGGCTGAATATCACGCTGCCAGGTAGTGCCACGCCCCACTCCGGCGCATTAAGCATCAACGTCTCATCGAACGCTGCCTTTGTCCCGGACCCCGCGCTGCGAGGACAGAGCGTGATCGGTGAGGTCGCTTCCAAGGTGCCCGGTGCGGCATCGGTCACCGTCCCGAACCCTAACTGTCTCCAGTCCGTCACGTTTCGACTGAAGATGGCCTCAATTTCAAGTCGAGAAAGCCCTTGAATTGGGCCGGCTGGGGCACTGCCGGCGGCATTCAATCTGACCACGCCTTTTCCCGCATAAATGCTGAAGGGCACCACGACCGCCGGTGTGACGGTAAGAGAACCGTCATTCAGCGGTTGGACGGACGTGCCGGTTGGACCGGTCTGATGGAACGAAGAACCGGCCACATCGGACGCCCCCACGTTGACCGGAAGGCTGACCGTATTTCCGTTTCCGCAATTGACCGTATTGTTGTACTGCTTCCCGTCGGACGGTCTCGTCGTCAACGTTGGGCCGGTGCAGCCTGCCGTCAATGTGTGGTCCAGGAACAACATGTTCGACGCCGGATTACTCAGCGGCGTGAGCAGCTTGTTGACTCCGTCGCTCGACCCGGTGGCTGAATATCGTATGATGGCGGGCGATCCTCCACGGTTACAGGTCCAGGTGACCTTGTTTCCATCCGCCGATGCAAACCGATTGGGCAGAGGTGCCGCATCGCACAGATTCAATGGAATGTCGGTCATGAAGTTTCGCGCGGCGGACGACCCGCCCATGTTCAGGACAGTCTGAGCATCGGCCGTGGCCGCCCAGCCAGCCAACGCCAGCGCGCCGGCGAGAATCGGCATATATCGCAGTGGTGATCTCATCGTTCATGTCTCCTTGGTTAGTGACACGCAGATGACGACATCTGCGTGTCGGTGTTCGTACAACATCTCAACTACGACCGAGTTATTCTTACGCTGCCATCCGCTTGAACGATCGACGAGCGATCCCGACCAGTCCGATCAAGCCGGTGCCGAAGAGCACCACGCCGGCCGGCAACGGGACCGCATTTGGACCAGGATTCCCGATGGTGAGGAGACCGCCGGGCCCGAGCGTTACCCGCCCAACCTGGGTAAAGGTGGTGGTATTGAGATCCGCCTTCAAGACATTGAGAATGTCACCGGGCGCTCCGAACATCGCCACGGGCCAGGTGCCAGCCATGTTGCTGTCCCCGGATGGATCCAAGTTGGTGGAAAACGACTTCGTATCAGCTTTGGCAATCGTGTCCCCCGTGAACGCTCCCAGGGCAGACTGGCCGATCGAAAAGCCGAACTGATTCGTCAGTCCCAGCTGAGCTGCATTGATGTTGCCTGAGGCGACTTTGCTGGACGCCCACAGCGAGAGTTCGCTGACAGACTCGTGCCCATACACCGTGAACCGGACCGGATTGGTCCCGACACCGGCGGCTTGTAACCCTGGCTGCACGTTCAAGCTGAACGCTGCACCAGACGCAAATCTGTCAGTGGCTTTGCCGAGGTTATACAAAGCTTCGGTGTTGTTTCCGTAAATCGCCAGGACGAGGTCGCCGTCGGTGAACGAAAACGCTTGGGCCTGCCCGACCATGCCGGCAAATGCCGTGAGCACCGTCAAGGCCGCCGCCCGTATCATTCGCTTCGCACTTCGAACCTTCATGCTAAACCTCCTAAGAAATGGATAATAGAAACCCAACTGACTACGTCCCGGAATGTCGCTGCCTCACCCCCTCTCACATCTCGCAACAGGAGCCGATGTACGGTATTGTTCTCTCCTGTCCGTGTTACGGCCACCTCACCTCTCCATTTGAGGGTCGTTAACATTCCCTTGACCCTCGACTACCGTGGAATTCGTGCTGCTTCCACGTGACACGCGAGGAGTTGTATCGTGAAAGGATTACGAGCGGATCAGAGGGGGTTATCAACGGAGTAAACTTTCAATGAAGTTTGAGAAACCTCTACAAACCGAGAGACCATGATGTAAGAACATTCTTTCAGGATTTCTCGTCTGATCAGAGAGTGCCGAGAGCGTAGGACCAGGATGAACAACCGAGTAGGTGTCTCTATGTCGGTGGGAAAAATTTGACCACGACGGTCTGGTCCATTCCTTCAGGTGGCGGCCTAACCTGCGTCACCTTGGCCAGGGCGTCCATCGCCGATTGGTCGAAGAGGAGACTGCCCGACGAGTTGATCAACCGATACTGCAACACGCGCCCCTGCTCATCGATTACGAGTTCACACATCACGGCATATTCAAGATCCTCCGGCAATGAGGGCGGCTGGTGATACTGGGCCTGAATCATCGCGGTGAGAATGTCGGAATAGCCCGCGAACCGCCCTCGACTTTTACCGATCGCAAAGGGATCGGCATTAACAGGAGGGGAACCCGGAGCGTCCGCCGCCGTTGGGGGCGGCGGCGCTTCGGCGACCGGAGGAGGCGGGGGCGGCGCATCCTGCGGTTTTGGTTCAGGTTTTGGCGGTTCCGGCTCCGGATCTGGCTCCGGCTCTTTTTCCGGTGGAGGGGGCGGATCTTCTTTCCGAAAGGCGTTGAGCTTGTAGACCTTGATGAGGTTCTGCCCCCAGTCAGTTTGCGAGACCCAATAGAGGCCAGATCCGATACCAAGATGGATGACTCCGACGATAAGCAGGGTCGTCCCGAGTTTATTCTTTTTTTTCTCGAATCCCTTATAGCCGGCCATCTGTTAGCTCTCGAAGAGTATCTTGAGAAGCGTGAAACGTATCTCGTCAGCCGGTCGGTCAACAGATGCGAAGCGCCTGTTTCAAGTTTCAGGTATCGATAACTCGAAACGTGAAACCTGAAACTCGAAACTCAGAATCGCAACACGAACAACGCTTCACGAGCGACGCTTCACAGTCTTTAGGATTCATTGATGGGCTTGGTGGCGATGGCCAGTTCGTCGACGGGGATGCGTTGCAGGATGTCCAAGACCGCCACCACGTGTTTGTACTCGACGCCGGCATCGCCACGGAGAACCAGCGGGAGCTTCCCGCCCTTCGCAGCCTTCAGATCTCGAACCAGTTTTTCCAGATCTCCGAGCTTGACTCGCTCCTCATCCATATAGACATCGCCGTTCTTCTTCACCGACAGTGTGGGCGTGCTCGTTTCCATATCCGTTTCATGCGGTGTGGATTCCGGCAGTTTGAGTTCGATCCCCTGCACCATCGCAGTCGTCGTGATGATGAAGATCACGAGAAGGACCCAGGCCAGGTCGAGCAAGGGTGTGATGTTGATATCGGAGACCGCGCCGTGGCTCTTTTTTGAAAATCGTCTCATCTCATCGCCTCATATCTCCTGAAGCGTATCTCGTCTCTCGCGAAAGTGCTTCGCGCTTCACGGCATCTAGTGTCCTGTCGCCGCGCCTGAGGGTTCCGCGTCTTGGCGATGTCCGCCGGGACGGTAATCTTCAATATCTTCCGCAGCAGCCGATCCGTTCTTTTCGCGGAGATACTCGGTGATGAAGACGGTTTCCAAATGAGCCGCGAAATTATCAAGTTCCATCGTGAGCGTTTTTGTCTTCGTCACGAGAAAGTTGTAGCAAAAGAGTGAGGGGATCGCGACCATGAGTCCCGCCACCGTCGCGATGAGCGCCGACGCGACGCCTGGCGCCATGGTCGTCAGGGTCGCCTGCTGCGCCCTGCCGATGCCGGAGAAGGTATCCATCACGCCCCACACCGTGCCGAGCAACCCGATAAAGGGACCGCCGCTGATAGCCGTCGCCAGAACGATCATGCCCGATTCCAATGCGACGGCGGACTCGCCCAATACCCGTTCCAGCGCAATCCGAACCGCGCTCATGCCGTGATTCGGAATCTTATCGGCTTCATACTTGTCTTGCTGCGTCTTCAGCTCTTCGCAGCCGCCGTAGTACAGGTCGTACATGGGCGAGCCCTGGAGTTGCGTGATGCGGCCTTTGTTGAAAATCACCAATGGATGCTTGGCTTTCGAGTAGTACTCCAAGAAAGCCCCGTTCCGCTTCTTGGCTTTCGCAAGCTGTCTGAACTTATTGATGATGACGGTCCAACTGAGCAGCGAGAAGACGAGCAACACCGAAATGGTGATCTTCCCTTCAAGCGTGGCATGGCTCAACGCGAACGCCACGCCTCCCGAACTCATGTCCATAATATGAATTCCTTTCCGGTTAGTTGACGGACTTCGCCTTCGGCTTGACGTCCACCTGAATAACCACGCCGCGTTTGACCCTCATCGCTTTCGCAAGCTTGGATTCCTCTTCTTTCTTCGACCCCGTACTCGACGCCACACGATCAGAACCGGCCTGTCGCTGAGATGACTCAGCCGCGGCTTCCTGCGTCGTATCCGCGTTCTTCATAGACGAGCTGGTGGAGGCCGCTGTGGCCGACGCAGCAGCGGCAGACCCCCCTCCGGTCAGAGGCGGAGGAGGCGGCGCCACGCCGGGTGGAGGAGCCCCGCCGACGAAGCTCGGCTGGCCGACCACCGCCGCATTCGGTGGGAGTAGAACGCGGCCCGTGATAGATCCTCCCCGAAAGTCGAGCACGCCGTTTAAGTTGACATTGCGCCCTTGAATGCCCGCCTCGGGAATGATGATTCGCCCCGATCCATCAGCCGGGACGGTGTCCCGAGCTACGGCGCGCACACCGGTTTCCGCAGTCAGAGCGATATCTGCCAGCTTCAACCTATCAATATAGGGATTCAGCACTTTTTCCTCGAAGAGTTTCAACCGTTCGGCTCTCAACTGGTTTGCCTTGGCTTCCAGCGCCGATACGTCTCGACCGAAGGTCTTTTCCCGCGCCGCTTGGGCAAGCAACGCGTTGATCTCGGGATCATTGAACGTCGGGAAATTCAGGGGCTTAGGATCGTCCGGATGAAACGTAAAAATGCCGCTGCCCGGCACTTCGAACGCTCTTGTAATCTCATTGCCGTCGATATCCACTTCGCCGGTAGGCGCTTGGAAAAAGACGCGGTCGCCCCTTCCGCCGCTGCCGGCATTGATATTTCCGTTCGTAGTCGTGATACGAATATCGCCTCCCCCGAAGGTGGCGATCCTCGATTTGTTCACATCGACGTCGCTCTTCGCTCGGATGAGGACGGCAGCGGGATCTTTGGCGACAGCGATAGCAACCGTCCCATCGGGATTCACAACGGCTTCGCGCGCGCGCTGTCCGACCGATCCGCCGTTTATCACTTGCATACCGGTGGTCCCTCCCGAGACGGCTTGTGACCTCGGGTCGTTGCTGCCGACGTTCACGCGTCCCCCCACGGCGGGCAGATTGAGCCCCTCACGGGCCGAATCGGGCAGCTCCAATGGATACAGAGACGAGTTGTCATAACCCACGATCGTGGGCTTGCTCCCGTTGTACCCATGGATTGAGATCCCGGATCCGCCGCTGCTGACGATTGCGGACGTTACCATCTCCAAATTATTGCCGACTGCGATGTCCACAAGGCCTCGACGATCACCCGGCCGATCCGGAAAACGGAGGGAAAAAATTCCCCTACCCCTCCCCAAATCCAAGTTGTTGGTGGCAATGATTCGCCCTGTCCCAGGCCCATAAAACGTCAGCCCTCCGTCGGTTCCTTCTATCCTGTCCAACCGGATGTCTTTGGCCTTGATCGTGGCGGCGACGTTCGGCTCGCTGATCAACACCTGAACATCGCGAAAGACGACGTTTACCAGCTCCGTGACCGCGACTGACTCCCTGCCGTTCCAGGGTCTGGTCTCGACTTGCTGCGTCTGCGGATTGATGGCTCGGATCAGCACCACATCGCCGGGCTTGATCGCCCTAGGCTGATTCGTATTCGGGTCGAGAAGGAGCGGTACGCGCTCGGTGACGATGACCGGACGCGCGCCTAACTCGGGAAGAGCAATCTTCGCGTCAATCCGGTCGATCCGATTACCGGCTTCGATGATGACTTCTTTCTTATACGGACGGCTGATCAAATCAAATGCGAGTTTGCTGATATCCCCGCTCTCGGCCTTGAAACTGACCGGCGTAGGGGGTGCCGTACTGGCCGGCGGAAGTGGGACCGCAGGGTTGTTGGGCCCCGCCTTGGACCATAGCACCATGTCAGCGTACAACTGGTTACCGACAAGGCTATTTGAACCGACTTCCAACAACCGTACTCTTGGAGGACTGACGTCTGCGTCAATTTTGGCATACTCGGGGAATGCTTCATCACCGGGTCGCGTGTTTCGGATATCGGCTGGGAGTGAGTTCCTATTGGCCCAGTAGGGCAAGAGCTCGGGATGCTGTGCGATGGTTGTCCGATCAACCGCCTGCCAACGTCCCCCCGGTATGCCGGGGAAACCGATATAGAGCCATTCAAAATTTGGATTATTTTGTCGAATGGTGTCCGGCACCCCCTGGATGTCGTTTTTCGCGAAGAATTTCACCGAGCCGGTCGGTGAAGGCAGAAACGTCAGATCCGACCTGACTTGAATCGAACCCTTTTCAGCTCGCGCTTCGAACGAGGCCGGCAGCCACCCACGGAGAGTTCCCAAGTCGGAATTCGGCTCTGAACCGTCGTTCGCCCTTTGGGTGTTAAGGATGATGTTTCCCTCTCGGGATACGAGTGTGACCTTGTTGTTCTCCAGCCCAGAGGCAAACGTCTCGGATCGTTGATTGAGTTGTGCATCCAGTCCTCCAACCAGGCCGGCATCTTGGACTCGACGCAGGTACAGGTTGCCGCTGGATGAAACAGTCAGCTCACCGCCGGATAAGGCAAAGTCGGCGTACTTCGAGGTTGATTCCGTTACCGGCGGGTCCGTGGGGTTCTGCGCCCGTTGCTGGGCGGTTGTTAATGGAACCCCGTTGGGGCCGAGGGGAAGATTCGTTTCACCGATCTTCCCACCCACTGTGACGGTGTGTTGCGGTCTGACTGTCGAATCGCTGTTCCAGAGGACAAAGCCTGGTCCGCGGGCCACCCCAGTCACAAACCCGCCGAGGAAGTCTCCACCGACATCCAGATTGAGCCGTCCCGGACCTTCGATATTGATCCCTTGGACACTAAAGAACCCCAGCGGGCCGTTGGTTGGATCGATGCCGGTGCTCACCATCAGGTCCTTGCCGGTCTTGATGGAAACGCCGCCGCCACCCTGGACGCGAATCGTCGACATAACACCAGACTGAGGATCGCTGAGATTCAAGGTACCTGTCTTGGCTTGCAGATTGATGCTGCCTCCATGCGCGGTCTGCAACGTGGTCCCGGCAAAGCCGGTCAGCGAGATATCGCGTTCCGCCACCCCGACGATGTCCCATTTGGCCGAAGTCCCCAGTGGATTGTTCCACAGGAGGGCGTCGCTGAAGATGAGATCCTGCCCCGCATCGAACCGGATAGTGCCGCCTGTGGCGGGGGGCTTGGCATTATTCAGGTCAAATATCCCGGTGATTCTCAGATCATACCCAGCCAACAAGCCCCCCCCTGCGTCCCGCGGTGTCGACACACTCATGTCGGTGAAGTCCGTCACGGCGAGAGTCGTCAGGTCGAAATCTGTTACCGGATCCAACAGCAAACGCCCGCCACGATAGCCGGTCGATGCCGAACCAATGAACCGCCCGCCGAGTTTCACGCTGCTTCCGCTCAATTCGGTGAATCCCGCATGCCCGCCCGTTGCGCCGCCCGAGACGTCGATCGTCGCCCCCTTTTCGAAAACCGCAGACCCCTTTGATGTATCCGCGATCGCCAGGACAGTCCCGCCATTTGAGGTTCCCTCGCTTCCGCCCTTCGCAGAGGTATGACTACCCGATTTCAACGTCAACTGGTGACTTGCGAAGAGTTCGACCTTGCCGTTCATTTCGCGGACGCTGTTGGCCTGCATGCGCCCGGCCTGATTAACGACGCGCCCGGCCAGGGTGACATGGCCCCCGTCCGCGATGAGATCTTTCAGATTGGCGACCTGACCTGTCGGCGCCGACAGCTCCGTGAGAAACCCTCGACCGTCGGGACGACTGGCGAGATAGGCCTTGGCTCCAGCGGCCAACACGATGCTGCCGCCCGGCGCGGTGATGATGCCGCTGTTTTCGACGTTGGGCGCCAGCAAATAGACGCCGTCATGAATACCCCGTATGAGGCCCAGATTCTTCACGGCTCCTTCGATGCCCGCGCCTTCGAAGAGATAGTGACCGGCTAAAAAATTCGCGTTGGTCATGTTGAGCGACGATGCGATGAGTCCTCCGACATTCACCTGTGCGTTGGGGCCGAAAAAGACGCCGTTGGGGTTCAACAGCATGACGGTTCCGTTCGCTCGCAACGAGCCGAAGATCTGGCTCGGGTTGTGATCGTAGATGCGATTGAGCGTGATCGCCGACGCGTTCGGCTGGATGAATTGCGTGACTTCGTTCGGCGCGATGTTAAACGATTGCCAGTTGAGAATCGCTCGCTGAGACGCCTGATTGATGGTAACCTGCGAGGTGCCGAGACCCGAGACCGTTGCATTGCCGCCGACCACCGACGGACCGGCCGGATTGGCGAACGAAAGCGGCGCAAACAGCCAAGGAAGTACATGACACGTGATGAGTGTCGTCGCGAGCAGTCGCTTGCCGAACCGAGTTCGCATACTCCGCCTCCTTAAAATGCGAGGCCCACGGAAAAATGCACGAAATTATCCCCGCGTTTGGTGTTCAAGGTGTCGCGCAGAGCCCATCCGCTGTCGAGGATGAGCTGGCCGATATCTTTCGGAAACTTCACCCGGATGCCGAAACCGGCGCCTTCGAGACGAAACCGTGAAGTCTGGCCTGCCGGTGCCTGGGCAACCCAGATGTGTGCCGCATCGTAAAACGTCGCAAACCTGAGCCTGATGGTGTAGTCCGAGCTTCGCCGCCGCTGCCAAATCCGATCGATCGGTACCTTCAACACCTCCGGAGTGGTCAATTCTGCGCGGGCTCGTATCGCATGGTCGCCGATGGCCTCGAACTGGAGATAGCCGCGGACGGTATCGAACCCTCCGGCAAAGAACTGTTCCGCTGGAATCAATGGTTCACTGGCCCATTGGCCATTGGCCAAGAGATCAAGCGTGAAATCTCCGGGCAACGGCTGTGATCGACCCACTCCTCCCTGGAGTACCGCAAACGTTCCCGTTGAGCCGGCACGGTTCCCCGGCTTACCGAATGGATCGTTGGGATCGCCGGAGAAATCTTCTTTGGACCCTCCTGGAATCATTCCGGCCACATAGCCCTTGGCGGTGAACGAAGCCTTCGACAGCCCAAACCGATCGGGATAAAATCCCATGTACCCAAGCGACAAGGGCATGTATTGCACGGGGCTCAAGACCACCGCCAACCCACCGCCGGGAAAGGTGGCTGATGTTCTCTCCAATCGCTTGTAGTCCAGACCGATTTGCATTTGATGGGTAGCGGGTCCGCCAGGAAAGATCGGGAAAAGGTACCGCATCCCCGCGATCGTGGCGTTGCCGGCAATTCCGACATCCCCTCCTCCACCGACCGAGATCGCCCCTCCAGCCAGAACGGAATTGCTTTCCGACTTGGACGCGTACACGGTCAACAGGTGATTGGGCCAGATCACCGGATACACGAAACTCGCGCCGTAGTTCTGGATGGCACCCCAATCCGTCGGTGTTTGAACGGTATTAAGCGTAAGGATTTCGTCGTTGCCGAAAACATTCGTATGTTGAACCTCCGCAATCAATCGGTTTGAGGGCGTGGTAATCGGCCCACGATTGTCGGCCTCCAGTTTCCCATGCACTGGAAGCCGATCCTTGACCTTCAATTCCAAATCGACGGTGCCAGGCACAGAGCCGGGCTTGAGGAGCGGCGTGACGCTCAGATCGGGATTACCGTTTACGGCGGCCAATTCTTTCACGAACGTGGGTTCGTAGATCAGGGCGCCCGGCGAAAGCGAGGGCAGCTTACTCCGGATGCTGCTCCAACTGTAGTACTCGTTACCTGTCACCGTAATGGCCAACAGATGCCCTTCAACGACTTGAAGCCGCACGAGCCCGTTTTCGATCGTCTGTTCAGGAAGATTGACCAGCACAGTGGGATACCCGGCCTTGTGATAGAGTTTTTCAACTTCGGCGCGTGCCTCTTCAACATCCTTCAGTTGGCGCTCAGCACCCTTGTAGGGTTCGAGCACCCGATCGATCTTGCTCTCCTCTAGAATCGTGTTCCCTTCAACTGAAAACGCCGTGATCTCAAATCGAACTTCCTGCGGCTCGCCCGCTGGCAGGATGCCGGCGGATGTTTCATCCGTCCCTTGCGCTTGTACCTGAGTGCTCTCGATCCCAGCGTACAGGAAGTACAGGCTCAGCATTGTTGCAACAACTCGAAGGAACCGGCTCGCTTGTCTCATGCGGCATCGCTTTTGGTGAATCGCGAACCGAGGGCGTCGCCCTGACTGAGACCATTACACATGTCGCTTGGAAGGCCGTTCCATCTTGTGGTCATGGTGTAACCAAGAAGTGTCTGAAAGATGTTACGGCATTGTTATCACGGCATTGGCCGGTTGTTAATTTATGACTGAAGCCTGTCTCCCCCCTTGTGGGCGAACGATTCCGTGACTAGGATGCCTCCCGCACTACACGAAATACATAGAGGGCCCTCCTCATGCCACGTTCACCTATCGTTCAACGGATCATCGGAGGCGCCTATCTGGTGTTGACGGCGCTCATCATCGCTCACGCGACGAATGCGTTTGTCGCGGACGCACTGGATGCTCTTCCCGAGTTGTTCACCGAGCCCTCGCCCACTCTGGAGACGGTCGACACATCCGTCTCACCCACCTCGCGTGAGAGCGTGGAGACTATCCTGCAAAGCGGATTATTCGAGCTGCCGCCCACGTTCCGGTTGAACAAAAATGGAGAACTTGTCGCTCCTCCTGCACCTCCTCCTCCCCCGATCGAGGCCGCTCGCAAAGTGGCCTTGCTCGGGAGCGTGTTCGGAAGAGATGGTGGTCTCTTCGCAGTCTTTGAAGACGTGACGTCGAAAGAACAACAGCTGTACCGTTTGGGTACAGACGTTCCGAATGTCGGCACATTGGCGGCTATCGAAAAGGAACGCGTGCTCTTCCGCAAGGGCCCTTCCGAGGAATGGCTGGGTTTAGCCGTCACGCAACAGCTGCAGGAAGCCACTCAAGCCTCCGCCTCTCCTCAACCGGTTCAAGCACAGAAGGTACCGGCACGCCGAGTGTTGGACCGTCGCGAGGTGACCGACGCCCTCAACAATCCGACCCGCCTCATGACCCAGGCACAGGCGGTCCCGTACCTGACCGACGGCAAGCTGGACGGATTTCGCCTCTACAACGTCCTCCCATCCGGATTCTTCGACAAGATCGGCCTACAGACGAGCGACATCGTGCAACGCATCAACGGCGTTGAGCTGCTGGATCCCGGCATGTTCCTCTCGCTGATGCAACAATTGCGACATGAGCGCACGGTGCGTGTGGACCTAGTGCGGAACACGCAACGCCAGACGCTCACCTACGAGATACGGTGACTATGCCTCTTCCACTCTCTTCTTGAATTAACAGGGACTTAATCTGATGGTAATGGGCGCGTCATGACCTGCGGACTATTGTGCGTCCCTGTTTCTCAGCGGGAGGGTTTAATGAAGACCTGGAAGGTTCGAATCCGTTCCATGTGCTCCCCCGTCACGAGCACTCTAGTATTGATGCTATTGATTGGCGCGTTTCCTCAGACAGCCACAAGTGAATGGTACGGGGCCGGCTACGGTGGCGCCAGCGTTCCCTTCACGTTGAATACCGTACAACTCAATCAACTTGGCGAGACGCTGAACACGCAGTTCTTTTCTGGCGGGCAAGCAATCCCAAGGACCGGCACCTACGAGCAGAGCCTGCATGCCTCGGACCTGAAACTGAAAGACTCAGCCATCTTTGGAGGAAGAGTCGGCTATTTTTTTGCCGATCAGGGCTTCAAGTGGTTGGGGGTGGAATTCGAAGCGTTCACGACTACGCCGACAATCAAAAACCAAACAGTGCGCACCGTTCACGACATCACCTTCAACCCGTTCAATCCAGAGGGATTTCAGCCACCGCCTGCTCCTCCGCCTAACTGTCAGCTGGGAGTGACCTGTCAGATTCAGCAGTCGATCCCCGGCACGGTGAGCATCTCGGAATCTTCCATGCGTCTCATCACGTTCGCATTTAACGTGGTTGTTCGGTATCCCGGGACGATGTTTCAGCCATACGCGGGAGTGGGCGGCGGGGCATTCTATTTCAGCAGTTCCGGAGCCATCCGCGGCCATCAAGTGGTCCCAGGACTCAACGCATTTGGCGGCATGAAGGTTTTGGTCTTTGAAGACTGGGGAGTTTTTGTCGAAGGAAAGTTCAACCGCGCGACGATCACGAACTTCGACAGCGCCTTTGGGCTGAGCGGGGAATACAACGCATTCAATGTGGTGGCCGGACTGTCCTACCACTACTGATCTAGAACGCGTGACAATGTGAGCTTCGAGCAGGCGAGAACCTACCTCACGCAAGAAAAGTCTGCTAGGCGTGTTCTACGGAACAACGCATCCGACTTCGGCCGTGAAGTGAAACTCAGCGGATGATGAGGCCCGACCGGTGTGGAGCTTGGTTCGGTGGCCTTCGCCGTCATCCGATCAGCCAGGTAGCCAACGCAAAGAAAATCCAGATCGACAACAAGTCCTGAATAACTGTGGCCAAGGGACCACTGCCGAAGGCTGGGTCTTGTCCAAAGGCATCAAGCAGCCAGGGAAGCAGCATCGCAGCCACAGTGGATGTGGAACAGGCCGCGAACAGCGCCAACCCCACATAGAGCGCGACGTCCCCGTCGCCCCAACGCCACCAAATCAGAGGGGCAGCGACCACAGCTAAGACGACGCCGATTGCCAGACCAGAAAGCAGTTCCCGTCCAATCATCTGGCGCATCGCCACGCCGACCGATAGACCACGAACCACGACGGTTTCGGTTTGGGTCCCGACTGCGTCAGCCAGATAGACGATTCCCGGGATGAAAAAGGCCAGCATGATTTTGTGTTGGAGTTGTGCTTCGAACCACCCGACAAAGTCCGCTGCCAACAGCGCTCCCCCAAGGCCCACGAGGAGCCAGGGAATACGATGTCTGAAGCGACGCTGAACCGGCTCTTCACTCGTTGTTCGGGCCGCCGAGTTACTCTTTAAGAAGCCGCCGAGACGGGATAAATCTTCCTCATGTTCCGACAGGAGCACTGCGAGAAGCCGGTGGGGTGGAATGATCCCCACAAAACGGCCCTCCTGATCCACCACGGGTAGCGCAGCCTCTTCGTTCCGGGCGGCCTGCCAGGCGGCGACTTCCTGATCGACCCCCGGACCAACGAAGGGGGCTTCGCGATCCATCACACTTCCACGAGGGTATCAGCGGACGCGGCCAAGAGGTCCTCGATCCGCAAAATTCCTAGGAACTTGGCCCCCTCACACACGACAATATGGCTGGCGCTTTCGTAACGTTGCCCCACTAAAGCCTGTCGCACATCTTCGGCTCGCCGCACGGGTGAAAACACCGGCACACGCGAGCATGCATGTGCTCTGCCTTCATCGGCGTCTTCTGCCTCCTCATTCTTTCCGGTGTCTTTCGCCGATCACCTTGACTCGAGCCGTCATCGCCTATGACGACGCCATTACCGAATCGCAATCGAAGCAGCAGCTCGTAAACATCGCGAGAGCGCAACACCATCAACCGATTCACTTTACCGGCGTGTCCAATA
>CAYTAS010000079.1:0-16295 GCA_964435885.1 uncultured Nitrospira sp. | reverse complement strand
GCGTGGATTCCCGGGAACTACCTCGCTGAAGGGACGTTCTTCCTGAGCGTATTCGTCGAAACCCTCGATCCCCATACTAAGCAAATTCATGAACGTCAAATCGTGGCGTTTTCCGTCGTAGACACTTGTGAAGGCGACTCGGCGCGTGGTGACTTCGCCGGAAGGCTCAAAGGCGTGGTAAGACCACTTTTAGATTGGAGCACGGTATTGAGCTCCGAAAGCATTCAGGCCGAGCGCGTGTGATTGCTGAACGGCGGAACGAAAGGCACGGAACGATAATGGCGGATCCTGTTACTCCCCTTGTTTCAATAGGCATACCGACCTATAACAGGGCAAACAGTTACCTGAAACAGGCGCTGAAAAGCGCGGTCAATCAGACATACAAGAACATAGAGATTATTGTTTCCGATAACTGTTCATCGGACGACACCGAATCGGTGGTCAAGGAATTCAATGACCCACGAATACGATATTACAGGCAGGAGAAAAATATCGGTTCACTCAATAATTGCAATTTGTGCCTGGAGCAATCGCAGGGGAAATACTTTTTAATGCTCTACGATGACGATGTAGTCGATGAGGATTTTCTATCGACCTGCATGGAGGCCGCACAGCCTCATGGCGAACCGGGCGTGATTTTGACGGGAGCGCGGGTAATTGATGCCGAAGGGAAAGTGCTGTCGAGTTCTCATAATACGGTGAGCGGATACTCAACAGCAGAGTTCATATTAGGCTGGTTTGACCGTAAGTTGCCGTTGTATCTCTGCAGCACCCTATTCAATACCGAGAGGCTGAAACAACTCGGAGGTTTTTATTCGAAAACCAACATGTATGAGGATGTCGTGGCCTATGTTCAACTTGCGGCGAGGTATGGACGAGTCGATGTGTTCGACGTAAAAGCAAGTTTCCGCAGGCATGACAGTAATATGGGAAACGCTGGCGATGCTATTCCTAAATGGTGCGAAGACAGTCTGTATCTTCTGGAGGTTATGTGCAATGAAGCGCCTGAGCATGCCGCTGTGATAAGAAAGAGGGGAATGTCGTACTTTTGCACCGTCAATTACGGACGTGTTGGAAAAATGCGAACAAAGTCCCCGCTGAAACGTCTTGGTGCGTATCTTATTGTATACAGGACCTTTGAGTATAGTTACTCCCCAATAAAGTTTGTGTATGTAAAAAAAGTTCTTCGGATCATCAGCTTTTTGAAAAGAAAAGTTATGCAGCTCCCCTCTACGACTAGGATCATCAGAACTAAGTAAACTGTCGCTAGTCCGCTAGGGGTAGGATCATCGAGGTGGTGGCAGTGGACATTGCTGAGCAAGTCGAATTACTGGGTCGAAAGACGCAACAACAAATCACAACTTTATTTCAAGGGTCGTATGTGCGGTCGCTCTGAGTTTGACTTCTTGAAGATGTCGACTGGTACGAGTACCAATGGTCACATGGCAGCCTGTGTTATCAGAGCGCCGTCCAGGTATGGGGAGTAACCAGCAAGCTAGGTGGCTTGATCTCAGAGTATTACTACACCATGGCTCCATGCGTTTCGGAGTTGCTCGGCCAGATCCGTCAATATCTGAGGAGACTCAAGAGTGCTAGCTCATAGGCGACAGTTCGTCATCGGGCCTCGTCCAGTCACAATCGATGAGGGCTGGACCACCCTGCAGTTGACCCCCACGCTCCATTTGTCGCGGTGTTCCAGCTTGCCACTCACCTCTACCCGCGATCTCGATAATGCTCCATGGCACCTGCTGGGATTAGCTGCTCAGACGGATCCGAATCGGCCCGATCCCATCGCCGAGATCAGCGGGTCCCGCAGTCATGAAGTCAGCGAGCGGTATGATTCCTGGGCGGGCCGCTGGGTCTTGATCGGGAATGACGAGCTCCACATGGACGCCAGTGGATTGCTCGGTTGCCTCTACGCGGTCGCCGACGAAAACTCGGCCATCCCGCAGGAGACCTGGATTTCCAGCAGCCCGGCGCTGCTGGCGAAGCTCACACGGAGCGAGCCTTGGCACTGCGACATCAAGCAGCTCGCGCAAGGCCGCATGAACTGGTACCCACCGCCTTATTCCAGGTATCGGTCCGTTCGCCGGCTACTGCCGAGCCAGGTCTTGACGCTATCGTCTGGACGCCTTCGCGCCCGCTCTCTGCTGCCGGATGCACCACCCTCCGGGAACTATGACGCCATACTCGACGAGCTACAGGAGCGCTTGCTCTCGGCCCTCAGCCGACTCGCGGACCGCTTCCGGACGGTATGGGTTCCCTTGAGCGCCGGCTATGATTCGAGGCTGGTCCTCGCTCTCGCGCTGTTCGCCAAGATTCCGGTGAAGACGTACACCATGAAAAAGGTCAACGTGTGGAACCGCTCCCAGGTGAACACCCCGGTCAGCTCGTATGTGTTCCGGGCGGACATGACGCTCCCTTCAGAGATCGCGCGGGAGGTCGGCCTCGAACATCATTGGATACTCAAAGGCAGGTTCAATAAGGACGCGCTGGATCTTTTTGACCACCATACTGGCGGCCACACCCTCGAGAACGACCGCGTCTATTTCTCTCATGGCCAGTGGGATTGGGCGCAACCGTCAGACTTGATTCTTCGCGGACAGGTGTTCGAGGTCGGACACTGCTTTTACTGGAAGCGATTTCCGAACGGATTGCCGATCGGATTATTGCCGCCGCCGTCCGTGGTCATCGAGGACTTTGGATTGGAGGATGACTCTGTTCACGCCCAGGGTATCCGCGCGTGGTTGAGTTGGGCGTCGGAGGCTTCAACCTCCGCAATCGATTGGCGGGATAGGATGTACATCGAACAGCGGATCGCCGGCTGGCTGAGCCCCCTCGAACAGGCCGTAGATCTCACCCTGGCCGAGCGCTTCTATGTCGTCAATTCGGCCAGGACGTTCGCTCTATTGACGGCGATTCCCGAAGAGAAGAGGCTCAGGCGAACGCATCATGTCGATCTGATCAAGCGGATGGCGCCGAACCTGTTGCGTTTCCCCTTCAACCCGCCTGATCCAGTCTATAGAAAGATGACTTTCCGTATCATGGCGAAATTGAGCAGCTTGGTTCGGTGAAACAGTGACGGACAACATATTTGGGCTGGTGTTCAGATACACCCGCAAAGGCAACTGGCCTCCCCTCGCATGGGTGGCCCATTGTCCGACTGGAAGCGGAAGCATCGATGTGCTTCATGGCCGTCGAGTGGAGACACATCCTGGTTGGTTCTGCGAAGCGGTCTGGGCCGGCGAATTCTCTGCCGGTAACTTCGACGAGACGGACATCGTGGCCGGGACCGGCGGACGTAACTTCGACGGGGACGTGGTTTTCGTCTCTTCAGGATCGACCGTCGACCGGTTGCAGTACTTCTCGGACTCCCGTGGCCTCTGGATCTCAAACTCACTCTGCGCACTGCTCTCCACCATCGGGGCCCACGTGGATCCCACCTATCCAAATTACTCTGAGGACTTTGACAGTATCGTAAACGGCCTCCACGCATACAAACGAGAGATCGATACGTCGCGGGGCCCGGTCCAGTTGGTCTATTTCAACAACGTGCGGTGGGACGGATACCGGGTATCCGAGCAGCCAAAACCTAATGCGTCACGGGATTTCTCCTCCTACGAACGATACCACACTTTCTTGAAGTCGGCCATGCAGTCAATGGCGAGGAATGCGCAGGATCTGCAACGGGCCTATCCGTACGAGCTTCTGTGCCCGATTTCGAACGGGTACGATTCCCCGACAGTCACTGTCCTTGCCAGGAGTGCTGGCTGTTCCCGTGCATTCACGTTTGACGTGTCGCGAGAAGGGACCGACGACAGCGGTGGCCGAATCAGCCAGTTGCTGGACATGAAGACGACGGTCATCGCACGCAATGAGTGGAGGAGCATGCCTCTTCCCGAGACCATGTTCATCGCCGGCGCGGCATCGGCCGGAGAAGTAATATTCAAGGGCGCGGAATCTTTGCTGGGCGGAACCGTCCTGTTGACCGGGTTCACGGGCGATGCGGTGTGGGGCAAGAAAATTGCTGACGAGCACGGACACCTTCTACGCAAGGATGCTTCAGGGCTGTGTCTCACGGAGTACCGGCTCCACACCGGGTTCATCCATTGTCCGGTCCCCTTTTGGGGTGCCCGACAGGCGAGCGAGATTTCTGCGATTAGCCGTTCGAAGGATCTTGAGCAATGGGATATCGGCGGGAAGGACGCCCGTCCGATTTGCCGGCGCATCGTGGAGGAAGCAGGGGTTCCCCGCGCCTGGTTTGGCCACGGCAAACGCGGTGTGTCAGTGCAACTGTTCCGTCCAGGACGTTTCCTGGAGCCGAGGACGACCGAGGATTATTTCCGCTTTTTGGCCGAGACCGCTGACGAGTGGCGGAGGCGAGGTCGTATTCGCCCACGGCCATTCCTGGCCCGTGTGCTCGACTTCATTCTGCGTCACCTGATCGGAGTACTACGATTCATGCTGACCATCGAACCGTTGTGCAACATCCGATTGTACGTTGCCCCCCCTACGCCGACTGCTGCACCGCCTGGATGGAATTGTCTCCATCAGTCACTACACCTTCCCATGGGCGTTGGCGAGGACGCAGGCGTTGTACGACGCGGAAGACGCTGCGGATCAACGACACGGACCGGGTTGAGTCGTCTGCGTCACACGAAAACAAATATCTGTGACCAAAGATCGCTATGAAAATCGCATTTCTTGTTGACGAGTTTCCTTCCGTATCTCAGACGTTTGTCTTAAATCAGATTGTGGGATTAATAGATTTGGGGCATGATGTCCACATTTTTGCAGCGAAATCTGGCAAGAGCTTCAAAACTCATGACAGCTATGAAAAATATGAACTGTTAAACAGGACTCACTACTATCGAATCCCCAAAAACAAAGTAGCCAGAATAGTAAAAGCTATATTCTTGATTATGAAGTATGCGCCAAAGAACTATGTCACTATACTTAGATCATTGAATATCTTTAGATATGGAAAACAGGCACTGTCTCTCAATCTCCTTTTTATGAGTATACCGTTCTTAGAAAAAGGCCCTTTTGACATTGTCCATTGCCAATTCGGTACACTCGGACCGTTTGCTGTATGGTTGAGTCAAATCTGTCCAAGTAAGTGCAAGCTGGTGACATCCATTCGGGGGTATGATGTCACAGTGTTTATGCAAAAAGACCCGGAAGCCTATCGCGCATTATTCGATAAGGGAGATCTATTTTTGCCGGTATGCGAGTTTCTTAAAGAGCGGTTGATTCAAGTAGGCTGTCAAGAAAAGAAGATTGGGGTTCATTACTCCGGTATTGACTGTTCAAAATTTGACTATGTTCAAAGACAACGAGTGCTTGGTGAGCCCATAAAGGTCCTGACGATTGCGAGGTTAAAGAAAAAAAAGGGGGTGGCTTTTGCCATTGAGGCCGTGTCACGCCTGCTGTCAAGAGGGGAAAAGATTGAATACAGAGTAGTGGGTGATGGACCGCTACGTGAGAATTTGCAACAGTTGATAGATGGCATGGGTGTTGAAAAACAGGTTAAATTACTCGGTTGGAAAACTCACGAGGAAGTGAAAATGTTATTAGGGGAAACGCACGTGCTGGTTGCTCCGAGCTTGACTTCTGAAAGTGGCGATCAGGAAGGAATCCCGAATGCCATCAAAGAGGCAATGGCCACCGGATTGCCAGTGATCAGTACGCTCCACAGTGGGATACCGGAGCTGGTGACCGATGGTATGTCGGGGTTGCTGGTGCCGGAAAAAAATGCCGCTTCCCTTGCAGATGCTCTGACCTATCTGATACGCCATCCTGAAATTTGTAAGGAGATGGGGCAGGCGGGAAGGAAAAAGGTTGAGCTAAAGTTTGATACAAACTCCTTGAACAAAGAGTTGGAAGAATTGTACCTGAGAGTAATACGAGTGCAATAATTCACAATCATAAGTATCTCAATAGCCTGCATTTGAATTGCTAGCAGAAAGTTTGATAGCAGTGAACTGTATGGAACCAATCACCGGATCTACTTTGACCAATAAGCTTGCCATCAGTAGTAGGGAGTTGAAGAGGAGACCGAGGCTGCTATTTCTTGCATACTCGTTTCCGCCGGTCAGAGCGGTCTCCTGTGTCAGGACCTGGAATATCGCGACGTACTTGACTCGACTCGGGTGGGATGTGACGGTCGTAACACTGGATCCTTCCATAAGGCGAGATGTTGGAGATCCTGAGACGGTTTCGACGGAGTTAGACCGTGCGGGAATCAAGCGGATCCTGACTGGCCACCGATGGCGATTTCTGTGGACGGACGGTTTGAAGTGCTGGAATCAGAATCTCGGGTGGCTTGCCGGAGGTGTGTGCCGTATTCTAGCCCGGTACCTTGGGATCGACAGACACATAGGGTGGATCAAAGAGGCGGAGCGAACTTGTTCCAATCTGAGCCCGAAGGACGTGGATGTAATTCTTGCATCCGGTGCGCCGTTCGTGGCGTTTAGGCTTGCAAGAAGCCTCTCAGAAAGACTCGGTCGGCCCTATGTGTTGGACTACCGTGATCCTTGGACTGGCAGCCCTCACGCCAGTCGCCGTCCACGGAAGGCAACAATCCGGGAAGAGGCGAGTTTGCTTCAAGGTTGTGCGGTAGCCACAGTCGTGTCGCCTTCCTGGGGTGCGAACTTAAATCGATGCTACGGGGTTGGGGAGAAGGTCCATGTTGTGACGAATGGTTACGATTCTGGCGAATTGGCAGCCGTGAAGCCGCATGACTTTGGGCATTGTGCCATTGTGTATACAGGCATCTTCTACCCACCCAGGCGCGTCATCTCCCCGTTCCTGGCCGCGCTCAAGTGCCTAAAAGAGGCCCTGAATGAAACGAGCAATGAATGGTATTTCCATTACTATGGAGTGCAAGAAGACCACGTTCGCGAAGTGGCAGTTCGATTTGGTCTGAGCGATCGGGTTGTGCTGCACGGAAGAGTTCCGAGGCACGAGGCTCTCTCGGCAGTCAAGGGCGCCAGCCTCGCAGTAGTCATTGTGTCTGTTGAGGAACAAGCCTCATCCGAAATGTTAGGGATGGTGCCGGCAAAAGTATATGAGGCCGTCGGACTCGGAACACCGGTTCTTCTCATTGCCCCCCTTGGCAGCGACGTAACAGCTCTGATTGCACCCACCGGACTATCGCAAAGCTTTACGGGTGCCCAGACTGAGGGGATCGCATCGTTCCTTAGAGAGGTGGTTTCTGGAAAGGTTCCTCAGCCGAAAAATACTGAGTCGTTCTCGTGGACGACTATCTCTAAGAATCTCGATACCCTCCTACGAGGGGCAGTAACAGGCAATAGCAGGCATGTATAAACTACAGATCGAGACAGAGATCGCAGTGGATCGAATGCTCCAAACTAGGTGCGTGAGGCCGGATATACCTCGTGGCATGAGCTTGGAGTAAGTAACTAAGGTCTACATGACTATGCACCCGGTGAGTTTGCTCACGTGAGACATAGCGTTAAACATCCCTCTCTGGCTGGGCAATTATTGCTTTTCACGTCCATCGTCTTGTTGCCGCTGCAAGATTATTTTCCCATAGTGGCCGGGATGAGCTCTAGCTTTCTCATCTTTGCCGCGCTCGCCGCATGCGCCATTGTGAATTGTCCTCGCAACTTGGGTGTGGTTTGGTCTCACCCCGTGTTCATCGTTGCCTATGTTTTCATCGGCGTCAGTGCTCTGCTGGAATTTACGAGCCCACTATCGCGGTATGGCGAAATTGTCCGTTTTGGACAGATGATTCTGGGAGCGGTTGCTGTTGCAGCGCTGTGTAGAGATCGATCAGTGTTAGCTGCAGGCCTCTACGGTTATATTGCCACAGCCTTGTGGGTTGCCGTAGTCCTCTTCCTGACTTCCTATGGAACGATTCAAGGATCGGCAACAACTGATTTTCGGGAGGCTGACAAGATTCGGGCTCAGGCATTCGAGGATAGGCCTATGAAAGCCAATTTGAATGCGTTGGCCTTTACGTGTAGTCAGGGGGCAATCGTCGCATTTGCCCTGTCTTTATCGGACAGGTTGAAGCATCGCCGCCCTTTATTGTTGGGAATAGTCGCCTTCTGCCTCGTCGCTTCGTTCTTACCGATGTCGAGGGGTGCCTTTGTGATATCCCTCGTGTCTTTTGCAGTAATTTCCTATACGCACGGGTTCAGACACGGGAAAACATTGATCGCTGCTTTCGTCTTAGGTATAAGTGTTTTTATCTTGGTTCCTGATGCGATCTGGTCCAGGATGGTGTTCTCGACCGAGGTGACAGAAGACGGCAAAATGGAGAGTCGTGCACGATTGTATACCACAGCGCTTGATCGCCTCCCGGAATATATCGTGGGCGGTGTCGGTGCAGGAAATTTTCGTCAAGACTGGGGGTACAAGAAGTGGTATACGAAGGAGATAGGCGGCGTGAGCATTCCGGTACCCACGCATAACACACCCCTCGCGATCACAGTTTACTGGGGAGTAATCGGTCTCTCGATATTTATGTGGTTCATATGGTGTGTCTATCGTTCAATTCCATTGGGATGTGGTCGTGATGAGCTTTCGCTTGCGCTGCTAGGAATTCTCATCGCGCTCGGTTTACGTTTGATGCACACACATCTTTTTTATGACAAGCAGTTTGCTCTAGGTATAGGGATGTTAATTGGTGCTCGGCAATGGATCTGGCCGAGGGGTATCGTGTCGACAGGTGAGGTGAACAAACGCCAACCGGGCGCAGATATTGCTGAGCCGACCACCAAATAGTGCGTACCCATTTCGAACAAAAGCTCGCAAATGCCTTATTTCATGATGAATCAGCGGATAGAACATGCACTATTTGACGACCTGCTCAGTAATTAGCCCAGCCCGCTCCTCTAGGTAGTTCGGAAAGTGGATTCAAGGAGTAATGACTGTATTCATTACCTTATGGGAGGGTCTGAAAAAGAATCGTTGCTGTCATAGGGGAAATTCGGAGTTATCCTTGTCTTGATATGCAGATCCCTACCTACTTTCAACACAGATAGGAGACTCTGTAGAAGCTTCCCGCATAGGATTCATCCATATGAACTGTCGCTTGCTATATATTATTGGTCAATTAGACGTGGGAGGATCAGAGCGACAACTATGCGCCCTGATAGGATCCATCGACAGAACGCGGTATCAACCAGCTGTTGCCGTATGGGGGAATTCTCCAAACGATCATTATGCTCCATTAATTCGTGCACTCGATGTCCCCGTGATCAAACTAGGAACTAGGCCGACACGATTGGCGAAATTGAAAGCCCTGCGAAACTTGGTGTCCGATCTTCGACCGGAAGTGATTCATTCGTACTCGCTTCACACCAACCTCGCTGCCTGGTGGGCTGCGCTAGGTACGAGAGCCATACCTATTGGATCTGTGCGAGCCCAGTTCGCTCTAGAGCGTCGGAGTGCAGGGATATTTGGGCGTCTCTCCGGGCAATGGCCGTCAGGCCAAATCTATAACAGCTTCAACGCGGAGCGGGAGGCAAAGCACTCCACCACGATATTTAAGCCTCGCCGCATCTATGTTGTCACAAACGGAATCGATCTCGATCGCTTCGCTCCTAGACCTAACCCTGAGCGGGGATATATTCTGGCTGTGGGAAGCATGTATACACGAAAACGTTGGGACCGCCTTTTACGAGCCGTTTCACATCTTGCCGGGAACGGCTTCGAGCTTGAGGTGCTCCACGTCGGCTCCGGGCCATTGCGAGAAGAACTAGAGGCCATGGCAAGAGGGCTACATGTGGAATACATGTTTCGGTTCTTGGGTAATCGACATGACATTCCAGACATCCTTGCTGGTGCGGCATTCCTGGTGCATACCGCTGAGAATGAGGGCTGTCCGAATGCCATCATGGAGGCTATGGCCTGTGGCCGTGCGGTTGTCGCCACCGACGCAGGTGATGTTCCCTATTTGATTGACAACGGTAAGACGGGGTTTGTTGTGCCACAAGAAGATGAAGTTGCACTCGCCGATCGTATCGCAATTCTTCTCAATGACCGTGAGTTGTGTTGCCGGATGGGGAATGCCGGTCGGGCCAAAGCCGAGCAATTATTCGGGCTTGATCGCTTGAGGGCCGAGACCTTTGCGGCTTATCGTGCTGAAGGTTGGGAGGACAGGTAGAATGTGTGGAATTGGCGGTTGATCCTGGATTCCGCAGTTGAAACCGAGGTACGTTCACAAGTTACTGTAAATCCGTAAGAATTCCTGTGCTGCTCGCAAGACCATCTTCACCACGTTCAACTGCGGCGCAGTTCAAAAGTGACAAGTTAAGACATTGATTATAAATGACTTTTTGAAAGTAGGCTTTATCCTGGAGTGTCTACTGTGGAATCCGGGTTGATTGACCGGCATGCGGGATATTCGGAATCTTCTCTGTTCATGCACAGTTCAAGTATTGAAAATACTCCCTATTTAGCGTTCGTCTCAATAAGACCGCATTCGCCAAGTTCAACTTCAGCACAGCTCCAAATTGAAAACTCAAGACATTGACTATCAAAGCGTTTTTTGGAAGTGGCTTTTAGAATGAAGAGAGACTCTGTGTGCTAAGTCACGGGCTAGTGAAATCTGGTCTACTACTCAGTTCCTACCTGGGTTATCCCCTTGGAAAGGCGACGAAGCTACTTCGCGATTCCCAGAAATGGACCTCTGAAGAGAGGAAGATCCATCAACAGCGGTCGTTAAACGCACTGCTACATCACTGTTACGACCATGTTCCTTACTATCGAGACCTGATGAATTCAAGGAATGTACGTCCTGATGATTTTCGTTCAATTGGCGATCTAGCGAAGCTGCCGTATCTCACTCGCGAGACGATCCGTGAACAGGGTGCGCGGCTACGTGCCGATAATTACCCTGACAATATCTGTCAGTTTCGACGTAGCGGGGGAACAACGGGTGAACCTATTAAGGTCGCGGTGGATGACCGAGGACGTGCGTTTGAGGTCGCTGCATATTTGAGAGGATTCGAATGGATGGAATATCAGTTAGGGAGTCCCATGGTTCGCCTCTTCGGAGGATCACTCGGGTTGAAGGCCAAGCCAAACATGAGAGACAAGATGAGGGAGAGGTTGCTTAACTACCGTTTCCTCGCGGCATTCGAGTTAGCTCCGGAAAACGTGCGCGTGTATTTCGAAACGATTCGCCAAGCAAAGGAAGGTGTGTTGGTAGGATATGCATCAGCTATGATGAACCTTGCTGAATACATGTCTCGGAGCGGTTTGCAAGGAAGTCCATTGAAAAGTGTGATCTGCACTGCGGAATATTTGCCTGATGAATGGCGTAAGCGTATTAGCGAAGTATTGGGTGTTCCGGTGTTTTGTTACTATGGATGTGGCGAAGTGAACAGTATCGCGTATGAATGTGCAGGCGTGGATGGATACATTGTCTCAGAAGAGCTTCTAGTGTTGGAAGTTGCCGCTGAAGAGGAGACGACAAAGTTCCAAGACTTGGGGAAAGGTCTAGCTTGCGTCACTACGTTGTTTAACTATGCCATGCCATTGATCCGTTATCTTAATGGTGACGTTCTAGAGTTGGATAGATCGCCGTCTGAAAGCGGGCGACTAAGGATTGCCAAGCTAGAGGGGCGAGTCGCAGACCGATTAGTCGCGACAGATGGGCATATGGTCAGTGGAGCATTACCTCCGCATCTTGTGTTTAAAAGCGGAGTGCCAGTGTGGAAATATCAGGTTGTCCAAGCCGAAAGAGATAAGATCTTTTTTCACTATTTAATGTCTGATGGCATCGCCTTTACACCGCTAATGAGGGATACACTTGCAACTGTTCTTAGAAGGTACCTTGGGGAAGATATGAAAATATCCTTTGTGTTGGGAGACTTTGAAGTGCCCCCCTCAGGTAAACACCGCCTTGTCATTAACAGAATTCAAAGCCCAGCATTATCGGAAGCCACCAATCCTGCGCCATAGGGTCCGCAAGGGGGATGGACAGCCCTGATTCTGCTTTTCAAGAGCTTAGACTTATATGACACCAGCGCTGATCAGTCGCCAAATTCTTTAAATCACTTTAATCTACAATCTATGTTGCGCGTTCTGGCGGTAACTAATGTCTATCCTACACTGCGGTGTCCCGCAGCAGGCATCTTCGTGGAGCGGCAGATTGCAGGACTTAGACGCATTGGTCTAAATGTTGACGTGTTGGTTATTAACCGTAGCGAAGGCGGCATGCGCTCCTATTTTACCGTTGGGACGGAACTTCAAAAGTGCCTCAAGCGCTTCAAGCCCCATATGGTTCATGTGATGTACGGAGGGATTGTGGCAGAAGAGGTGACACGTATCGTTAAAAATAGGCCGACAGTGGTCTCATTCTGTGGGTCGGATCTTTTGGGAGAGCGTCTGTCCGGACCTCTTAGGAGCGTTCTCAGTCAATGCGGAGTCTTTGCTTCGCATGTTGCGGCTCGGCGGGCTGTTGGAGTTGTCGTCAAATCTCGAAATCTCGAAGAAGCCCTTCCCGCTACCGTTGACCGATCCAAGGTTCGAATTATTCCAAACGGTATAGACCTCGAACGATTTAGGCCGCTCAATCAGATGGATTGCTGCAACAAGCTGGGATGGCATCCTAGCAAGTTTCATGTCCTATTCACCACGAGCTCCGGCGATCCTTGTAAACGACAAGATTTGGCGCAAGCGGCAATTGAGGCAGCCAACCGATTGGGAGTGAATGCAGAGATGCATACCCTTCGAGGGGTATCTCATGAGGAAGTCCCCGTTTGGCTGAATGCCAGCGATGCAGTGCTATTGACTTCTTTGCATGAAGGTTCGCCGAACATTATCAAAGAGGCGCTTGCGTGCGATGTGCCGGTTGTGTCTGTAGATGTAGGAGACGTACGTGAAAGAATTAGTGGAATTGCAGGATGTCATCTAGCGCTGCCGAATCCTGACGACTTAGGTGCCAAGTTGTGCTTAGTGAGGGCAAGAGGGGAGAGAATAGCAGGCCGTGAAAGCGTACGGCATCTGTCCTTAGAGGAAACTGCCTTGAAGCTGAAGTACTTCTATCATGAATGCGTGGGGTGTAAAGACTAGTCAAGAAGTTGCCCCAGGAGGCGATCTACATCGATTTGCTCAATGGCGTTGACCGATCCAGAGGGCTGCAATGGGTCTTGGGCCATAGTGCCGGGCCTGGTCAACCTCAACTGTACGTTCCAAGATCGTTGTGAGGAGGTGAACGGATGTTAGTGGTGACAGTGCGGTCGCGTCCAGTACCAGCTGAGCCGGCCTTAGAGAGCGACAACGAGTCAGCGCGTGGTTTCGACTGCGGTGACCTCCGTGTCAGCATAAGTACAGGCCCTCTCTTTGGCTTCCGACGTAGGGTAGGTGATTGGATTGTCGCCGGCGAATCATGTTTCCCACTTAAGGAGGACGATACTCGTCTCCTGGAGGATGGGATGCGGAATGATGTCCCACTCGACGGGCTCCTCGGAGATCGCATACTTGTGCTCGTCGTAATTGACCCCTCCAAGCAAGTTGTGACGATTGCCCATAGTATTGCCAGTTGGAGACCATGTTACTGGTCAGTGAGACCCGGCTCCTTTACATGCTCCACGTCCGTGTGCGGACTGAAGGAAGCGGGGCACGAAGTGGCATGGGATTCCGCCTGCATGCCGGAGTATCTGATGTACCGGTTCGTCGCTCCCCCGCGATCGATCTTGCGTGGCGTACGAAAACTCGCTGGCGGACAACTCCTCGTCATTGACATCAAAGAAGGACGAGTCCGCGAAGACCGGCGCTGGCGCTGGCCGGATGGAGAAGGCGTCGATCCCCAAAAGGACATCACTAACGTCCTTCGTACCCGCGTCGAGGAATGGCTGCGGTGCTTCCCGAGCGCAGGGGTCCTCTTGAGCGGAGGGCTCGATTCCTCCCTGCTCGGAGCGCTTGCGCGAGTTGCCCGCCCGGACGTACAGACGTTCTCGACGAACTTCTCGTTCGCGAACGTCGATGATAGCGAGGCTCAGTATGCTCTGTCGATGGCGGGTCATCTGGGTGTCGCACACCAGGTCCACGACACGACCCCTGAACGATACTTGGCGGGGTGGGTGGAAAGCATCCATGCTGCCGAGGAGCCTGTCCACCACCTTCAATCCGTGCTTCTGCACCTCCTGTTCCAGGATCGTGCCGCAACGGGCCACGGTGCGATCATCTGCGGCTTGGGTGCGGACTCCATCGTTGGAAATGCCTACCATGAGTTCCTCTACCGCTATCGGAGTGCGATTGGGTTCCTTCGAGCTATCCGCGTCAGCTCTGCGGTTGCATCACTTGCGGACGCACTAGGTTGGCACCGACGGTGGAGCACGCTCCTCACTCGACGGTATGATCGCCAACTGTCGTCGGTCCATCATTTTCTTTGGATCCTGGCCAGGCGTGGCGATCGCAACATCATCCAGCAACTCCTCTCCTGCGATGATGCAGCCCTTCTCGGGGAGCGCCCCTCGCTTCTTGAGGCCTATCATGATCGGCCATTGCTCGACCTGGTCACCGCCGTGGGGCTCCTGTTCAGTGTGCACGCTACGGTAGCGATTTGGGGAAAACTCGCAGAGGCGTCTGGTATCTACCTCGCATGCCCGTATACCAGTCCCTCAGTTCTTGCGGCGTCGATGACAATACCCTGGGACATGAAACTACGAGAGCAGAAGCATCTCATTCGTGCCGCATTGCGGAAGCTTGGCATTCCCGAGGCTCTCATCCTGCGTCCGAAGCTGAGCTTCGGCTTCCCTCAGCGATTTTGGGCCCCCAAGGGTGCGCTCTTCCAGCCGGTTGTAGATATGGCGACGCAAGTACGCGACGTACGCCTCTTGGAGTCATTGCAGAGAGAGGAGGATGGTGCCTCGATGGTGTTGTGGTGCCTCCTTAACCAGTTTCTGTGGACGCAGCTGTTTGAGGTCGGTCGGTCCGTCGAGGATCTGTCAGGGGAGATCCTCGATCGTCGCCGTACGGCCGCCAAATCTCGTTGACAGATCGAGCGGCATCGGCTTCTTCCAAAATCGACATGATTTGTGGCTCAGTACATTTCGACTGGCGCATGGGAACATAACGGCTAGGGTGGCTATTGTGCCAGAATGTTTCTTTCTCGAACTGTTTCAATTAATGGAGAGCTTACAACACAAGGCCCTTGTTTTTCTGATTTACATTGGGACCCACTCGAGGATTGTTTGACTATATGCCACTCCGAGTTTATGAGATTAGCGGACTTGGAGTCCCGCTGGTCTAGCCAGTGGTTTGGCTTCGTTGCCAGTGCTGTATTCGTAGGCGCCTATATCATAGGCGCGTCCTTGAGGCCGAATTGTACCGTCAATCGCTATTTTAGTTATGTCAAGGGCCCGGCCCGCGTCGATGGCCGGGCTTCGTGCGGTCAGGGCGAAATTCGGTGACGGTGGCAGTGTCGCGCCGGCGTTCACAAACCCCGGCGCACTGACATTTACGATGTTGCCGGTGATAACTGCGCCGCTGGGTGTAGTTCCAGTTGTAAACGCTTGTCCGCCAGGTCCAGTAGCATACACATGGTTGTTCCTGATGGTGATTCCTGTCGCATCCGACGCGCCGACGAAAGCGATTCCATTTGCGTAACTAGTAGGTCGCGTGACCGCGTTCTCATAAAAAATGTTGTTCTCTATCCGTGCGTTAACGCACGTTGGTCCCCACACGACCAGGCCACCACGATTGTGATTGTAGGCGATTGTGTTGTTGGCAATGATCCAGTTGTGAGAGGCTGCAAATTCAGGGCCCGCGTGCTTCGAGGAATCGTAGATCGAACTGCTGTGACCGTTCTGTTGAATACCGTAGCCAAGATTGCCATAAATCAGATTATTGGTGACTGTCCAGGCCGTCCCGTTCGCGTACAATCCATGCTGCTTGTAGCCAGACGGATTGGCTACAAAGTCTCCATTGTGATTGACGATATTGCGGTCGAAGACGACTCGCGTCCCGTTGACCCCTAAAAATCCTTGATTGCGGTTGTGGTGTATCCAGTTGCGCCGAATCGTAGAATCGTGAATATTGTACGCCTTGATCCCATCATTGCAATTCGTAATCTCGAATCCCTCTAGCGTGATCCATCCGATAGCATTGCGCCATCCTGATGCGTTGTAAAATAGGAATGAGTTTACGTCGAGCGTGTTGCCGGTGCAGGAAAGGGTCGGCGACTCATTGGGATAATTCAGGAGTCGAATCGGGTTTGACGAGGTACCAGAATAGCGAAACTGCACCCCGGATTCACTGTACGTCCCTCCGCGCACGTAGGTCGTATCACCGGCTCTCATCGTATTGACAGC
>CAYTAS010000078.1:0-16663 GCA_964435885.1 uncultured Nitrospira sp. | reverse complement strand
ATCCGTTCGCCGGCCAGGTGAACCCCAACGCCAAGGCGGGGTACTGAGCGGTAGACGGACAGGGTGAGGGGTACCTCAGGGCCCGGGGCTCCCGTGATGGGGCTCCGGGCCATGTTTTTTGGGCACACGGATCTTCGTCCGGAGGGTGGTCGAGCATACCAAGCGGGGCTCGTAATAAAGTGTAGCTCTGTGAATTAGGGGATGAGACGCGTAGAACAAGTAGTGTGTCGGCGTACTGGGAAGGAGGAGCGAGATGGGTGGAGAACGTACGTGTCCGAAGTGTCGCACGGAGAACGCACAACGGATCGGTGATCTACTCCGTCAAGCAAGCAGCCAAAAGAGCGGGTCGAATGATGTATCCAGATCTTATCATCCTCCAAAAGCCCCATGGGCCTATCTTCAGGGCTTCTTGCTCGGCATACCCGTGAACGTCGCCATCATGTTGAGTATGGGATCTCCAGAGGCATCGGATTCCAAAATGGCCATGACCGAGGTGCTTTCTTCTGCTGCCTTCCTCGGAGTGTGGGTGGGGTATGGCATATTGAAGACGAGAAACTACACCCAGAAGTTGAATGAGTGGAAGGAGACGATCGCCTCGAAGTTCTTCTGTCGGAAATGTCATCATGCCTTTGAGGGGTGACTGGATTCCACATACAAGAGCTGATCTATTGGAAGGTGGCAAGGAGTTCTGATAGAGCTACGGCGTGGGCAGAAGTCGACTAATGGCGGGAAGCTGGTGTTCCGACCGGAATGTGAACCTTTCAATGCCCCATCTGACGCACCTCAGCATCCAGTTTTTTGAAGGAATTCCGGCCCGAGCCGCGTAATGCCCTTGAGGAGCAAATTCGGAAGGCCTGGGCCGGATAGTCCCTTTGGCGTTTCGATCAGTGTGAGCCGTTTACCAGCGATCTCGCTTTCCACCACGGCCACCGCCGCCGCCGAATCCGCCGCCACCGCCGCCAGACCGCTCCATTGGTTTGGCTTCATTGACGGTTAACGTGCGGCCACCCATCTCCGTCCCATGAAGCGCTGTGATCGCGGCTGTTGCTTCAGCATCCGAGGACATCTCCACGAAACCAAAGCCACGAGACTGTCCCGTGAACTTGTCGGTGATGATCCTCACTGAGGCCACCGTGCCATGCGCTCCGAACGTGTCATTCAATTGCTGTTCGGTCGCCGAATACGGCAACCCACCGACATAAAGCTTCGAACCCATAGTGGGGTCCTCCTGTAATGATGACATTGTCCATGACGCGAGAAGGTTTCGCAAAAGGAAGGAGAGACCCAAGAAGGTAATGGATAATGGGGACTCAGGTTAGACTTCCGATCACAGTCTCGGTAGGAACAATATCGGTAATAGGCCGTCTTGATCTCGTTTCATGCGAGGCCTTACGCGTTGAAACAGTTTTAGTTTATCAAGATGCAGCGATAATAGATAGTGTTCATTATGGTCAGGGGCTTTTATCCACTACAAGATGGTGTGAGGTCCAAGAGGAGGAGAAGGTCTACTGCTTCGAGGGGGAAGACTTTCGATGGCTTAGTCCACATTGAAGAATGTGGTGTCCCCAACGGGATTTGAACCCGTGTTACTGCCTTGAAAGGGCAATGTCCTAGGCCAGGCTAGACGATGGGGACGTGCCGACTCCGGTAAGAGAACAGCCGAACTCATACCACACTCGGAGTTGTGCTGTCACTAGCAGGGGTTGAGATTCCTCGACTTCTGGAACTGGTCAAATGTGGCTTTGGCCTGATGATGTTCCCGTCCTGCCAGACCCGTTAGGCGGGCGATCTATAGACCGACAGTTCCGAGCCTATGGTGTTGAGCGTGGGAAGACGTTGGTCTTTTGAGGAGAGGATAGGCTCGCAAATCGGCCACAGAATCTCCAATGCCGGGTCGTTCCATCTGATTCCTCGATCACATTCCGGCGAATAGTAGGCGGTGCACTTGTACAGGAACGATGCGGTGGCACTCGTCACGCAAAACCCATGAGCGCAGCCTGGAGGAATGTACATCTGTCGAAGATTGTCTCCCGATAATTCGACTCCGTACCACCTGCCGAATGACGGCGACCCTTTGCGGATATCGACGACCACATCGTACACGGTTCCTTCAAGGGCCATGACGAGTTTGCCTTGGGCTTGTGGCTCTTGGAAATGCAGCCCCCGTAGGGTATTCCTTACCGATCGGGAATAGTTATCTTGAACAAAGTGTTCGCGGATGCCCGCGTTTCGATACCGGTCTTCATGATATGTCTCCATGAAGGATCCGCGGTGATCGGAAAGCAGAGTAGGTTCGAACACGAGCACACCAGGAATATCGATCTGAGTCACACGCATGAGGTCCTCCACTCAGGAGTCGGGGGTCGTTCCGCCCGATGGGTGACTGGATGGATCGACGATGTCTGGTTTATCGGGGTACAATTTCCCCAGTCGATCGATCAGGGGAAGTGCCTCGGGTGAGCTGTTCATGCTTGGGTCGCTGACCGGGTGGTCCCACACCAGCGTCGTAATGTCGGCCTCAAGGAGGAGCGATCTCATCGTGGCTGCGCACGCGTCGAGGGTGAGTTCTGTCCCATCTCGAAGATCAAGCACTCTGTCCTTCGGATCGGTCGGCGGTGCCTCAGTGTGTATCAGCGACCAGCATCGGTCAAAGATGGTCTTGCGGAGCTCCGGTGGGAGATTGATCGTCGTGAGATCAGAGGTACAGAGCGCCGATACGAAGAGGACAAATTGAAGATCGGGCATTTCTGGATTTTGAACGTTGAGAGAAGGCATAGGTTTTTATTATCAGGAGTGACGCGCGATGAGTCAACTAGCGACTGCCAAGTTGTGCGATCCTCTTATGCATGAGGAGCTGTGAGCCATGGTGACGATCGTCCTGACCGGACAATTACAGACTATCGACGGAGAACGCGATCTGGCGTGTGAGATCGACCAAGCGATGTCAATTCGGAAACTTATTCAGCGCCAAGGATTTCAGCTCCGCCATATACTTCAACTGCTTCGAGAAAAAAAGGTTTTGGTGACGATCAACAAGAGAATCGCCAGCGATGATTCGATCGTCCACGATGGGGACACCATCCGTCTTATCGGGCATGATGGGATGGGAGGGAGTGGACTTGGGCCTTCTCACTCGTGACTGGAATCGAGAAAGATAACGGGGCCGAGAACCTGTTTCAGTCTCGACCCCGTGCCTGTTTCGAGCTATCGGTGAACTGCCGGTCTTGACGGATCGGTTGAAACCGGGTGCCGGAGTGCAAAGCCGATTTACTTTTTGCCGAGGATTGCATCCTTGGCGGCCTTAGCCACGCGGAACTTGACGACGCGTTTAGCCGGAATCTTGATCTCTTCACCCGTTTGAGGGTTACGACCGATGCGTGCCTTGCGGTTGGCGAGCTTGAGTTTACCGATACCGGGTACGGTAAAAACGTTCTTCGCCTCTCGATAGGCCAGGGCGGCAAGATCATCAAGGATCTGCACGGCACCTTTTTTAGTAATGCCCGCTTTACCGGCGAGGTGATCTGCGATCTGCGACTTCGTCATTGATTTGGCCATTCGGGAACCTCCTTGAGGGTAAGGAATAAAATACGTCTAGAATTCTCCCTGACGCACCTGGTGTGAAAACGTCCTTGTCGGCACTGGGAATCCTGATGAGGCTTCGTGCTCACACGATGAAAGACCGCGAGAGTGTAGCCAAGAGTCCAGAGTGTGTCAACGAGAAAAACTGCATCTGGCGTGGCGAAAATGCGTCCAGGGGCCTCTTGCGGTTCAAGCAAATGGAAGGGTACAGTAGAGCCGGATGGTCCGCCTGTAAATTGGGTAAAAAGAATTGTAAAGGATTACCGTGGGTAAAGACCTACCGATTTTATCCGTAAGTACTTCTCAACCTGGCGGTACGGAATCCGAAGAGTATATCTATACCCGGGTGTTCTGTCAGAAGGAAAACTCTCCTCCTCTCAAGTTATTGGTAGAATTCTTGCGATCTCGCGGACAGAGTCCGATCCTTCCGCCTCACCTGGATGAAGCGTTTCTGCAGGAATGGGCATGGGTTCAAGTTGCCTTGGGCTATCATCGGGATCGTAAGCCTATCCAACTCTTTTGTGTCCGTGATCGCGGCAGCTATCGCGATGTCTACGATCAGGAAACGAAACAGTTCATCGATATCCTTTCAGCTCATGCGGATGTCGAGGCGCAACTGGCGTGTGAATACGTGACACGGTGCCGATTCATCTTGACGACGCGTATCCCGGAGAAGGACGTCACCGACGAAGGCTACGATTTCAATGGGTGGATCCTTGAGTTTTATCAGGAACAGTGCGATGGGATCGTCCAAATCGACCATCAGGGCTTCTACTCCCCGAAAGGTGATCTCATCGTGGATTTATCGATATCAGGCGAAAACTGAGGTGTCGGAGGAGCTCCTCTTGCCCTCCCGTTCGCTGTTTCGAAAGACCTCGCACTGGTTTGAACGCGCCAAAGCCTCTCTGCTCGATTCTCTTCCCTGTCGCCAAGGCTGCTCCCATTGCTGTATCGGTCTGTTCCCTGTGACTCTCCTCGACCGGCAGGAGATCCAGCGGGGCCTTGCGTCGTTGACCGCGGAAGACCGGAGGAGAATGGAGGACAGAGCAAGGGAGCAGGTCAACCAGTTAGGCGTCGCCGCGCCGAGGCTGATGACGAATCAATTCGTGGACCGTTGGTCGGACGAGGAGATGGACGGAATCATCGAACAATTCGAGTCACTGCCCTGTCCGGCGCTGGAAAGCGACGGCCGTTGCGGCCTGTATGAGTTTCGCCCGCTGGTATGCCGCTCGATGGGCATACCGCCTGATGATGGCCTACGAGTAACAGGTGCCTGCGCCATTCAGAACGCAGTGCCTCTTGTTCGCTTGTCGAAGAGCCTTCGGGAGGAAGAGAGTGTCCTGGCTGGTTTGGAGGCCAGACATCTGGCTGACGCGCGCATGACACCGGATAGTCCAGGTGAAGAGGTGCTTCTCTCTTATGCATTCCTGTCCGAGTTTGGGATAGGGGGTGGAAAGGACCCGATCTAGACAGTATCTTTGACGCTATGCTAAGCTGATCTTCCTTGGTTGAGGGAGCGCCTGTAGCTCAGCTGGATAGAGCATCAGCCTCCGGAGCTGAGGGCCACAGGTTCAAATCCTGTCAGGCGCACCATACCGCTTCTTGTAGATGGCATCGACAATTCAATACCCGGTGGGGCCGTTAGCTCAGTTGGTAGAGCAGCTGACTCTTAATCAGCGGGCCGTAGGTTCGACCCCTACACGGCCCACCAAACCTCTCAAGTGCTTCATAGTCCGAGTGCGATTGGAGAGCCGACAAAGCTAATCCTGTGTCTCAGTATCGCCATCCGATGCAGAATTGCCACACCCTCCAGATTGCTCTCCAAAGAGTGTTGCGTGCGGAATTGTGGTATATCGGTGTGACATCTGAAGGGAAATAGATGTAGAAAAGAGAGCGGCAGGAGGGGTAGAGTTAGTGTAGGCTGACTGCAGCGAGCATCTTCCTAAAGGTTCCAAATCCGGCTGACCGTGAGGACGGGTACGGAATGATGAACCTCCTTACCTTTCGTTTCCGCCAGTCTCAAGCCGTGGACTTCTACTGGAACCTTGAGCTGGCCAAACGGGGTATTCTACGCGAATTCAAGGCTCATCCCAATATTTCCATTTACGAGTCGGCTTTCGACCTTCTGAACCCGATTCAAGTCGCACAGGCCTTGTCTCTAGCCAAGGCCTTGGTACTCGATAAGCGAGCCGAGGTTTTTTCGGGAAACACATCGTTGGTCATGGTTGAGGTCCGGGATGTGTTGCAGTGCTATCAACAGTCGATGCAGGTCGACGACCATCATGCTCATTGTTGGTTCAAGATCCGGCTTACCTTTGACCTCACTGTGACACGATTCGAGGTGGAGCCCGGTGAGTCGGCGAAGTCGTTCGTGTTCCCATGTCGGCGTGCGGCTTCTCACGCGTACGGAATTCACTACGAGCACCCGGGGACGGTCTATGACCAACTGGACTCGGCCTTGTGGCGCGCAGGCACACGTTGGTGTCCCCGGCTTGCGGATCTCACAGAAATCAAGCTCATTAACGTGGAGCTACAAAGTAAAAGATGACAGCGGGCCGTAGGTTCGACCCCAACACGGCCCACCAAACCGAACTTCGTTCGTACCGTGCGCTCCCCCTCCAGCGATGCGCATGGATAAACCTGTCCAGTAGGCCTTGTCCTAATTTCGGTGCCCAACTTTGCTCGTGCTGCAGACGCATTCTCGATTTTTCGTAGGGGGCGGCGGATAAACACCTTACGGTAGTCTGTTCTACGGCAATTCGTTCGTCTGCCGTACTGACTGTGTGGTAGACGAGACCACCGGCACCTGCCGAGGTTCGATCGTCATGCGAATGCCACCCTTGGGCCGCAAGGTCACCATGAGGTGAGGCTCTACGTTGTCTTGCGCGAGCGTGAGGTCGTAGTGACGACCGATCAGAGCCAGGAGGAGCGGTGCCTCGACTGACGCAAAATGGAGGCCCACGCAGGTGCGCGGTCCAGCTCCGAACGGCATATAGGCATAGCGATTACTTGGCCGTTCGCCATTCAGCCATCGCTCCGGCCGAAATTGTTCGGGGTTTGTCCAAAAGTCTGGGTGTCTATGCAAATTATACGTCCCGACCAACACGAACGCGCCTTCCGGTAGGGACAACCCCCCGAGGGTTGTGGGAGTTGCGGCTTTCCGCTGGACGGCTGGTGCAGGTGGGTAAAGACGCAGCGATTCATCGAACAGCGCCCGTGTATAGGGGAGGTGCTGAAGGTCGTCGGCAGTGGGTGTCCTTCCCTGGAGCACTCGGTCAATCTCATCGTGGAAATGCGTTTTGGCTTCTGGGTGCGTTGCGAGGAGGTACCAGGTCCAGGCGAGCGCATTAGCCGTGGTCTCATGTCCGGCGGCAAAGATGGTCAACGCTTCATCCCGCAGTTCGTGATCGTTCAGCCCCTCACCGGTCTCTTCGTCGCGAGCTTGGAGGAGCAGATCCAAAAGGTCGTCATGGTGCGTTCCGCTGTCGCGTCGTTCGGCCAACAACCCATACATCAGCCCGTCCATGAACCGCATTACCGAATGAAACTCGCGGTTGCGTGCGGTGGGCACCCAGAGAGGGAGGAACAGGGGATTACTGAATGAATCGAAGGCGAACTTGATGCTGACGTGCAGCGCGTGGCTGATCCGGTCAATGTGTTGGGCCATGCTGGTACTGAACATCGTTTGGGAGATCACTTCGAGGGCCAGCTGCATCATTTCCGCGGCGATGTCGATCGTGCCTCCCTCCCGATCCTTCCACGAGGCTACGCGCTGCTCACCGACCTGGGCCATGCGATCGGCCATTGCGGCCATGCGAGAGCGGTGAAAAATCGGCTGGATGATCCGTCGATGTCGCTTCCAGACCTCGCCTGAGCTCGTCACTAATCCATTCCCCAAGACCAGCGCGAGGCCGGTTGGCCGCTGGGGGTCATAGACCTTCACAAAACGGTCCGATTGTTTGACCAAGACTTCTTCCGCGAGATCGGGATGGCTGAACAGATAAAGTGCCCTGCGGCCTAGCCGAAAGCGAAGCGCATCGCCGTGCCGGCGCCACCAGGTGGAGAGCATCTCCAGGGGCTGCTTCTTGAAGGCCCCAAGATGGCCGAGGAGCGGCACCGCGCCGGGAACGTCGACAAGGGTGAAGGAGGGAGCGGGGTCCGACATGAGAGCACGAACAGTATCACACTATGTCAGGTGCAGCAAACGAACTGAGGGCAAGCAAGGCTGCTGCATATGCCACATGAGAGAGCATGTCTTGTCGTGGTATCAGAGATTGTGGTGCAGACTGCGCTCGCTTGATCAGGGCAGTCAAAATACCATGCTCGTCTTCTTTCAAATGTATGACCTTAGCTACGGTCATATTACCGCCATAACCAAACATCACAATTCTCGGTTCTATGCACCTGCCTCTTGGGAAATGCATCCTAGGATGGTATCCTGACGCCTTCAGTGTCAGTTCGCATCGCGCCTGTTGTACCGAAACGATGTGAACACCCTGCGAGGAGCAGGAGGACCTATGGCCGGCTCCACACGTATGTCTCAGTTTTCTAAGAAGGAACTTTGGGCTAAGGATCTCTCGACCATGTCATTGCTGCAGCGATTGGGTACGCAGATGTTTCGGCTCGCCACCGCAGTGGGTATGGAGTTCCGCCATCGCCTGCTCGATGCCCGAGCAGCCGGGCTGGTGTTCACGACACTACTGTCCCTTGTGCCGTTTCTTGCCGTGATGTTCTCAGTCTTGAAGGCGTTCGGCGTTCATCATGTGATCGAACCTTCGTTAGCCCAGGCGCTTGAACCACTTGGGCCGAAGGGGCAGGAGATTACGACCACCATCGTGAGTTTCGTGGACAATATCAAGATCGGCGTGTTGGGCGTCGTCGGCATCGCTGGTCTCTTCTATACGACCTACTCACTCATCGACAAGATCGAGCAGGCCTTGAATGCGGTCTGGCAGGTGAAGCAGGGACGCACATGGGAACGGAAGTTTGCGGACTATTTGAGCGCGGTCCTCGTGGGACCGGTGCTTGTTGTGAGCGCGTTTGGTATGGTGGCCTCGCTGCAAAGCCACACCCTGGTCCAGCGACTCGTGGAAATGGAGCCGCTCGGGACGCTGGTCGTGTGGGGTGGTGAACTGGTTCCGTTCCTGATGTTATGCGGAGTGTTTACCTTCTTCTATAAAATGATACCCAACACACATGTCCAGGTGCGCTCTGCACTGGTCGGTGGTGTCTCGGCGGCTCTTCTCTGGATCATCGCCGAGGAGGTGTTTGCCAAATTCGTCGTGACTTCCGCCAAGTACAGCGCAATCTATTCCGGTTTCGCAGTGCTCATCCTGTTTCTGCTCTGGCTCTATGTGGGGTGGATGATCGTGCTCATCGGCGCGCAGTTCTCCTTCTTTCACCAATATCCGACCGCCTATTTGTCCCGCTTGTTGTGGGACCAAGGTACCTTCGTGTTTCGTGAGCAGTTGGCCCTGAACGTATTACGGACTCTTGGACATCACTACCTGAAGGGTGATCGCCCGTTGAGATTGACGCAGCTGTCGAGCGAGCTGAATATACCCTTATCGCTGGTGGAAGAAGAGGTAGAGCGGCTTATTGACAACGGATTCGTCGGCCTCCTTCAAGAACCCGAGGGGGTGAGTCTCATCAAGGCGCCGAACCTGATCTTCGTGAAAGAAGTTCTGGATAGCGTTCGCAACGGGACTCCGCCATGGGTCGTGCCTCATCTTGATTCCAGCGATGCGGTCTCCGCTCTCTTGCGTCGACGAGACAAGGTTGTGCAGAAGGAGTTGGCAGGGGAGACGGTCCAATCGCTCTTACAGGACCACGAGCGCCCAAGTTCCGCCGGTATGTGAGGGGATGTGTGCTTGTGTGCTATGGAGAGCAAGCTACCCAACCTTTTGCGGTTGTCCACTCGCTTAGGGTTTGTTATGAGTTTGGCCGAATGATCGTACGTAACGGAGAACTTGCCACGCTTCTTCTTCAGTTAGAATGCGCGGAATGAAGGAAGCCATTGCAGTGCCTGTGCTCCCGTTTTTTAGAATCCAGAAGAGTTCACCGTCTGTGCGTGCTGCCTGCCATTCCTGATCCGTGAAGTTTCTCGGTAGGGGACCTCTGAGCGTGCCGGGCTCAATATCCACGCCTAATCCTTTACCGTCTTTCCCATGGCAGGTCACACAGAAGGCTTTTCCATGGAACAGACGTTTTCCTTTCTCGATGGTTTCCTCGTTTTCGGGAAGTGGGTTTGTCCAGGTCTTGACGGTTTCGATCTGGTCGATCGGCACTCTTGGTTTGAGTACGGCTTCGTCGGCGCCATAGGATGCGAGGTTCCAGGAGACCAGCGCCGCGACGAGGGATAGGGTCACGGGTTGCGAGTCACACAGGCGGCGTTTCATGATGTTTCGTCCTGTATTCCTTGCGAATTGTTCGGTGGGGCCCCTCCCTCCGTTAGGGAGGAGGGCCCGCCGGTCCGCAACGCTCGATTTATTTATCTGAATACCCGGGGAATTTGTGCCCGAGAGATTGTGGGAATGTCACAGTGCCGTCGGGAAATTCTTGTCCGTGCTGCCAGAGTTGATAGATGACACCATCAGTTTCGGCTGCGGCTTCTGCTATCTTGGTAGCCTGATCAGGGGGGACGCCAAGGACTTGGACTCGGCCTGTGGCAATCTCGACTTTGTGGTCGTGGAAATATCGGTGCCACTGAATGGCAGGAAGCTTGCGCGTCAGGTCTTTTGCGACAAAATATTCGATCGCGACCAACGGTGCCTTGGGATCCGTGGATTCGAAAAGGAGACATTGAAGGATCTTGTCGGAAATGCCCTTGCAATAATGATGGAATGGACCCCCTGGGGTTCCATCCGGCATCATGTGAGGTGCCTGAACATGAATATCGTATCCGACGGCCGGACTGGCTGGTTCTCCACTCACGGCTTGTTGCGCGGACACTGCACTACATGCGACAGCTGCCATCGCGACAATGGCTAAGAGTCCCTTTCTCATTGCAATAACCCTCCTATGTTTGAACTACGTTTCCCCGGCCTATCCGGTTCGATGCACATTCGACTGGGCATTAGAGGAATGTTGAGAAAAAAGGATTCGGCCGTCAAACGGATTTCAGGTTGGGTGTGAGCTAAGGCTCCTGTGTCGGCGAGGAAGAGGGCTTGGTCGGTGTGATGAGGGGTTGGGCTTGAGGCGCGATCTTCCCCTGCGCGTCCATCATTTCAAACAGCAAACAGCATTTCAGTCGACCGCAGACCCCTAATAAACGGGGGTCATCGATCGGCAGTTCCAGTTTTTTGGCCTGTTTCGTCGTGATGGATTTCACATCCGTCAGAAAGGTTGCGCAACACAGTACCAGGCCGCAGGTGTCGATCCCTCCAAGCCGCTTGGACTCCTCCCGTACCCCGACTTGGCGCATTTCAATGCGCCCGCCGAAACGACGTGCCAGGATTCGTACCAGCTCTCTGAAATCGATCCGCTCGTCCGCCGTGTAGACAAAGGTGAGTTGCCGGCTGCTCATGGCCCCATAGACTTCGACCAGTTTGAGACGAAGGCCGAGTTCAACGGCCTTGGCGCGGCAATAGGCCGCTGCCTCCTGGGAAAGCTGCTCGAGTCTGTCGATCAAGGCTCTTTCTTCCTGGTCGGGCAATCGCAGGATGGATTTCATGGCTCGCATAGGAGGCAGGAACGGCGTCGAGTAGGGTTCGGTGTAGACGATGCCGTAGGTCAGCTCATCGTCAACCTCAATCAAGACCGGGTCTCCGCTGCGCACCGGCAGTGCGCCTGCGTCGAGCTTCTTTACCTCTCCGCGGTTTCTGATTTTGACACCGGTTAGGCGAACGCAGCTAGGATAAACCGGGGGACGGTCTTCGAGGCGGAGCGCATCCATGACGCGATCATACACAAGTTGTGTCGTTGGGGGAAAGGGTAAGGGGGGCGATCCCACGCGACTCGAAGCCCATTTTCCATGATATAGACTAACCCATGGATATGTAAAGAGAATAATACCACCACTCTGTCCCACCGGTTATGTTAGGCTAAATCGGTCGTGAGGCGAGCCGGAGCGAATGATGGCAACTATGCTCAGCGAACGAAAGAAGATGTTACGCATTCCAAATCAAGTTGTCCTTCCCTTTGAGTACCGGATTACCGTCAGGCAACTTTCGGATGCAGAAATGGATAAACTGGACGAAAATGCGGATGGGATTTGGGACGACGATACCAAGACCATTTATATACGAAAACGGCTTCCCGTGACTCGCCGCCGATATATTCTCGCGCACGAACTTGGGCATGCCTGGCTGGACTGGCAACACCGCTACATGGACGATGGAAAAGCCAGTACCTAGCCTCTGAACGAGGGGACGGTTTTCTCCAAGTTCATGATGTGTTGCCATTCAAGAGGGGTGACGGGCTGAACTGAAAGCCGAGAACCCTTTTTCAATAGGATCATGCCCCTCAGTTTAGTCTCCTTCCGCAATTCATCCAGAATCAAAGGGCGCTGTAGGCGTCGGACGTACGCGATGTCGACCATGTCCCATCTCGGTTGAGCGGGCGTACTTGCTGGGTCGTAGTGCTTGTTGTTCTTATCGAATTGTGTCGGATCGCGGTAAGCGGCCTTCACCACTTTCGCGATCCCCACCACCGCCGGTGGATCGGCATTGCTATGATAGAAGAGGACGTGATCGCCCACGGTCATCGTGCGCATGAAATTGCGAGCTTGATAGTTTCGCACGCCATCCCAATAGGTGGTCCGGTCGGGAGATTGCCGCAAATCGTCGATCGAGAACGTAGAGGGTTCTGACTTCATCAACCAAAATCTCTTGGTGACCATTCATATTTCTCCTTATATACCCGGGGTCAGAAAAGCGGCCAGCTGACCCGTACCGATCCTGTATCATGGCGCCGAAAGACGGTAAATGCTCCCGCTGTGATCGAGCACATACAGTTCCCCCGTTGAATTTTCTCCGAATGAGGAAATTCTAAAGGGAGTCTTCATGAGGCGGTGTGGCAGGCTGACATGGTTGTCTTTCTGGCTTGAGGGCAAGACGAAAATTTCCCCGGTGCAGTAGTCGCCGTATATATACGCGGTTTTCAGATCAGGAAGTTCACGCCCACGGTAGACATACCCTCCAATAACGGAACAACGACCCTGTTCATGGGGATATTCAAAGATCGGTGACATCATCTGAGGTGCCCGGCAAGAGGTTGGTGGGTTAAAACAATGTGTGCCTTCCATCGCCCGCCAGCCATAGTTGCCTCCACGGGTGACGAGGTTGATTTCTTCCCACAAGTTTTGTCCGACATCCGCGACCCACAGCTCGCCAGTCACGCCATCAAATGAAAAGCGCCAGGGATTCCGTAGCCCAATCGCGTAGATTTCGGCACGACCCCCTCCTTGGGCGAAGGGATTATCCGATGGAATACCATACGGCTCGCCGCGATCGACATCGATACGAAGGATTGTGCCGAGTGGGTCGTTCGGATCTTGTGCCCGATTGTCCGGGTCGCCTTTTGATCCCCCGTCGCCAAGGCCGATGTAGAGGTAGCCGTCAGGCCCGAAGGAAATCATGCCACCGTTGTGATTCGGGTAGGGCTGAGGCACGGTGAGGAGTATACGTTCTTCCGGCGAAGCCGACGTCACGGTTGCTCCCCGGCGGTATTCGGCGACGACCGTCGCGCCGTCGGGTTGTCTCGTGTAATGAACGAAGAACCGCCCGTTGCGGCTGTACTCGGAATGAAAGGCGAGTCCGAGGAGGCCACGCTCTCCGCCGGCAAGTACCCGCTCAGTGATGTCGAGAAAGGGGGGACGCAGCAGCGACTGATCTTGGAGGATGCGAATACGACCGGGCTGTTCAACAACATAAAGCCGCGTAGATCCATCAGCGGCATGGGTCAGGTAGACCGGTTGCTCGAGGCCCTGCCTCACAAGGGGCAAGAGAACGACCGGGCGATGCCCATCAGTCATGGTTACCGGTTCAGCCCATACTTCCTGTCCATTCAGGTTGCCGGTATGGGTGAAGACGACCGCCACGCACCATCGGAGAAGATAGGACAGCATCAGCGTCTCCCCTGTGCGCGGGAATCAATGAACGCGACCAGGGCCCGATAGGTGAGCTCTCTTGTGTGAGCCTTGCTAAGACTTCGAGCTTCAAGGTTTCCCTCTAACCAGACTCGGTCGGACACCGGCGCGACGGCTTCGTTACAGAGCGTCCACATATCGTGTAGAAACCCTTCGGGTAATCCTACTTGGCTTCCTTCCGATTCGATGCGGTCGTCGAGCAGGGCAAGAAGATCTGAAATGGCTTGGTCGGGCCGGTATGTGGATGGAGAGAAGCCGAACTGTTCGTGTGACCGGGTTTCTTGCTTGGCCTGATCAACGAGATCCTGCATATACTCTTTCAGGAGGCCGATGATGTGACCAGAGAAGACAACGCGTGGTTCCATATGTCATTATCAGGTTTCTTTACCGCCGGAGCAAGGTCAGGTGTTGGGCAGGTGTGGGTTGATGACGCCGGAGGTGAAGGCTTGAACGGCTGGGTTCACAGAGAGGAATCGTGTTGTGTCTGGAACATTCAGAGGCAGCGATTGCGTGGAGATGAGGATTGGGCGGGGGTACACCGTGCTGCCAGGCTATGAAGTTGCGCCTGCATGGGCTATGTGACAAGAGGCAGGGTCGATGTACCCGCGCACTATGTAGTCTACACCTTTTTTCGAGTCCTACAACGCCGAAGATGGCCTTAAGATGTGAGGCCATTTGGAGGTATGCAAGAGCAGGAGCAAGTGGCGCCGAGCATGACTGAATCGCGAAAGTCTGAGGAGTCGCGCATTGCAGGAGCGGTTTGAAATAGCCCTGAACACGCCGGCCGGGCAGGTCACGAGCGCCGTGGACGTTCCCATTGGATTCGTGCCGGTCAGTGCCATTGTCCCTCTGATGCGGCACCTGGGAGAGGAGGCGCAAGCGCTGGAGGTTGCCAGGGAGATGGAGTCCGGTAAAACGCTTTCCTGCCGGAAAGGCTGTGCGGCTTGTTGTCGAATGCTGGTTCCCCTTTCGGTGCCGGAAGTCTTCGCGTTGCGGGATTGGATGCGTTCTCGCCCCATCGATCAACAAGCACATATCGCGCGTCGTTTTTCTGAAGCGAAGGCGCGTCTGCTTGCACACGGTGTTTGGCAACAGCTCGCCGCTCTGTGCGATGCGCCTCTAGCGACGGACGATGAAGCTCTGGATGGTGTGAATAGGAGTTACTATGCATTGCGGCTACCATGTCCCTTCCTAGAAGAAGAGATATGTACCATCTATGACGAACGTCCGGCCGCGTGCCGAGAGCTGCTCGTAACCTCACCCTCTCAACACTGTGATGATTTGACCGAGAATCCCATTGACCCTGTTTCTGTGCCCATACAGGTGAGTACGGTATTGGGGTTGGTGTGGCAGGAATTAACGAAGGATCCTACGAGGTTGATCCCACTTCCGCTGGCGTTGGAATGGGCCGAGCGACACGATGAGCAGAGTCGACGTACGTGGAAGGGTGGTGAGTTGTTCGATCAAGCGTTGGACAAGACCTGGCGTTTCTTGAGCCAAACCTTTGCGGGAAGCGATAAGGATCCTACCAAATGATGGCTGCAAGGTGGGTTTCGGTAAATGAGAAGGAGAGACGAGATGCGTGAGCCGGTGTTGGTGTGTTTGGATCTGGAAGGGGTGCTGGTGCCTGAGATCTGGATCAACGTGGCCGTGAAGACTGGGGTCGAAGAGTTAAGGATTACGACACGTGAGATGCCGGACTACGATAAGCTCATGGCGCAACGGCTGAAGATACTCGATCGGCACCATCTCAAGATCAACGACATTCAAGACGTGATTGCCAAGATGGGACCGTTAGAAGGGGCGGTGGAATTCATCGCGTGGCTGCGGGAACGGTGCCAGGTCGTGATCCTATCGGATACCTTCTATCAGTTTGCAGAACCACTTATGCGACAATTGGGGTTTCCGACCCTCTTCTGCAATCAGCTGGAAATTGACGAGAGTGGACGGATCATCGCGTATCACATGCGGATGACGGACCCCAAAAGGCACGCCGTGGCCGCTTTCAAATCTCTTAATTTCCTTACCATAGCAGCCGGTGACTCGTATAACGATACGGCAATGCTGGCGGAGGCCGACGCTGGGTTTTTCTTTCGGCCACCCGAGCATTTACCGAAAGAATTCCCACAGTTTCCAGTGACGTGTGCCTACAGTGACTTGCAACTACAGTTTGCTGAAGTTGCTGGGTGGAACAAGTAGCGTAGCCAGAAGATCATGAGTTGCCGCTGGCGTGAGGATGACAGGGGATGTGGCGTTTATTTAGGTTCTCGCATATGGCGGGTAGGAGTGCGTCGGTGATCGCCCGGTGTCCGTCTTCGTTTGTATGCCCGTCCAAAGGCCAATAGTAGTTTGGGCGGAACTGTTCAGTTGCTTCGTAGATCGGTGTCATATCGAGGAAAGTGATACCAAGCTCACTCGACATTGCATGGAGGATACGGTTGATATGCTGGAACTCCGGATGAAAGAGCTGTGCGTAGTCCGGGATAAACAGGATGATCAGTGACGCACCGTGGGTGGTAACCAGAGTGTTTATGCGCAATAGATGGTCTTTCAAGTGTTTGGAATGTTCGGCTGTTGCTTCCGTCCCAGGATCGGCAACGAGGAAATGGGGATATTTTGTCAATTCAGCTTGTCGGGCCTTTACATCATGAAGGTGTGCGATGCGCTTCGAGCGGTTCTTATATTTGATTTGGTCCGCAATGGATGTGAAGAAGTTGAAGAGTCGGCTATGCCGAAGTGAACCTCCTCTCATCTGAATTTGGCCATCAGCTTCCCACTGAAAGTTGACGGCTGACTCGGGTTTGTCCGTAGGAGGGCCATTAAGATCGTCGAGAAAGTAACCTATCACGACAATGTCCGGCGAATATTGCAGCCCAAATTCCTTTAAGCAAATATAATATTGATTCAGTCCCCAGCCAGGCACGCCTGTGTTGATCGTTTCGACTGACCTCGGTTGTCAATAGTGGACGCCATGAGTTGCAGCCTCACGCCGCCGGC
>CAYTAS010000077.1:0-16984 GCA_964435885.1 uncultured Nitrospira sp. | reverse complement strand
CAGCCCGCGTTTCTGCAGGTAGTCTGTATCGATGCTGATGGTGGGTTTCGGAAGTTGGCCGCGCTCTTGGAGCAGACGCTCGACGTACTTCCCGATGAGATCGGATTCAAGGTTGACGGTGTCGTTGACCTGCTTGAGGCCAAGTATCGTCACCTTCGCCGTGTGCGGAATGATGGCGACGGAAAACCCTTTCTCGTTCACATCATTGATCGTCAAGCTGATCCCGTCCACCGTAATGGAACCCTTGGCCACACAGTACCGCAAGATATTCGGCGGCGCTTCGATGGCCAACAGAATCGCGTTGGCATCCTGCTGTCGGCTTCTGATCACGCCGATTCCATCCACGTGACCGGCCACCAGATGCCCGCCGATGCGTTCATTGAGCTTCATCGCCCGTTCGAGATTGACCGGCATTCCCACAGGGTAGCTGCCAAGCGTCGTCACGGAGAGCGTTTCCGGCGAGACTTCCACGGAAAAGTCGCGCTCGGTTCTCGAAACGACCGTCAGACAAATCCCATTCACGCTCACGCTGTCACCGATCTTGAGGTCGCCCATGACCGTCGAAGCCAAAATAGTAAGCTTGGCTCCCGTCGACGATTTTTTCAGGACGGTAATCGCGCCCATTTCTTCGACAATGCCGGTAAACATCAGTCTTTCCTCAGGATGATCTGTTTCACGACATAGATGAACAGCCCAATCAACACCAGAACGCCCAGAGCGGCGAATCCCCCGATGACGAGATTCTCAGTCGTAATTGCCTTCATGGTATCTCAATTATATCTCAGCCATTATTAAGATAGCAGCGTCTACATTCGCTTTATCGCCACCCAAAACACTAAGGCCGCCACCAGTTGAATACCGGCAATGACCAGGAAGGCCTCGACATAGCTCATTCGTGCGATCAATACCCCCGCGAGCAACGGGCCACTGGCATGGCCAATATCCATGATCGTCCCTTGCATACCCATTCCGGCTCCAAGCCTCTTGAATTCCGAACTGTCGGCAACCAGTGCTGAGGAGGACGACGAGACCACCGCCTCTCCAAATCCGAACCCCGCAGACAAGAGCAACAAGATCGGAAAGAGCGAGACGTGCGGGATCGAGACAAATGTCCCGGCGCAAATGATGAGACCCAGCACGATCAATGGCTGTCGCCCGACTCGATCAGAGATGCGCCCCATGATCGGTTTGGAAAAGAACGAGGTGAACGCCTGCACCGTAAACAGCATGCCAACTTCACTGGGATTCAATCCAGCCGAGATGCCATAGAGCGGCAAAAACGCCATTAAGGCTCCGTTGGCGATCATCTTCGCTCCGTCGGTCATACTGGTGATGAGCACCTTCTTGTTTCGCGCGACGACAGCAAATCCCTTCCACATCTCAGACAGCACGACCGCCGTCCCCTGTTCCTTCCGCTGCGGAACCGCCACGTCGAGATGAAGGCTATAGAACAACACCATGGCCACGCAGCCGAAGACACCGGCTGTGACGAACGCCGTGTCGAATCCCGCCGTATAAATGAGATATCCGCCGAGAAAGGGCCCCAACAGCGAGCCGGATTGGGTGCAGGCCGTATACGTCCCGAGCGCCGCACCGCGCCGTTCCCGATAGAGCTCCGCCACGGTGGCCAGAGCGCTGGGAGCAAACATGGCGGTGGCCATGCCATGGAGAAACCGCAACGCCGTCAGCGCATCCAAGTCCGTGATGAACGGGTAGAGAAATGGCGGCAGGCCGAACGCCACCACGCCGATCCGCAACAAGAACCGCCGTCCATAGATATCGGAGAGGGCGCCGGAAGGGAGTTTCAGCAAGACGCCCGTGATGGTCGAAATGGACACGATCAGGCCGATTCGCTCCGGACTCGCGCCGAGTGACTCGGCGAACAAGGAGAGCGCGGGCATCCGCACCATGTTGTAGCTGATAAAGCACAAGATGCCGACCGTGCAGATCAGCACAAAACTGCGTGAGGTCGTCATGGGATCGATCGACCGTCCACACCCTCTTGGTCAGGGTGTCGGCTACTCAAGACCTGTTTCAGAAACGCCACATGCCGCTCCGGTAAAGCCGGCTCTTTCTCCGCCTCAGACAGCACCCGTCGGGGATCTTCCCCCATCAGTCTTCCCAATCGATCAACCGTCTCCACTCCTTTTTTGAGCCTGCTGGCCGCAATTCTGGACACAAGCGGATGCAGGAGGGACGCCAACCGTGAAAGAACGGGATTATCCAGTTTCGTGTAGGCCACCAATGTGCTCACCGTTGTCTCGTGGCCGTTCGTATCTCCCGTGAGGCCCATCCGAAGAAAGACGACCGCTTTCCCCGTCACATGAGGCAGCAACCGGCTTTCATGAGTGCCCTCAAGGAAATAGATACGAGAGACTTGATCCTCGTACACCAGCTCCACAATGCCCTTCGACCCCTCGCCGTCATCCCCCCAGAATCGACCGAGACCACGCTCTTCCGACTGGTAGAGACCAAGATGAAGGCGCCGGATCAACACCGCTGTGAAGGGCGGATGATCCAACAGATACCGGTACAACGCTCCGGATAGCGCAGTTCGAACCGGTCCGAGGTTGCTCTCGATCGAATTATGCTGGATGATCGATTGCAGCCGACAAGCCCAGGCAGGATCCACTCGTTCAACCGGAAATGTGAGCCCGGCATGATCGGGAGTCAACGTGCATGTTTCTGCCCGGCCATATCCAGGAGACAAGAGTACTCCCATGACGATCCACGCAATACGCAGGTGCGCCACAGGACCAGGATGGAACCCTGCCGCGGAGATCATGGAGTCGGCTTCGCGAGGGTAATCGTGAGATGAACGGAGAAGAATCGCTCAGGGTCTTGTCGCAGTCTGGCCTGTCTCAACAAAGTCTCGACCGACGGAGTGACGGTTCCTTCGAACGAGAGACGGCCGTTCGTCAGCACGGTGAGCGGTTTGGAAAAGTCGATCAACTGGTCGCTCAAGAAGAGGCTATACCGTTGAACGCGCTCGACCTTTACTTCGACGCGATTGCTTCCAACGATCGACGCGTCAAGCCTGGCATAGACCCGACCCTTGATCCGTTCGTCACGCTTGTCCACTAAATCGTCTGAAAATGCCGCGATCGGGTCGGTCGAATCAATGCGGACCCAGTCAAACGGTTGGAAGTGGCTGGCATCGCGCACAAGGGTTACGCTGGGCGGTACCGGCTCTCGTCGCCGGTGATCGAACCAGGCAACAAGGTCCGGCAACTCCTCTTTGGGGAAATAGTGTCCGCCTGCTATGGGATGCTCACGGTGGTGCTCGCGATACACATACGGATAGCCAAGCGCATCCAGCTCTTTAGCGATTGATCGGCTCAGGTCCACCGGCATCACCTGATCCTTGGCTCCATGGATGATATAGAGAGGTGTGTTGCGAAGATTCGCTAAAAACGGCATCAGCACATCGTCCAGTCCACTGGCCATGGGCGCGATCCCGGCAAACACAGGCGCATGATGCATCCCGATCAGCCACGCACCGATCCCTCCGTTCGACATGCCCGTGAGAAAGATCCGATCAGGATCGATATGGTATTGCCGGCGAATATCGCGGATCGTTTCGAGCACTAGTTCCTCTGCGTACCTCGTAAACCACGCGCCGGACGGATAGGTCGGGCAGGCCAATAGATAATCCTCGCCCATTCGAGCACGCCACCGCTCAACATATTCTTCGCCGGTAAAACCATATCCATGCAAACACACAAGTAAGGCATAGCTCTTGGTCGTCTCATATGACGCCGGGACGAATAACGACAGAGGATAGCTCCTCCCACGAACGACGATCTGCTCGCTCGGAAGCATCCCGATGGGTCGGCTTTGATAGGTCCTTCCTTCTCGAATGATGCGAGAAACCGCTTCGATCGATGTCTGTTCGTCGGACAGAATACCCTGCAACAGACGTTCGGCTTCATCGCTGTCGCCGGTATCCAGAAATTGACGGACGAGCGACGCCAAATTTCCAGCCGATTCAGCCGATGACCCTGCGAAGCTGAACGCTCCACTATCTACCAAAAACAACGACAGGAGAATTATCCATCGCAAGACGCTCACAACTCTCCTTCCACTACTACATCGTCACCAAGAAACCGGAGCACCATATGGTTCAGTGGGATTGCGCTTGCAAGTCGAGCCGGACTATCCCCTCCGATGAGTCCCTTGGCATTCTGGCCTCCGAGCAACAGCGGCGCGACGTAGAGGCGAATGCGATCGACTAATTTCGCTTTCAACATGGCCGCATTCATCTCACTCCCGCCCTCTACTAATAGAGACATCACACCGCGTCGACCAAGTTCTTTAAGCAACGCAGGCAATGAAACACGGCCCTGAATCACAGGCAATGTGAGAAGTTCTATGCCTTGTTTTTGAAAAACCGATCGTCGCCCGGCTGAAGCTATAACGGTTGTAGCCATAATCGTTTTAGCCTTGTGTTGGTGCGCCAAGGCCCTCGACTTCAAAGGAGTGCGCAAGCTGCTATCGACCACAATGCGAAGGGGCTGCCGTGAGACTAGTTGATCCAACCGCGGCCCTGTTCTCGCCGTCAGCGCTGGGTCATCGGCCAGAACCGTTCCCACTCCGACGAGGACCGCATCAACGTGACCCCGAAGTTGATGCACTTCTTTCCTTGACGACTCCCCCGTAATCCACTGGGATTCACCGGCAGCCGTCGCCACTTTCCCATCGAGCGTCATCCCGGCCTTGAGTGTCACATAAGGACGTCCGGACTTCATCCAATGGCAATAGGCCCTGTTCAATTCCTCCGCTTCGGAACCAGCCACTCCGACTGTGACCGAAAGTCCGGCCCGTCGAAGCGCGGTAACTCCCCTTCCCTTCACGGCTGGATTCGGGTCTTGCATCGCAATGACCAGACGGCAAACACCGGAGCGAAGGATTTCCGGAACACAAGGGGGGGTGCGCTTTTCGAGGTGACAACAGGGCTCAAGCGTCACGTATAGCGTCGCACCGCGAGCACCCTTTCCAGCTTGTCGCAGCGCCAGAATTTCGGCGTGAGGAGTTCCTGGTCGGAGGTGAAAACCACGCCCGATGATCTTGCCTTGACGAACCACCAAGGCTCCGACCATCGGATTCGGACTTGTCGTTCCCTGTCCCTTTGCCGCAAGACGCAGCGCCAGGAGCATATAGTGGAGATCTCGTGTGCGGTCCGTCACCGTTTCTTGCGGCTACCTGAAAGCATCTTGGGTGCCGGTTTGCCCCGCTTCACAGAATGCGATGCCTTCTTGGTGTTCATCTTCTTGACACGCGCCGTCACGGTTTTCTTCGCTACCGTCGGCTTTGCGCTCGACTCCGCGATGGCCGCCTGCGCCGCCGCCAATCGCGCGATCGCCACGCGAAAGGGGGAGCAGCTGACGTAATCCAACTCCAATTGATGACAGAACTCGACGGAAGTGGGATCCCCGCCATGCTCACCGCAGATGCCGAGCTTGATATTCGACCGCGTCTTGCGCCCGCCCTCGATGGCCTGTTTCATGAGTGAACCGACGCCTTCACGGTCCAGCACGGCAAAGGGATCCGAATCCATGATCTTCTCGCTCTTATAGAAATCGATGAACTTAGCCGCATCGTCACGCGAAAAACCGAATGTCGTCTGCGTCAGATCGTTCGTCCCGAACGAGAAAAACTCCGCCTCCTGCGCAATCCGGTCTGCCGTGACGGCCGCGCGCGGCAACTCGATCATCGTGCCGACCAAGTAATTCAACTTCACGCCGTACCGTTTCATCGTCTCCTGAGCCACTTCTCGCACGAGATCCTTTTGGGACTTCATTTCGGAGACCATGCCGACAAGCGGGATCATGATCTCCGGGACGATTTTCTTGCCCTCCTTCGCCAATTCGCAGGCCGCTTCCATGATCGCACGAGCCTGCATCCGGGTAATTTCCGGCATCGTAATACCCAACCGGCACCCGCGCAGTCCCAACATGGGATTGAACTCATGCAGCTCTTCCACTCGTGTCAGCAAACGACGTTGCTCCTCAAGCTTGGCCCCGTCGTTTCCTGTCAATTCCAGCTGGGCAATCTCCACCATCAAATCCTCCCGCTTGGGCAAAAATTCGTGGAGCGGAGGATCAAGAAGCCGGATCGTGACCGGGTAGCCCTGCATCTCGCGATAGAGCCCGATAAAATCTTGCTTCTGCAACGGTAGGAGTTGATCGAGGTATTTTTCACGTTCTTCTGTCGTACGCGCCAAGATCATCTTCTGCATGATCGGGATACGATCTTCGGCGAAGAACATGTGTTCGGTCCGGCACAATCCGATGCCTTCCGCTCCAAACCCTCTCGCAATCTTCGCCTGATCCGGCACATCGGCATTCGCCCGAACACGCAAGCGACGTTCGCTGTCGGCCCACGAGAGCAACATGGCGAACAGCTGATACTTTGGCGAGTGCTTGGGATCTAGCTTCCCTTGCACCACTTGAATGATTTCCGATTCCACCACCGGCAGGTCACCATCGTAGACATTCCCGGTCGAACCGTTGACGGAGATCGAGTCCCCTTCGCGGAACACCTTCGACCCGATTCGCACCGATTGGGCGTCGATCACCTGCACCGCTTCACAGCCGGCTACGCAGACTTTGCCCATCTGCCGAGCGACCACCGCCGCATGCGAGGTCATCCCGCCGCGCGCAGTCAAGAATCCGGTTGCCGCATTCATGCCGTGAATGTCGTCCGGACTAGTTTCGTCGCGCACCAGCACGACCCGCTGACCATCCGCCTTCATCTCAACCGCACGATCCGGTGTGAGCGCGACCTGTCCCGCTGCCGCGCCGGGCCCGGCCGGCAGACCTTTGCCCAACGGGGTCGAACCGGACTCCACCTTTGAGTCGAAAATGGGGTAGAGATATTGCGCCAATTGATCGGGGCCGACCCGCTGCACCGCTTCACGCTTCGTGATCAATCCTTCTTTCACCATTTCGACGGCGATCCGAACGGCCGAGATACCGGTCCGCTTTCCGACGCGCGTTTGCAGCATATAGAGCTTGCCTTCCTGGATCGTAAATTCCAGGTCAAGCATATCTCGATAATGTTTTTCGAGCTTTTTATAGGTCTGTTCGAGATCTTTGTACGCAGCCGGAACGTTCTTCGCGAGTGCGTTGACCGGCAGCGGCGTTCTGATACCGGCCACAACGTCTTCACCCTGCGCATTCATCAGGCATTCGCCGAAGAACGTATGTTCGCCGGTATTCGGATCCCGGGTGAACGCCACACCGGTCCCGCTGGTGTCGCCCATGTTGCCGAACACCATCGCGACCACGTTGACGGCGGTGCCCCAATGGTCCGGGATGCCGTTCAAGCGCCGATAGGTGATGGCGCGCGCGCCGTTCCATGACGAGAACACCGCGTTGATCGCCATCCGCAATTGCTCATTCGGATCATCCGGGAACTCCTTCCCGGTTTCCTCTTTCACCAACGTCTTGAATCGTCCGACGAGGTCCCGCAAACCTCGAGCATCTAATTGAGTCTCATGGGCCACACCCATTTCTTCTTTCTTATGATTGAGGATCGCCTCAAAATGTTCACGCGGCACCCCCATGACGATACTGCCGAACATCGTGACAAAACGGCGGTAACTGTCCTGCGCAAACCGCTCGTTCTTCGTCTTGGCGGTGAGCCCTTCGACCGTCCTGAGCGTAAGCCCCACGTTGAGCACCGTATCCATCATACCGGGCATCGATGCGCGGGCGCCGGATCGCACTGACACCAGCAACGGTTTTTCGGGGTCGCCGAACCCCATGCCCATTGATCGCTCCACGCGTTTCAGGGCGGCCAATGTCGCCTCCCACATCCCGGGTGGATATTTCTTACCCTGTTTGTAGTACTCGATGCAGGCTTCGGTCGTGATCGTGAAACCCGGTGGGACGGAGATCCCGAGGTTCGTCATCTCAGCCAGCCCGGCGCCCTTGCCGCCGAGCAGTTCTTTCATGTTCGACGTACCTTCGGCTTTCCCGTCGCCGAAATAGTAAACATATTTCTTTGCCACGCGACTTCTCCTTCCAAGAAGAATACGTATCAATGCGCGGGTGAAGCGCCGCAACCGTCGGATGATTCCAGCCGGATCCGGTAGCGATTCACCAAGAACCACTTTGCCCTGACGCCGCCCACGATAATAACCGCGACGAACAGCATCAGCACCAATAATCGATAGTCGGCCTGCACACCCTGATCGACATAATATCTGCCGTCTTGTCCCTTCGTAAGTTTCGTATCGGACGAGAGATAATGTGGCTTGCCGCTCGGATCGGAAAGGTTGAGCCATTCCGAACAGAGCCGAACAGGTTCAGTCGTTCCCGGCAAAGATTGCCACGAAAGCCGAAGACACACATCTTGTTTGGCATTGAACAGATCGGGCGTCTTCACCAAGTCATCCAAATTGATGCCGCTGAGCTTAAGCCCTACGAAGAGAATGGCATTGCAACACACGATTAAGACCAGTGAGACCGCAAGAGAAAACCGCCGGATCTTGTCCGCCCGACGGGATTCGTCCGTCATCGGCTGATCCATGACCATTCTCCGTTGTGTCGCGATCCTCGCGTGAACTTGTCGGGTTCCGTCCGATTCGACTTATCGCCCTTGTACCACAATCTGGGAAAAGTCTGCGAATGACATAAACAACTCATCGACTTCCTTGAGCAACGACAGTCGATTGTTGCGGAGAGCATGGTCATCGGCGTTGACCATCACACCCTCGAAAAAATCATCGACGGCCGGCTTGAGACGGACCAAGGCATCCAGCGCCCTGCCATACTCACCGGCACTGACGGAAGCTTGGACCTGGCTCCGTTCGTCCGTCACAGCCTTATGCAGCGCGGACTCGGCGGCATGTTGAAACCGCGCCGCGTCCACGGGCTCCTGGGTCCATTGTTCCTTCTCAACGAGCCTATGCGCACGCTTGAACCCGACGATCAAGGGATCGAACTCCGGTTTTGTCGTAACCGCTTCGAGCGCCTTCATTCGCAAAACGAGATCGACGAGATCAATGGCCTTTCCATGGGCCTGTTTCAACACCGCCTCGACGACGTCGTCGCGCAGCGCATGCACGAGCCGAACATAGTGCCGAACCCGTTCGAAGAGAAAATCCGTAATTCGCCGACGACCTTCCCGATCAAAGCCCGGCACACCTTTGAATCCATCTTGGGACACGAGGCTCATGGCGCGCTCAATACAGGTCGCCAAGTCGATCCGCAATGTTCCTTCAAGTACGATCCGAACGATTGCGGTGGCGTGACGGCGTAACGCAAACGGATCTTCCGACCCGGTCGGGACGATGCCGACGTGAAAAAACGCGGCGATGGAATCCAACCGGTCTGCGAGCGACAAGACGTTGCCTTCGACCGTAGCGGGTAATGCTCCCTCAATGGCTCGCGGGAGATATTGTTCCCGGATCGCCCGACTTACGGTCTCCGGCTCACCATCATGTTTCGCATACTCGCCTCCCATGATGCCTTGCAATTCCGGAAACTCTCCGACGATACCGGTCAGCAAATCGGCCTTGCACAATGCCGCAGCCCTCTTGCACCGGGTGATCGTGTCGTGACTCTCCGCCACGAGATTGAGCGCCGATGCGACGCTCGAAACCAGATCGACCAACCGCTTTTGCTTGTGCGCCAGCGTGCCGAGCTTTTGGTGAAACGTGATCCCACCTAACTTCTTGGCTCGCTCTTCAAGGCGCACCTTCCGATCTTCATCGAAAAAGAATTTTGCATCCGCCAATCGCGCCGCCAGCACCCGCTCATTGCCTTCACGGATGAGGGACATGTCCTTGACACGGTTGTTTGCCACGGCGATGAAATGGGCCGCCAATTTACCGGTGCTCTTCTGGCGCAAGGAAAAAAATCCTTGGTGTTCCTTCATCGAGGTCATCAGAATCTCTTCCGGCACATCCAGGTACGCATCCTTGAACGACCCGATAACCGAGACAGGCTGCTCTGTCGAATACACTGCCTGATCGAGCAGAGCTTCGTCCTCGTTTAGTTGGAATCCGGTCTTTTGACAGATGTCGACAATTTGTTCCTCAATTAATTTTCGTCGGCGCTGTGGATCAACAATGACGCCCTGACGTTCCAAGGTCTTGACATAGGACGCAACGTCGCGAACCGTCACCCACTTCCCTCCGCCCACGACTCGATGACCTTTGGTCTGATTCGATGCCTTGATGCCGGCCGCTTCAATGGGCAATACCCTGCCCCCTAAAATGGCCAGCACCCATCGAACTGGGCGCGCAAAGCGCACAGCGGTTTCATTCCACGTCATCGATTTGGGAAAGGCGAGGCCCGAGACTAATTGCGGCAGGGCCTCAGTCAGCACGGTGGCAGTCGAACGCCCTTCTTCACGTTTCACCGCAAATAGGTATTCACCTTTCGGAGTCTGGCGAACTTGCAAATCCTGAACGGCGACCGCCTGACTTGCGGCAAATCCTAAGGCGGCCCTGGTCGGCTGTCCTGCCTGGTCGAACGCGACGGCCCTCGACGGCCCCATCGCTTCTTTCGTCACGGAGGTCTGATTCTTCGTCAAGCCATCAACTACTATCGTCAGCCGACGCGGCGTACCCATGGTGCGCACGGACTCAAAGGTAAGCCGCTGGTCGTTCAGGAGACGCTCGGCTGATTCTTTGAGTGACGCCAGCGCAGGAACGATGAACTGAGACGGCAGCTCTTCCACGCCGATTTCTAATAGAAACTCGGCCACGGGAGGTGCAGACGTCTTTCTGCCCTTCTTCGGTGCAGCGCTCCGGTGTCCTGTTTTCTCTTGCCTCGCCATAAACGAATTACGTTCGGTCTACTCCGACCTTCGATCGATGCCGACCAGCCTTCAGGACTTTCGTGTTGCGACTCATCAGCGGATGGCCCATCGCAGCCCGCTCTTCGATATAGCGCTCGGCGCACTGCCTGGCCAACCCTCGCACTCTGGCGATATAGCCGGTCCGCTCCGCCACGCTGATGGCGCCGCGGGCATCCAAGAGATTGAACACATGGGATGATTTGATGCAGTAATCATAGGCCGGCAGAGTCAAGCGCTGATCGGCTTGGGCGAGCAACCGAGTGCACTCAGCTTCGTTCGCCTGGAACGCTTGCACCAGCATGGCAACGTCCGCTTGTTCAAAGTTGTACCGCGACCCCTGCACCTCGGTTTCATGGTGGATGTCGCCGTACGTAATCGAGTCCGTCCATGCCAGATCGAAAACATTGTTCACTTGCTGCAAATACATGGCGATCCGCTCCGTCCCATACGTGATTTCACCCGTGATCGGAGTCAATTCAATCCCACCGATTTCTTGAAAATATGTGAATTGAGTGATTTCCATCCCATCTAGACGCACTTCCCAGCCCAGTCCCCATGCTCCCAACGTCGGAGACTCCCAATCATCTTGAATGAACCGAATGTCGTGATGCTTGGGGTTGATTCCGAGCCGCGCCAAACTGTCGAGATACAACTCCTGAATGTCCTCGGGCGCAGGCTTCAGGACGACTTGGTATTGGTAATAGTGCTGAAGACGGTTGGGGTTTTCACCGTATCGGCCGTCGGTCGGTCGACGGCATGGCTGAACATACGCAGCTTTCCAGGGCTCCGGCCCAAGTGATCGCAAAAAGGTGGCAGGATGAAACGTCCCTGCGCCCATTTCCATATCGTAAGGTTGATGAACGACGCATCCGTGATCGGCCCAGAAACGATGGAGGGTAAGAATCAGTTCTTGGAACGTCACTGAACCTACAGCCTGTTCGGGAGAGATGACCAGATGCTTACATGAGACATTCGCAGGCTAGCAAGAATGCTTTTCCAGTGTCAAGGAACCGCTCGCTCAGATCGATGGCTACATGGCAATGCAGGGAAAACCCGAGTTGAATTCAACATCCTCGTCTCCCAGAAGATACGAAGACGAGATGCTCTGCCCTCTCCGAATTTAGCCTTGACGTGCCACCGTTCATTCCTCTATTGTTGTCAATGTTGACTAAGTTAGTCTAATACAGCCTATACATGAAACTGTCCAAGAAAAGCGAGTATGGCCTCAGAGCCTTGCTTGAGCTCACGCTCGCACATGGGAGCACGACACTCCAGCGCCATGAAATTTCCGATCGGCAACACATCCCGATCGAATTCTTAGAGCAAATCCTCCTCATGCTCAAACGAGCCGGACTTATTTCCAGTCGGCGAGGGGCGAAGGGGGGATACGCCCTTATCAAGCAGCCGAAAGATATCACTCTGGGACAAGTGATCCGTATTCTCGATGGCCCGCTTGCCCCGATCGGATGCGTCAGCAAGACGGCCTATCAAAAGTGTCATGATTGCCCCTATACAGATAAGGTACGGTGTCCCGTGCAACAGGTGATGGGGACGGTCCGCGATGCCATCGCCGGAATCCTCGATCACTACACGCTTGCCGACTTTGCGTCCGGCCGTCACAAGGGCTGACTCTTTATGGACGTTGCCGTACTTGTCCTCATAACGTTTGTGGCTTCCGTGGTGAATGGAGCCCTTGGCTACGGCTTTTCCTCGATTACGGTTCCCGTTGCGTTATTGTTCTATACCAACCGCATCTTGAACCCGGCGCTCGTGCTCATTGAGCTCGTTATCAACGCCTATGTGCTCTTCATCAATCGGAAGAGCATCCCCAACGTCTTCTGGCGCGTAGCTCCGATTCTGGGTGGCCTGGTGGTCGGCGTCGGCATCGGCAGCTATCTGCTTTTTCTCGTGCAACCGGCATGGATCAAGTTCGTCACCTATTTTTTCCTCTTGCCCTTGATCCTTCTCCAAGCTGCAGGCATTCGGAAACCTATCAAGGCTGAAAAAGTCATCGCCGTGCCGTTCGGAGTAGGGCTTGGCACTCTCTATTCGGTGACAACAATTTCCGGTCCTCCGTTGGCGCTCCTCTTCAACAACCAAGGGTATCCGAAACAGGATTTCCGCGCTGCGCTGGGAATCATTCGCTTAGCGGAATCGACTCTGACGGCAGTCGCCTATGGATTGATCGGATTCTACAGCGCCGGCAGTATGGAAATTATCCCCTATATCGTTCCCAGCGTGATCCTCGGGATTCCACTGGGAACGTTTCTCATCCGCTTGATGGATCCCGAGACCTTCAGACGTATTTGCATGGCATTCGACGGGTTGATCGTGGGATTCGGTCTCTCTCGGGTCTTGGGCGAGTTAGACCTTGCATCACCGATTACCACCTACATCATCCTGGCCATCGTCATTGCGGTGAACGGCGTTTTGCTCTTTCGATTTTTTAGAGATCGCCCTGTCGCCCAACAGGTTCCCCCTTAGACGGCGGCCGACGTCGAAGCCAGTATTACGGTCGTGAGATCCATCACTAGCTGCCCTCCCCTTCCAAACGCTTCCTCGCAGTCACTCATCTGTAGTACCTGAAGGTTGAACCCTTCATACCTACTCTCATCGGCAGTTCACAATCACACATAACTGATTGAATAATTGACTATCATCCATGGACTTTTCATGGCACCACATTTGCTGGACCAGTGCTCGTACCCAAATCTTGGCGCTTGGTCTGCAAGTAGCCACCGCCGTTCACCTGACTCAACAATAATAGGAGTGATTCACGATGCGGGAGAATACAAATCCAGCCAGCTGCTTTTTTCAGCGATTCGCGAGATCGATGACCGGACTGATCCTCGTGGGTGTGATCGCGCTGCCATTACCTGGGTGTGGTGAGAACGAAGGTGGAGGTCCGATCATTTCTTCCCTCTCCACACCGACTGATCCTCCTTCGTCTGAGGGAAGTCCATTAACCTCTCATTCCGCTGATACCGACTCCCAGGCAGAGGAGAACCAGACAGCAGATTTGACATCTACGGAGAACGACATTGCCGCAGATGAAGCTGAATATTTGGATGCGCTCGGTCCCGCACCGGATACTGAAGGAGAGGAAGATCCAACGGTTTCAATCACCTCTACCTCGACTGGATCCACAGTCCAATTGACTTGGGATGCATCCACTGACCCCAATGTGCAAGGCTACTTTATCCACTACGGAAAGCAATCACCCGGAGCGTATGGCTCGTGTTCCTATGAGCAAAGCGAACGAGTCGGAGCTCCTCCAGCCACTCTCACCGACCTCGATCCTAATACGGTCTATTTCTTTGCAATCAGCGCGTTCGGCGAAGCGGAAAGCGAAGCGGAAACCGCTTGCTCCAATGAGATCGTCGTGACCACACCCTCCGTTCAAAGCTGAACCGACAGCTTGCTGAGTCACCAATATTCCTCTCGCTCCCCTGGCCCTATCCAGGGGAGCTTAGCCCTTCGTTGACCTCCACTCAGCGATTTGCTAGCTTCACGTGATTCTTACGGCATCCGAGATACGCAATCAGCGGCCTATGCCGTTCGGTTTCCATCTCTCTATCTGAAAGGATTTCCCATGGCAGGTTCAGTCGCGACGTCCGAGCTTCTCACCGCCTTACACAACAAGGCGACCCAACTCAGGATCGACAGTGTGCGGGCCACGAGCGAAGCAGGCAGTGGGCATCCGTCGAGCTGCGCGTCAGCCGCCGATATCGTGGCCGCCCTGTTCTTCTCCGTCATGCGGTACGATCCACGGAATCCAAAGGCGCTGAACAGCGACCGCTTCGTCCTCTCGAAGGGACATGCCGCACCATTGTTGTATGCAGCGTGGGCAGAAGCTGGGCTTTTCCCGGCAGCCGATCTCCTGAAATTACGTACTCTGGCATCGGACCTGGAAGGACATCCGACGCCCAGATTGCCATTCGTCGATATGGCGACCGGTTCCCTGGGACAAGGACTTCCGGTAGGCGTCGGCATCGCATTGAACGCAAAATTGGTCGATACACTCGATTACCGAACCTACGTGCTCATGGGAGACGGAGAATCCGTCGAGGGATCGGTTTGGGAAGCCGTCGAAATCGCGCGCCACCACGGCCTCGATAATTTATGTGCCATTGTGGACGTGAATCGGCTCGGGCAAAGCGATCCCACGATGCTGCAACACGATATGGATGCTTACCGTTCCCGTTGGAGCGGATTCGGTTGGCATGCGATTGTCATCGACGGCCATGATTTCAATGCCATCCTCAAGGCTTTCGACGACGCGGCTCGGACGAAGGGAAGACCGACGGTGCTGCTCGCCCAAACCTACAAAGGGAAGGGCATTTCGTTCCTTGAAAACAAGCCCGACTGGCATGGCAAGCCTCTCAAAAAGGGGGAAGAGACTCAGAAGGCACTCGATGAGCTCACAAAGCAATTACGCCCAAACGGCGCGGTTCCTCTTATCGCAAAACCATCGCCCGCCTCTATCCCATCTCGGACTATCGGCGCCATGCCGCCGGCCCCCTACAAGATCGGCGAATCGGTTGCCACACGAGAAGCATTTGGGCTCGCGCTTGAGACACTAGGCTCCGCGAATCCCCTCGTCGTCGCTCTTGATGCCGATGTGAAGAACTCCACCTACAGCGACAAATTCGGCAAAAAGTTCCCGAATCGGTTTTTCGAAAACTTTATCGCGGAACAAAACATGGTGGGCGCAGCCGCCGGCCTGGCGGCATGCGGCAAGATCCCCTTCGCGGCCACATTCGCCTGCTTCCTGAGCCGCGCCTACGACTTCATCCGCATGGCCGCGATCAGCGGGGCAAACATCAAGCTGGTCGGCACGCATGTCGGCGTCAGCATCGGCGAAGATGGGCCTTCCCAAATGGGGTTGGAAGACATCGCCATGATGGCAGCTCAACCCAACGTCACGGTGCTCTACCCATCGGACGGGAACTCGACCTATCACCTGATCGAAGCAGCCGCTGCACACAAGGGGATGGTCTATCTACGCGCCGGAAGGCCGAAAAGTCCCGTGCTCTATGGACCAGAGGAACGATTCCATATCGGCGGCAGTAAGATCCTCCGGCAGAGTCCATCTGATGTGCTCACGATCGTCGCTGCGGGTGTGACGCTATTTGAAGCCCTGAAAGCGTATGATCAATTGAAGGCAGCCGGTCTCTCTGTTCGCGTCATCGACCTCTATAGCATTGCGCCGATCGATCAAAACACGCTCATAGATAGTGGGAGAGCGACGCAGGGGCGAATCCTGACGGTAGAGGACCACTATCCCCACGGAGGACTCGGTGATGCCGTCTTGAGTGCCGTCGCGACCGAGAGCATCAAGGTCCACAAACTGGCCGTTCGTGAAATTCCCCACAGCGGAAAACCGGAAGAACTCATCGATCATTATGGTATTGGAGTGCGGTCGATTCTCGAAGCGGCCAAGCAAATGATCAAATAACCAGCACCGCATGAGGTTCGATCGCGCTGAATCGAGTGTTTCATGTCAGGGGCTCTGTGAGAAAGACACTGCCGGCCCATCTCAGATAAGCGCGCGGGATTCCGCTCTTACCACAATGAAGTTGTGTTCCAGAGCGAGATTTGCCGGGATGCTCACAGATGTTCACGAGCAGAACGGTCATACGCGAAGCCGCACGGTAGCGGCCTCATGCAGACACAATCAACCTATATGGAAGCATCGCTCTGCTGCCACGTTTTGATTTTTCCGGGAAATTGAGTGTGGTATAGTTGAGCGTTGCAAATTAGAGTCAGCCGAGCAGACAAAGAAGCAAGCCGTTCATTACAACTCAATAGGAGGGACGAATGAGAAGGACCGTACGCGCTTCGGTTTTGGTAATGGGATGTGCCCTAATGCTTTCCGGAGGGGGTGCCTTTGCTGAGGACCTACCCCCATTGCCCCCGGTTCCACCCGAATATGCCGACAAGAAAATGCCTCCAGGTGGATGGACCGATCCAAAAGCCATCGCGGAGGGCGGAAAGATCTATACTGGCGAATTCAAGACCGAGGTCAACTGCAGCAGTTGCCACGGAAAAGACGGCAAACCGGCGAAAAAAGGCGCACGAGACCTTCGCGATCCGAAGATCGTCTGCCGTTACTCGGACGCATACTGGTTCTGGCGCGTCGCAGAAGGCATCCCAAAGACCAAGATGAAAG
>CAYTAS010000076.1:0-17134 GCA_964435885.1 uncultured Nitrospira sp. | reverse complement strand
GAAGCCAGGCTCCCACTTAGCATACTGTCTGAATTTCCGGAGCCCCCGCTTTCAGAAGCTGCGCGGGATTAACTTCTGCCTTGATCTCTCGGCCACACCCTATTTCCTTGGGCGAGTCGGCCAGGATACCAACCGGCCATTTCCCTGGGTGGTGAGCGATTTTAGCCTGATTGACGCGATCGAATCAGGTTTGGTGAAAATCCCCCAACTTGCCGTGCGTGACACGACCGGCAAGGAGATTCCCGGCTACTTCAATATTTGGCATTGGATTCTCCCGCAACTCACGCCTGCAGAACGAGGCGGCAAAAAGGCCAGCCCCAAGCCCGAGGCGATTTTGAAGTACGCCCATCATCCCATTGCCATGCTTGGAGGGCTCTGGGAGAAAGAACGGGAGGACTGGGTTGCGAATCGAGAAGACCCACGGCCACCGGTATTTATTCTTGTGTGCAAAAACACGCAGATTGCCAAGGTGTTGTATGAGTGGCTGGCGGAAGACAAAGCGCCAACCGGAATCCCGCCAGTTAAAATCGAGAGCTTTAAGAACAACGGTCGGCAACACACGATCCGCGTGGATTCGAAGGTGGTTCACGAGTCGGATTCTGGTGAGTCCAAGGACGATGAAGTTCGGTGGATGCGATTCACGTTTGATACGGTGGGGAAGCTCGCGTGGCCGACAGACCGAGTTGGGCGCCCAATCTATCCGGAAGGATTTAAGGAACTCGCCGAAAAACTCAATCGTCCTGAGCACCCTCCTGGTCGTGACGTACGGTGCATCGTCAGTGTGGGAATGCTCACGGAAGGATGGGATTGCAACACGGTGACCCATATTATTGGGCTTCGACCGTTCATGTCCCAGCTTCTTTGTGAGCAGGTTGTTGGACGAGGCCTCCGTCGCGCGAGCTACGAGCTTGGCCCTGACGATAAGCTAACGGAAGAGGTGGCCAAAGTTTTTGGCGTTCCATTCGAGGTGATCCCGTTTAAGTCCTCGCCGCAAGGCCAGCCTAAACCAAGAGTGAAGCGATTCCATGTACATGCTCTTCCAGGCAGGGCGCAGTATGAAATTACCTTTCCGCGTGTCGAGGGGTACACGCAGGCGATTCGTAATCGTGTGATGGTTGATTGGGCGACCGTTCCCTCGTTGGTCTTGGAACCGGGACGCATTCCGCCTGAGGTTGAGGTGAAGGGCCTGCACGTGAATACAAAGGGAACGCTCTCGCTCAGCGGCCCTGGACGAATCGATGAGGTCAATCTGGATGAGTTCCGGGCGCGGCGGCGATTGCAGGAATTGGTGTACGATCTCGCGAAGAGTTTGACCGGCAGCTATGTATCCCAGAAGGACTGTGGTGTATCCGCGCATGTCCTCTTTCCACAGGTGGCGTCCATCATTCGTCAGTATCTCGATAAGAAAGTCGAGGTTCGTTCTCCTGCCAACATTAAGGATCTATTTCTGGCACCATACTATGGCTGGATTGTGGAGCGACTTATTGAGGTGATTCGTCCAGATACCTCGCAAGGAGAAAGCCCAGAAGTTCCTCGCTATGAAACGAGTCGCGGTCCTGGCTCAACAGCCGATGTTGATTTTTGGACCAGCCGCGATGTGCGCGAGGTCACAAAGAGCCACCTCAACTATGTCGTGGCTGACACGAAACAGTGGGAGCAGTCTGCCACCTATTATCTGGACAAGAGCAAGTCCGTCGAGGCATTCGTCAAGAATTCGGGACTGGGCTTTGCAATTCCGTACCTACACAACGGTCAGATGCACGACTATGTGCCGGACTTCATTGTGCGACTCAAAGATCCGCAGCCGTGTCATCTGATCCTTGAGATTAAAGGCTTTGATCCCACTGAGGAGGTCAAACGAGCTGCTGCTGAGCGATGGGTTGCGGCGGTGAATGCGGATGGCACCAATGGGAAGTGGAGGTATGCGGTAGCCAAGAAAGTATCAGATATTCCTGGACTGCTGAGCTAGCCGATTGCCGTTACTCTGCCTTTTTATCTCCCCCTTCCCACAGTTTCACTGTCCGATCCCAAGAGGCGCTGGCGAGGCGTTTGCCGTCTGGAGAAAAGGCGATGCAACGCACGCCGCCGCTATGGCCCTTGAGCGTCCGGAAGTTTCGGCCGGTGGCGAGATCCCAAAACTTGATGGTGTGGTCGTCGCTGGCGCTGACCAAGACTTTCCCATCCGGCGAGACGGCGAGACTGCGGACCCAACCCTTATGGCCGGTGAGAGATTTTTTCTCCACGACGGCCGGCATCTCGAAGAGCTTAATCGTGGTATCTCGGCTCCCGGTAATCAGGAGCTTGGCATCGGGGGTGAAGGTCATCGCGCCGATCCAATAGTCCATCGGCTTTTGGAACCCGCCGTCATCCTCGATGAAGTAGCCGCGAGTCTCGGTGGAATCTTCCTGGTCTCGCCGCCAGTGGCCGTCATGCAGCACCTTTTCCTCGCCGCTCGGGAGCACTTCCCACACCTTGATCTTCCCGATATCGGTTCCACTGGCGAGATGAATGCCGTCGGGTGAGAACGCTACGCAGACGGACCAGTGATGGTCGTATTCGTCTTTGCCCAGCAGCGTCATCAGTTCGGTGCCGGTGGTGACTTCCCAAATCTTGATGTCTTTATTATGGCTGCCGCGCGCAAGCATGAGACCGTCCGGCGAAAGCGAAAGACTGCAGACATTGTGATCGTACCGCGTGAACAACAACTTCATCGGTTCGCCGGTCTTTCCGTTCCAGAGGCGGATCGTGCGGTCTTCGCTTCCGGTGGCGAGGGTCTGCCCGTCCGGCGTAAAGACGATGGCGCGAATGTCATGGGTGTGGCCGCGAAGGGAGCGCAGCAACCGACCGGTTTCGACCTCCCACATGCGCACGAGACGTTCGGCGCCGCCGCTGGCGAGCATGGTTCCGTCAGGAGAAAACGCGACGGCCCAGACTCCATGAGAATGGCCACGAAACGTCTTCACCTCACGACACTCGGCGCTCCAATACTCCAACAAGTCGAGAGGAGGCGTGGGTGCCGGCGATGGTTCCGGAGAGACGGTTGGGAGCGAGTGAGACGTCATAGGTTCCAGCATGTGCCCTGGGTTCCCTCGGTTGTCTGGTCCTTGATTGGTCGACAGCCCGGCCAGTATAATCCCGTCGGTCGTTCGGATCGTAAGAGATGCCTCGCGGCCAAGTCAAGCCGGCTCCGGTCTCCTTCATTGCGAACGTGAGCCGCGCACGTTGTTTCATGGCCATCCCCTCTAGCCGCGGAGGGTTTTCAAATGGAAATCAGATTTCAACCGGCCTTGCTTCAGGAAGTGATCGACTCGTTCGTCGAAAAGACGGAGCGTGAAGGCGATCCGACCTACTATAAGGAATTTCATGAACATGCCGACCCGATTTACGAGAAGTTCATCCTCGAAGACCGGGAGGCGGAGTTCAAGAAGCTGTACCAATATCTCTTCGGCGTCTGGGGGTTTTCGGACATCGTTCGCGACTCGTTCAGTGAGTATCCGATTTTAAAGCAAAAGGTGGGCATCGTTCTCGTCAAAGGTGTGTTGAAGGAGGACCAGGAGGGCGTCGACATCCTCAGAAAATGGGGGTCGGTCGAAAAAGATTTGGCCAAAGAATTCGAAGAGAAAGGCATGAAGGGGGTCGGGATCAAACTGATTCCCCGTCGTTTTTACGACCCGGCGTTGACCCGCTATTGCCGCCATGAGTTGATGCATATTTCGGACATGATCGATCCGCAATTCGGCTACGATCCTGATACCAAGATGGGACTCAACCCCGGTGAAGAGACATTAATCTTACAGCGCTATCGCGTGCTCTGGAGTTTAAGTGTGGACAGTCGGTTGGTGGAGGCGGGTAAGGAGCCCATGTTGAGCAAGGAGGACCGATTCAAGGAGTTTCGGTCATGGTATCGAAAAATTCCACCGCCTCAACTGAAGTCGGTGTTCGAAGGCCTATGGCAAACCTCGTACTTCACCCATTCGGAGTTGATCGAAATGGCCGCCGACACGCTGCGTGTGATGGATCGAGCCGTGGAGGTGGAAGGCGGAGAGGTGCCGGAGACGGAAAACAAGATTATGCTTATGCCGGGCTTCCCGTGCCCGCTGTGCCGATTTCCCACCTATTCGTGGGTGGAGGACATGGGCACGAAATTGGAGCCGTATGTGCTCGACTTCATTCGTGAGAATCATCCCGGATGGGACATTGAATTCGGGGCCTGCGATCGCTGTGTGGAAGTCTATAAGCTGCGAGCAGATGGAGTGATGTAGAGACGGGCGAAGGCGACTCCTTTCCAATCGTTATGGCCACCAATCATTCATACGGCCGGCGAGACTTTCTGAAAGATTCCGTTTTTTCCACGGTCAAAGCCGCGCAAGCGCTTGTGAAGGAGGCAGACGGCCTCCACAAGGAGCAAGCTCCGGCTCGGGTTCGGTTGGACTGGTTACGTCCTCCCGGTGCAGTGGAAGAACGACTGTTTCTTGAGAGGTGTACGACATGCCACGACTGCGTAAAGGCCTGTCCACCCCGCGCCATCGTCGCCCACCCGAACGACGGCACGCCGGTTTTGTATGCCGATCAATCACCCTGTCTCCTGTGTGAAGACTTCCCGTGCACCATGGCCTGCGGGACGGGTGCGCTCGTGCCGCTCGAACACAGCCGTCAGGTCAGAATGGGAACGGCGGTGATCTCACATCGGTTGTGCACGGCAGGTCAAGGATGCCATGCCTGTGTGTCGCGTTGTCCGACCGACGCCCTTGCCATGGATTTCGGGTCGTTAGGTCTTTCGGTGGCGACGGAGGCCTGCGTGGGGTGTGGTATGTGTGAGATGGTCTGTGCAACCGTCAACGATCATGTGGCGATTCGCGTGGTGCCCGCGAGGCATCTGACGGAGATCGACTCGTGATGCCGTCATTCCGTCGCCGTGGCTGGTTGAGAGCAAGCTTCGATGGCCACGCTCAAGCCAATTCGCCCTTGACTTCGTCCAGGCCTTTTCATATACATACAGGGCTTCCCTTTTTGACCATTTATATGAGGAAGCGCGTTGTAAGTGAAATGGCCAGGAGGCGGTGTCTGTGACGAGCCAGCAACCAATAAACGGGTTGTCCCCCGTAGCAACCGCCACGCTGCCGAGCCCTTCCGCGATCAAGGATTCTCCGGCCGTTGAACGGGCTCTGGGTCGCAGCAAGATCTATCTGTTGATCTCCTGGAGTCTGCTCTATCCGGAAGATGAAGAGTTTCTCGATTACCTCCGGTGCGGAGAGTTCGTGGAAGACGGCAGGGCCGCGCTCGATGCACTGGAAGTCGCCCTCGGCTCGGACGGGCATGAGCGAGCGAAGGGAAAGTTGAGCGCGCTGAGGAAGCAGATCGCCTCGATCGAAGACTTGGTTGCGTCGGAATGCGCCAATTGGCAACTAAGTGATCTTCAGTCTGAACATCGCCGCGTATTCAGCAACGTCATCACGCTCGATTGTCCTCCCTATGAAACTCTGTTCGGGAACGACCACGTCTTCGCGCAGTCCCATGTGATGGGGGATATTTCAGGATTTTATAAGGCCTTCGGCGTTGAGTTGTCCAAAGATATCCATGAGCGGCTGGATCATCTGAGCGTCGAGTTTGAGTTCATGCACTTTCTCGCCTACAAAGAGTCGTACTCACGCTGTCATGACGGGATCGAAAAAACGCAGATCGTGGTGGACGCCCAGAAGAAGTTCGTCAAGAACCATATCGGCCGATGGGTTCCGCTATTCTGTCGTATGTTGGCGAAGAAAGCGGATTCCGGACCCTTTAAATTGATCGCCGATCTGACCGCCGACTGGATGGAGTTTGAGACCGCATTTCTCGGTGTGGTGCCTCAGCCCTACACGGAAACCGATTATCGTCCGGCGACATTCAGCGCTCCGGAAGGACAGACGTATGAGTGTGGCGCGCAGGATCAAGGCAATGAATTGAGCATGTTGCTGAACGAGGTGGGCGCGCAGTCATACATGGATGTGAAAGAAAAAGAGAAGGATGCGGATACGGAGCAGGGGGGACCTGCGGGGAATGCCTGAGAGACTCGACAACGCGAATCAAGCGAAACGTTACCTTTACCATCATCGACAGGAGGAATTAGCACTATGAGAGTAGCGCAGACGACCAACAAGAAATTGGTGTTTGCCATTCTTCTCTCCGCCCTGACCGTCGGGTTCATGCTGACGATGGGGCAAGTACCACTGGCCGTCAGCCAACCGGTCACCATCCCGGCTAAGGCGGTCAAGGGCCCAATTCCCATGGACGGCGCTAATCCCGTTTGGGAAAGTGTTCCAGGCGTCGTCGTTCCGTTGAGCGGTCAGTTGATCACCACACCGATGCATCCCAATATTTCGGTTAAGTCGGTGTTCGTCAAGGCCATGACTAATGGGAAGGATATTGGGCTGCGTTTAGAGTGGATCGATCAGACGAAGAATGACACCGCAATCGGCCCGCAAGATTTTCGGGACCAGGTGGCCGTAATGTTTCCCGTCAACACGGCGGGAGCTCCGCCGTTCCAGTGCATGGGGCAATCCGGCGGGACGACCAATATCTGGCGGTGGAACGCCGAGTGGCAGAAGGACATCGGTAAGGATAGCGCCGGCATTTGGGATGTGGATGATCAATATCCAGGCATTTTCTGGGATTTCTACTTTGAGGAGCCTGCCGGAGGCGTGACGTACCCAGATCGCATCGGTCGGAGCCTCGGGCCATTCAATTCAGGCATCTGGTCGGGCAACATCATGTCTGATCCGACGCTTCGCGTGAGCTCGGTGGAAGATCTGAGCGCGAACGGCTTCAGCACCCTCACGACGCAAGCGCACCAGGATGTCATCGGAAACGGTGTGTGGGAACCGTCAGGGTCCGTCAAGGGCGGAGGGTATACAGGGCCGACATGGCGGGTTGTCGTGAAGCGGCCATTGGAAACCGGCGACGCGAATGACGTGCAGTTTAAGGCGGGAATGTCGGTGCCGATCGCGTTTGCAGTGTGGGACGGTGCCAACATTGAACGAAACGGCATGAAGTCGTTGTCGACCTGGTTTACATTGAAACTGTAGGTGTTCCTCTGTGCATGCCGGCGTCTTTGACGCTCCGCGTTAACGCAGAGATGATATCATCAGGCCTCGGATCGGTTCTCGGACAGTGAGGGAACGATCCGAGGCTTTTTTTTCGGCTTCGAGAGGTGGATGACCCTGTCATGGCGTGGGATTGCATTTCACAAACTGCGGGAGGTATAAAAGAAACATCCAACGAAATCACTGATTTTCAAGCGTAAAAGGACATGGTTTGTCGTGAAAGTCTCGCTGCTTTTTCCGCCGACATGGCATCCGTCACAACCCTATCTCAGCTTGCCCTCCCTCACGGGATTTCTACACCAGGGGGGGATTTTAGATGTTTCGCAACGCGATCTCGGCATCGAATTGCTGGATACAATACTCGCTCGAGGGTACGCGGCTGAGGTCTATGAACGATTGATCGCCAAGCAGCGTGACCTAGAGAGAACTCAAACCGGAGAGACCGGTGCAGGGAGCCGAGAGCACTACGCGAAGGTCACTGATTCTCTCGATCGCTTCGCCTATCTCGTCGACCGCATCGAGTTGGCAAAAGATACCTTGCGCAGCGAAGAGTTTTACGATCCCGATGCGTATCGAGCCAGCCTGTTCATGATCGATAAATGGTTGGAAGTTGTTTCCGCAATCTACTTTCCGACGCGTTTGACCGTTGTCGACAACCAATTTGGGAACTATTCGATTTACTCCTCCAAAGATCTGATGAAAGTCGTTCGCGACGAGGAGCAAAATCCTTTTCTCAGCCTCTTCCGAAACCGGTTCCTTCCGTCGATCGTCAACAGCCGACCTGATCTGATCGGGGTCTCCATTACCGCGACGTCGCAGATCATTCCCGGTCTGACGCTCTGCCGGTTGATCAAAGAGGCCGCTCCTGATCTCCACGTGACGATCGGCGGCAGCATCTTTACTCGTCTCGTGGACAACATTCGCCGCTGTCCGAGTCTCTTTGAGTTGACCGATGATATCGTCGTGTTCGAAGGGGAAACGGCCTTGTTGGAATTGGTGAATCAGTTGGCAGGTAAGAAGGATTACAGCAAGGTTCCGAACCTGATCTATCGCAACAACGGGAAAATTACGGTCAACCAGCCGTTCTATTCGGAACAGGTCGATCAGCTCCCGGCGCCGAACTATGACGGGTTTCCCCTGAATCTTTATTTATCGCCGGAACCGGTGCTTCCGGTGCAGTTTTCTCGAGGCTGTTACTATAAGGATTGTGCCTTCTGTGCCTTGACGCTCGATCATCAGAATTTCCGCCAGAAGGACCCAGGTCGGACCATCGAAGAGCTGCAATGGCTCAAACAGCGCTATGGCGCGCGACACTTCTTTTTTACGGACGAGTGCTTCGCGCTGGCGCCGACGAAACGGCTGTGCCGGCAGATGATCGAAAAACACCTCGATGTGAAATGGACGTGCGAGATGCGGTTTGAGAAAAACCTTTCTCGCGAGCTGTTGGCATCCATGCGGGATGCCGGGTGCTTGAAGATCGTCTTCGGATTGGAATCGTTCAACCAGCGCATCATGGATTTCATGAAGAAGGGGATCAAACAAGAATGGGTCCGGCGCATTGCGGATGATTGCGTCGACCTCGGAATAGCGGTGCACTGCTATATCATCGTCGGGTTCCCGACGGAAAAAGAAGAAGAAGCGCTCGAAACGATGAACTTCATCGTGGAAAACAAGAAACTGCATGGGTCCTACGGATTTTCTTGTCAGCCCTGCTTGTTCGATTTGGAAAAAGAAGCTCCGATCATGAGCGACCCCGGCGGATATGGGATTCGTCGCATCATGCGACCGTCGGCGGAGGATCTCAGCCTTGGGTTCTTCTATGAAGTGCAAGAGGGGATGACTCCCGATGAAGCGGAACGGCTCTACCAGTATGTCTATGAACGGATCAGCGAGGTCGTGTGCGAGCTTCCGTTCAACTATGCCATGGCGGATGGATTACTGTACATCTCCAGGGCCAGAGAAGGCGCGGAACAAGCTCCGGTGGCCGCACGTTGACCATTTTTTTGCGACCGCTATAATCTCAGGTTATCGTGGGTGGAGCGATGAAAGCAGCGGTAGCGAGTGAGCGGCTGACGGGAAAAATTTCTGACTTCGGCCCGTTGTTCGAGTATGCCGTCAAGCTGGTTCTGCTGACTTCCTTCCTTGAGTTGGTCCTGTATCGCCTGCTGTCCCGCCTTGGCATGCATCTGAGTAAGTTGGCGGCGGAACATCCATGGATTACACCGACGTTCACCGCGTTGACCGAAGTAGGGACCTGGCTGATCAACATCGTCGCCGTGTTGTTGTTTCTTACTCTGGCGTTGATCATGATTAACCGATGGAAAAGCCATGACGCAAGTCGGCTGGTCAGGGGAGGAATCGCAGGGACGGTCCTGCTGGTGCTGTTGACGATCGTGTTTCTCGTCGTACAGCCCGGGATGCTGGGAGCCGTCATCTACAATGGTGTGACGCTCGTCGTCCTCACGGCTTTCGCATCAGCGTACTGGATCACTCATCGCGAGCCGGCACAACGAATGCTGGCTGCTGCCTACTATTTGGGCGTCTCGGGATGGTTGTACTATCAGATTGTGTCGAGCCTCTACAGTTGGATGGGAACCATCGCCGCACCTCCGTTGGTATATGAGTCGCACCGCGCAGGTGAGGCGTTCATGCTGCTGGCCAGTTATCTGGTGTTTGTGGCGTACGGGAAGAGCAAGAGCGTATCGCTTCGCACGAATAATCGGCGCCAACTGAGCCGAGCCCTATGGTTTTGGGGAGTCACTGGGGTTGTCTTCTCGGCGCTGATCGTCGCGGACTATCTCTTGGATGTGTATAGCCCGGCCTTTGCCTCGGCTTTTCGGCAGGCCTCGCAAGGCATCGGCTGGATCTTTCAATTCGGGATGGGCTACACGTTCTATCTGCCCTTCGCGATATATGTCGGAGGACTGCTCTGTTGGTCTTACACGGTCGTGAAGTTGCTGATGATGGGGCGCTTGGCAGGGTATGGGATCGGTCTCATGTTCATGGCGGGCTATGCGCTCTTGTTCTCGAATCTGACATTGATGGTCGTCCTTGGCGTGATGTTGCTCGCGCTTGATCGAGCGAAGGCGGCCACCACGGAAGCCGAATCGACAAGGGAAGACTCTGTGATGCCGGTAGCGGAGAGACTCGTCACGGGGCGAGCGTAAACTAAAGAACGAGTTGTAATAAAGAACGCGTTGAAATATGGACACGCCTGGACAAACGACATCGCATGTAGACACCTCGGTTGATCCCGGAGATCTCCCGCTTTCTCCCGAAGAAGAAATTGCCGGGATCGAACAGCTATTGGCAAGCGAGCCGGACGACTTTCAAGCGCGCTGCCGACTCGGTGAATTGTACTTCAGCAAGGGGCGCCTGGACGATGCGTTGGCGGAAGTCAAGAAAGCGATCGAAATGGCCGAGGGCCTGCGCGCGGAGATGAATCGCTCGCTGGCAATGTACTACGCCAATCTCGGAACGATCTACGCGACCAAGAACATGAGCGACGAGGCCGAAGCTGAATTCCGGCATGCGTTGGAGATTTTCCCGCATGACGTCCTGGCCCTGTTCAACATGGGGAGATTGTACGCGGACAAGAAGAAGTATTTGGAAGCAAAGAATTATTATGAGCGTCTGGTCGAGATTACTCCCGATGATCCCATCGCGTGGTACAACTTGGCCGGGGTCTATGTCGAGTTGGATAACCCGCAAGTATCCGATTACAACACGATCGACATGGGGATTCAGTGTTACCTGCGCACCTTGGAGTTGGATCCCAAGCATTTGGAGTCGAGCTTCAAGCTGATGGAGATCGCCCTTGGCCACAAGAAGACCGATTTGGCGATCCGGGTCATGGAGAGCGCTGTCGAGCACAATCCCGACGAGCCGCTGGCGTATTACAATCTCATCAGTGTCTACGATAAGTGTAAGATGTTCGAGCAGGCGGAAGAGGCTCGCAAGCGGTTGAAAGAACGGTTTGCCAAGAAGGCAAAAGACAATCCTCGGTCCTGAGTCTTTTTATAGGAAGGGGGGCGCTATGTTCGGTAGCTTGGGGTTCACAGAACTTATTCTCATCCTCATGATCGTGCTGATCATTTTTGGCGCGGGGAAGCTTCCGCAGTTGGGCGAAGGGCTCGGTAAAGCGATTAAGGGATTCAAGAAGTCCGTGCATGAAGCGGACGCAATTGAGGCCGAAGCGCAGGCCGCGGCTCAACAGGGAACGTCGCCTCAATCTGTCACCTCCGCTGCGACGCAGAATGCATCGTTGACTCAGCCGGCTGGATCCACCGCCCAGCCTGCCCAGCGGACCTAATCGGCGCACACGATGGAAACCGAACTCGGGTTGGCCACGGGTTATATCGAAACGTTTGCCGGGAACGGCAAGGCCAGGAGCACAGGCGACGGCAAGCGAGCAGTCAAGGCAGGGATTCCCCTTCCCCACCATCTCGCCCTGGACAGGGATGAGCAGTGGCTGTACTTCGCCGAGTCCGGATCCGATCGTGTCCGACGCATTCATCTGCAAGAGGGGACCGTTCATAATTTTGCCGGTATCGGTGAGACCTGCTACAGCGGCGATGAGGGGCTCTGCAGTGAAGCCGGTCTCTATCTTCCTCTCGGTGTCGCGTTTGATTCTCAGAACAATGTGTATGTCTGTGATTCCGGGAGCAATCGGATTCGCAAGATCGATCATGAAACGGGCGTCATTACGACGGTGGTGGGGACCGGTCAGCATGGATTTAACGGAGACGGCTCCGCGCTGGAGGTCAATCTGACTTGGCCGGCGGCGATCGCGTTCGGGGAAAACGATGTCCTCTACATCGCGGACACTCAAGCGCATAAAATCCGGCGCTACGATCCCAAGACCGAGATGGTCTCGACGATCGCGGGAACCTGGACGGCGGAGGATGAAGCGCGCGAGCAACCGTTGGTGGCGAGAAATTTGGTCGTGCTGTCCGGTGATGCGATCGGAATCGATTTCAGCGACGATCAGGGCTGGCTCATGCCGGTCTGTTCAGACGGGTTGGACATGTCGATGTACCTGGACGACGGCAAATCTGCGATGGACGCGCGTCTCTACGACATTGTCGGTCTTGCCGTGGACAGCAAAGGCGATCTGCATGTGGTCGACAAGGGCAGCAATCGCGTCCGAAAGATCGATGTGCGGACCGGCATCATTTCGACCGTCGCGGGGATCTGCCGGTATGGATACGACGGCGACGACAAGCCGGCGGTCAGGGCCATGCTCCACGCGCCGGAAGCCGTGATCGTTGATCGAGACGATAATCTCTACATCGCCGATACGATGAATCATCGGGTCCGCAAGGTCGATGGGGAAACCGGTGGCATCACGACGGTGGCCGGGAACGGGGATAGCGGCTATGAGGACAAGAATATCGGCGGCTGCGGCGCCGCTCGATTTGTCGCCAAGGAATCGGCCGGACTGTTGAAGCACGGCGACGGCCTGCTCGGGATCGATGCCGTGGTGAATTCCCCCGTGGGTTTGGCGCTGGACACCAAGGGCCATCTCTATATCTGCGAGCGCGGAGAAAACAAGATCCGCCGACTCAAGCTTCCGTAGCCAACAGCTCGTCTCCGCCACGTTTGTCTCGCACCAGTTTTGTGGTAATCTGAATCCGATTTGTTTTCGGAGCATCAGACCGTGCATATGGCTTGGCTCGGCGACTCCCGTTCTCATCATCTTGGTTTCTTATCCGGGCTGATCGTCCTCGCCGGCGTGCTCGGGGGATTCGGGATTCCTCTGGTCAGTTCCGAAGGAATGACCATCAGATCATTTCTGGTCGAAGGAGATCTGCCGAAGGCAGCCGACGACACAGCTTGGGAACAGGTTGCGCCGACCACTATTCCTCTCAGCGGCCAAGTGATTACAAGACCGGTCTGGCCAGAGCCCACGGTGCGCGCGTTGACCGTGCGGTCCGTGCACAACGGGACCGATATCGCCTTTCTCCTCGAGTGGCAGGACAACACGAAGAATGATCGACTGACTCCAGGGACGTTTCGGGATGGGGTTGCGATCGGGCTTCCCCTCGGCGATGCTCCGGCTTTTTTCTGCATGGGACAGCTCGATCACTACATCAACATCTGGCATTGGAAGGCAGATTGGCAGAGCGATATTGATCGGCGCGCGGCTCGATCGTCCGAAAGGAAAGAGGGTGGTGTACGCACCTTCGAAGTCATTCCGCGACGAGTCTCTTCCGTGGAGGACCTCATCGGTGGAGGATTCAGTACCCTGACCACGAAAGAGAAACAGGGACGCGTCCAGGGACACGCGTTCTGGAAGGACGGTGTTTGGCATGTCGTGATGCGTCGTCCGCTTCAGAGTGAAGAGCAAGAGAACGAAGCAAAACTTGTCCCGGGGCGCGTCCAAGCCATTTCGTTCTCCGTCTGGAACGGCGAAAATAAAGAGCGAAACGGACAAAAGGCCGTGGCCCCGTGGTTTCAACTCAGCATCGATCCTGTCGCCAAACTGTAATTCAATCGCGTGAAACGTGAAGCGTATCTCGTCGGAGAAAAGAGCTGATCCAATTCGGCTATTCGTCAGGAGCACCATTGCTTACGGATGGATGGCGTGTCTGTTGAGTATCCCGATCTCCACGGATATGGTCATGGCGCTGGTCGCGAACCAGCGCGATACGATGACAGAGGAAGAGGCGTCGAGTCTTGGAGAGGAGTTTGGCATCGTGGTTGGGCCGGTGGATGAAGAAATCCAGAAGGAGCTGAAGTTGCAGCGGCCACAGGGCGTGGCGGTGTTCGAGGTGATCGGAAATTCACGAGCAGACGATGCGGGGATCAAGGTTCGCTCCGTCATCAAGGAAATCGACAAGCAAGAGATCCGCGACATGGCGGATTTCGGCCTGGCTTTGAAGAAAGCCATGACAGGCTGCAACTTTACCGTCGGAACCTATGAGCCGGCAGAACCGGGTGAGCCGGTGAGCTGGGGCGTCAATTTCCATTTTGTCGGATGCAAGCGGGATTAGTAGCGACGTGTGAGGCGTGAGGCGTGAGGGGTAAGACGAGCGGAGGTGACCAGCGAGTGTGGTTAGAACGAGTCACTGTGGGGGCGTGTCTCCTATCGCTGGTCATTCTGCTCAGCCTGTCGGTCGGCTTCTATGATGGTCACGTGCTGGCTCAAGGGACCAGCAAGAAGTCGGCATCGGATTGGACGGCGGAAATTGAAACAGTCTTCATTCGTTCCGAAGACTGCAAGCAATGCCATGTTCGTCACTATGAAGAGTGGAAGGGGGCGAGAGAGCAGACTCCGGACCTCAAGACCTTTGGCCGTGTGGATGCCGCATTTCTGCATGGCACGTCACTGGAGTCTCCTGTCTTTCGAACCGTCTTGGGGCTCTGGAAACAGACGAATCCGACGCCCGATGAGCAGCGAGCATGCCTTTCGTGCCATGTGCCGTCCGTGACGATATTCCCCCAGCATGCCGAGCAGATTGTGGCCGACGTCCTGGCTGGAAAACCACGAGTGGAGGGGATCGGCTGTGCGGCGTGCCATTTGATGAAGGGAATCGATCGAAGCGCGAGCTCGCACCCGAGCTTCACCGTGCAACCAGGTAAGACCTTCTATGGGCCCTATCCCAATCCGGAAGAGAACTTGGTGCACCACGCCGCGCAGTCTGATCAGTTTCGTGAAGTCAGTTTTTGTGCCTCCTGCCATTTCGATAAAGTGAAAGAAGTGGGTCAGAAGGACCTGCCAGGCGAAATTCTTCAGGGGACCGTGTGCCAAGATTGTCACATGGAGCCATCGACCGGCAGTTCCACTTCCCGACGAGGGGCGATGACCAGACCGATCGGGCGCCACTGGTTTCGCGGGGTAGTCGTGCCCGGCACGATGTTAAAGAACCGGAACGTCCAAGCCGAATGGATGCCTCGCATCGACATAGGGGTGACGAAACACGATTCGGTCGTGGAAGGAATCGGGGCAGTGAAGGTCGGGAGTCTCCCTCACAGTTTTCCGGACGGCGACCCCGTTCTGAAACAGTTCTTTCTGACACTGACGGTGAAGGATGCGAACGGCCGGACGTTGGCGGAAGAAACGAAGCAATTTGGATTATCATACGGCGAAATCCTTCGTGGTCCGATTCCCGATCCTTTGGTAAAAGGGGGTACGACGCGAAAGGTTCCCTTTGCGCTCACGCTACCGGATGGGGCCGTTGCGTCATCCGTCGAGGCCGTGCTGACCTACTCGCTGATTCCGACACCGGCACCGGAGTTACAACAAACGTATCTTGCAACCCTAAGGACGGACGGCGAACGAGAAGAGGCTAAGAAGATCATTCAGGAATATTCACAGCGGCATTTTCTGACGTATCGTGTCAAACCACTCTCTTAGGACGACAGCGACCTTCAGCATCGCGCTTATCTGGCGACTTGCGAGCAGTACCCGGATTCTCCTGGTTTGTGCTGTGGCGTTTTTGAGTGGAACCACCACCTCCGTCTTAGCACAGACGGCCGCAAGTCAGGCGGTGATCGAAAAGGCTTTCCCTCATTCCAGCAAATGCAAACGGTGTCACGAACGGGTCTATGAAGAATGGGAAACCTCGCCCTTGGCGAAGTCCATCCATTCGCCTGCCTTTCGGGCGTCACTCGATGCTTACCTGAAGTCGGCCGGTGGAAAGGAGCAGGCGCTGTGTTTTCGCTGTCACGCTCCGCACGTCCGAGAGTTTTCGGAGCATGTGCAGCTCTTTGTTGAACAAGCGATGGCGGGCGATCCGTCTTTGGATGGCGTTGCCTGCAGCCAGTGCCATTTGATCAAGCAGGTGGATCGAGCCAAGCATCCTCCGGAACCGAAATATGAGATCGGCAGCAAGACACTCTATGGGCCATATAAGGACTTTGTTCAGAATCTGGCCCATCAGTCGATGGAATCGAGCTTGTTTCAGAGGTCCGATCTCTGCCTGAATTGCCACCAGTCGGTGTCCTCGGCTGCGAACTTGGGAAAGGCCAACGACTTGCTGGGGAACTGGGATCAGAGCCGAGCGGTCAAGTCAGGCAAAGAATGCCAGACGTGCCACATGCCTCAACAGGTCGGAGAGTCGGCCAATGGAGAGAAGAAACGGACGATCTCGAATCATAGTTTTCCTGGACGCATCGGTAAGCTTCGTCAAGAGGCGGCGAAGCTGGATGTGCAGACCAAGGTCGAGGGAGACAACACGACGGTGACGGTCAAGGTCAAGAGCCTGGTGCCGCATAATCTGCCTGCGACCCATCCGGCTTGGGCGACAGTGGTGTTGAATCTAGACATCAAAGGGAAAAACCTCAAAACCGTGTTTTCCGATACACGTGTCTATGGCCGGACGTATCTGGATGCCAAGGGACAGCCCACCATTTTTGACTTTGAAGCTGTGAAAGTGGCTGAAGACACCGTGTTGAAACCAGAAGAGACCAGGGAAGAAACATTCACGTTCCCCACACCCAAAGATACCAAGACGTTCGATGTCGACGTCGCGCTCAATTATGGTCCACTGACCGGCCCTGCCTCATTCATTCAGCGTGTCGAAGCTGAGTCATCGCAGGGCTCACAAGATCCAGTTTTCCAGCCGATCGAGATCGTCAAGCGGACGGAGAATGTTCCGGTCGGAAATAGGCGTTTAGAATAAGGCGTATTCCGCGACAGTGGCATGAAGGAAAGTGCGCGTTATGCAAAGGTCGTTGAGTGGTCCGAGGAAGACCAGTGCTACGTTGGCAGTTCTCCGGGTCTCATCTATGATGGCTGTCACGGCCCAGATGAAAAAGCGGTGTTTGACGAGCTTTGCCAGGTCGTTGAGTAGGCCATCGCTCTTTACCATAAAGACGGCAAGCCGCTTCCACCATCAACATCCGGTCGGGACTTTGCCAACAAGATGCAAGATGTCGCATAGCAATGCAACGAGCCGCCCCGGCCATGTCAACCCACTTTAGAAATGTCCTCTTTCTCCCAAAGTAGAAATGGCCGGGTTTATGGTCCGGCAGCTGCCGCGTGTTGTTCTCGTTCCTGCCACCGACACAGGCCGCGCCGTGATCGTGTGAAAGTCGAGCGCCCGTCCGTG
>CAYTAS010000075.1:0-17139 GCA_964435885.1 uncultured Nitrospira sp. | reverse complement strand
CCCGCGCCTAAAACGCTCTCTTGCAATTTCTAGCGGGATGGTCAGGCATGACTATTGACTTATGCCGATGCTCGGTGGCGCGGTATAGCTGGGAGACGACTCTATATGTGTCTGTGGGCACTTGCTCCCTCCAAGCTGGCACCCGTATATACCAGCCAACCGATCGTTTCTCGCTCAACATCGAGCTCATGAGCAAAGAACAAACCACGATGAGTTTGTAAGAACTACGTATATTCTCAAGCATTGCGTTCCTGCCGGAGAAATCGAGGCCAGCCGGGTGAATCTTTTTCGATTCAGAGAGTATCTGAAAGGATTCACGCTTTTTTCTCGAAACCCCCGCCTTGGCAGTTACCCGTGCCATAAGACTTTTCGCACGCATTTCGAAGACCACACCATACTCAAAAGCGGCGGAATAGTAGCGCCGGAGAGAGCGCTAAGATATGACTCTTTGGTTTAGGGAAGTAAGGGCCTGTTAAGTAGGTATACATGGCCCTATCACTGATGGAAAACCTGGCAATCGGTGTGTCTATGTAGGTGATGCGAATGAGAGGATTAGAGAATTATGTGAGAGGACGTCAAGAAACAGCCGATCTTATTTGAGTTCGGCGATCGAAAGGAACGACCGGCGAGAGAACGTTATTTCCCTCGCTCGCTTTCAATCAGAACCGGACGGGAGACGCTCAACCGTTGGGGTGCTTCCGTAATGACCAAGGGAGTTTGTTCGAGCTCATCGACAACCGGATGGGAGCCCATGTCGATCGAGCCTTTGAAGAAGGCCCCTTCTTCCATTGAAAACGACGGAGCAGAGACATCACCGAGCAGGACGGCAGACTTGAGCAATTGAACTTTTCCGGTTGCAGTCACGTTTCCGTGAATTTTTCCCCTCGTCACGACGGTCTCAGCGAGAATCGAGCCTCGAATCGTGGCGTTCTCACCGATCACCAACATGCCCTTGGCATGAATTTCTCCCTCAATCGAGCTGTCGAGCTGAACGGTGCTATGAAAATGGACGATGCCCTTGAACGTGACATCCTTCCCAAGAACGGTAAAATTTCCACCCTCGCTGTCCACATCGCCTTTCTTCTTGTCCCACATAAATGACGATCCCCTTTTAAGCTGGAACTAAGTCGATCTGTACCCGTTAAGATGGCACAGGCAGGTGTCGGCACGATGTCACCCATACCAGAGGTTATAGAAAATCGGAGGTAACATACCGCAGTCTGAACAAAGAAGCAAAGGCTCATTTTCGAGCGGTGACGAAACCGGGATCGAGGGCTATTTCTTGTCAGGCGGTGGTTGCCGAGCTAGTGTATTTTCCGAACTGTTCTCACGCATGGCTCGAACGGTTTTGCCGATTGCGGGGCCGATCTTGGGGATTTCCTTCTCGATGCTCTGTGCGGCACTGCGCACGCCGCGAGCGAGGTCTTCGACGGTGAGGCCTTTACTGGTTTCAGTCTGCTGAGGCCGGGCCTGCTGAGATTCGGCCGCGCACACAACATTTTCTAAAAGCAGAAGAACGGTCAGGAGACCTAAGGGACCGATCGTCACGATGTGGCGGTGCATGACAGAACTATAGCATACGGCGATGGAGGCCCCATTGCGATCTGCAGGATGGAGTATTCAGCTGAGATCACGTATGATCGCCCCTGGTCCGCAACCGAGACATCTGGGAGTGTAGGGAATGGATGTTGATACCTCATCTCGATCGTTGGTCTTGATCGGTTGTGTCAGTGCCGGATTGGGTGTGGCGGCCGGCGCATTCGGTGCGCATATGCTCAAGGACATGCTGGAGCCACCAATGTTAGCCGTCTATGACACGGCGACTCGCTATCAGATGTATCATGCCTTCGGTCTGGTTCTAAGCGGCCTCGTGGTTCGCATCGGGCAGGATGCTCGAGCGGCCAAGGCCGGATGGTTGTTTCTGGCCGGGACGTTCTTGTTCTGCGGAAGTCTGTACGGTGTGTCGCTTCTGGGGATCCGTTGGCTGGGCGCAGTGACGCCGGTCGGAGGTGTACTCTTTATCGTCGGTTGGCTGGTGTTGGGGTGGCGCGCATGGTGCAGAGCAGGGTGTTGAAAAAGTCTAAGGCTGACAGGCGGCTGTTCGCTTACCGGTAATCGATCCCCATCCTCCCGTGTTGTTCACGAATGACCCTTCGATCTTTGCATCATCTTTAACGAACAACAGACTGTCTTCTTGAATGCGCCCGTTGTTTTCCCACCTCAAATAAATGGCATCTCCCAAGACGATGGTCTCTGCCGGGGTCGCGGCATGGGTCGAAGTCTGTCCAGCCGGAGGGAACATGACGACCGCCTTCTGGTCTCCATGGTTCTGATGATTGTGGATGGTCCATTGCCAGGTTCCACAGAGCCGAGCAAGGCCTTTTGCGTGACGAATACGATCTTTCCACCTGTGAACATCCCACCAGGCCTTGGTTGCCTGCCGACTGGCCTCAAAGGCCGTACGTTGGGCGACCAACAACAGTTTGGTGTGCTGTCGGTCCGAAGGTGTCTCGGGAGCTCCGACGACCTGGTTTTCTTCAGGCAGGCGAAATAAGTCGGAGAGCGAGGCGCTCTTGCCACGAGTATGAAGCCATTCTTGGCGGGCTTCAGACAACGCGATGGACCTCGAGGATTGGCCTGCGTCACGGTTGACGGCATCGGCCAGTTGCCACACGGCCAGCGCGCCCATCAGATCGTAGACCGATTCCGATAATTGAGCCAATCCGAGTTCTTTGACGATCTTGTTCGGGAGTCGTTTGGCTCCCAGTGCTCCTGCGGCATCGTGCAAACCCAACATGGGGCCGACGCTCGTGGTGAACAGTGCCATGGCCTTTTCATCCGAATCGACCGCCGCGAGGTCGTCGGCTCGTTGAGCGACCACGTCGGCTAACAACGTCGGGGAGGTGCGTTCCTCTGCCGTTGCGAGTGATGGGACGATGCTCATGAATCCGATGAGCAGCCAGCATCCAGCTATGGCCAGGAGACGGTGCTGCGGAGATCGAAGGTGTCTTCGAGCCTGAACCCATCTATGAATCGAGTGGAGGAGAGGTCGGTTGCTGCGCGTCATGTTCCTTGAAAGCAAGACCTCAAAAAACTCGCGGTTCGTTCCCAGGCGAGGGTCGCACGTTCCGGGTCATACGCGCTCGGTTTCATCTCGTTGCAGAAGGCGTGGAACGCTTCCGGATAGAGATGAATCTCGACTCGCTTGGCATATGCCGAAGATGCGCGCCGCAAATGCTCGATGTCGTTCGGGGTAACCGCTGGGTCCTTTCCTGCATGGTGATAGAGCACCGGGGCAAAGAGATCCTTCAACGGCTCATGAGAAGAAGGCATCGCGCCGTAATAGGACACGGCTGCCCGCAACCGCTTCCGCTGACACGCGAAGGTCAGCGCATAGGAGCCGCCCATTCCATACCCGACGACTCCGTGGATATTTTTCTTCGTGATGGTGCGCGTATTGAGGTATTCGCAGCAGGAATTGATATCGGTGAGGACCTGCGTCTCATTCTGTCGTTCCAGGAGAGCGGACGCGACGTCGTCGGCGGCGGTCACCATTCCCCCCAACCGACCGTAGAGATTCGGGAGGACCACCATGTACCCTTCACAGGCGAGTCTGGCCCCCAGATCTTTCATCTGTCCCGTCAAGCCCCACCGATCGTGCAAGAGCACCAGCCCTGGATAGGTGCCTGGTGATTGAGGCCAGAACAAGAGGCAATCGACTTGATGCTCCTTGGGCATTTTAGACTTGAAGTAGGGGTCGACCATTTGATCGGTATGGGTAGGGATCGGCACGCCACTTGGGAAACGGGCGGTTCCTGTTCCGATCTGATCTAACGTGAATGGCGCGGGATGAACCGTGAGCATGGTCGGAATGCCTCTAGGAAAGCGGCCTTGCACTTCTCATCGCGTTACTATATGTAGCCGTTTGCGGGAATGTCAAATACGGCTCGGTGACGGCTGCCCGCGCACGTTTTCACTCAGCTATCGGTGAAGGGGCATGGCTGCTGAACGCATCGGAGTCGGGTTGATCGGAGTGGGCCGGCATGGACTCCGGTACGCCCGGCATATTGTCAACGATCTGCCGGACGTCTCCCTTCGAGCCGTTTGTCGGCAACATCCGGAGCAGGGGTTTGAGCTGTCAGGTGCTCCACCGGTTGAAGTCTACGGGAAACCGGAGTCGTTGATCGCTGATCCCACAGTCAATGTGGTCGTCGTGGTGACTCCTCCACTATTCGCTCCGGACATCTGTCGGTCGGCGATCGAAGCCTGCAAACCGCTGTTGATCGAAAAGCCGCTGGCCACGACGGCTGCCGACGCCCGCGCGATGGTTGCCATGGTTGGTGAATCCGGCGTGCCGCTGATGACGGCCCACACGCTCCGGTTCGACCATACGATTCAGAAGATGAAGACCCTGCTGCCTCGAATCGGACGGTCCGAACGAGTCCACCTTATCAGTCGAATTGAGACAAGGGCGACCGCCCCAGGCCATGCCGACGGCTATGGCAAACGCGGGGCGTTGCTGGAGATCGGTGTGCACATGCTCGATCTCGTTCGGTTCATGACGGGCGAAGAGGTCGACGAAACTCGTTGCACGATGGACGTGCTCCCGGCCACAGCCCCGGAAACTGCCGCCTCCATTCGTCTCGTGACGTCCGGAGGCACGACGTGCCACATCGAAATCGCTCGAGTGCCGTTAGGCCGAGTCGGTCGAGCGGAGTGGTGGGGTTCCGAGGGGCGACTGGAGGTCGACTGGGGAGCCAGCCGAATTTGCTGTCACGACGGCACGGGAACCCATGAATTCGATCTCCCTCCCTCTCAAACCGTGTTGGCCGCAATGGCGGCTTTCCTGCAGGCGGTGAGAGACGGTTCTCCGATGCCCGTGACGGGAGAGGATGGATGTCGCGCCGTGGAAATTGCCGAAGCCTGTTACCAGTCCGCGCAACTCGGCGGCACTCGCGTCTTCGTCGATCGTCGTTCGTGAAGCCTCCAAAGGCTGTGAAGCGTACAACGTGAAGCGCATCTCGTCTCTGGCTTCACACGTTTCAGGCTTCACGAGAGACTCGTGTCCCGTTACGTGGGCTAAGAGTCTGCGACGATATGCGTGTCGGTCTCTTCGACGCCGTCGATCGCATGGATTTTGGTGATCACGACATCGGAGAGCGCCCGTTCGTCATGCACGCTGATAAACACGAAAATATCGGGACGGCCGAAGCAGGAGTGGGCATGTTCGACGCCGGGAATGCGTTTGAGCGTTCCGACGACATCCTTGGTTTTGCCTGCTTTGACTTTGATGAGAATGTAGGCACGGGTTGCCATGGGGCCCTCCTTGTAGAGTTCGTCGTTCGTGAAGCATGAAACGTAAGATGAAGCATATTCCTATCGTTGTCGTTGTGGCGAGGTACGAGATACGCTCGCCTCCATGAGTCGAAGCGGGTTTCGCGAGATCTACGTTTCACCGTGTTCCTGCTCCCGGCATCGCGTTTCGATGGTGAGTATACACCTCTTGAAAGCTTTGCCCTCGCGTCTCAAGCGCCGATTGTCCCTCGCGCACGAGTTGCATCAATCGCCTAAAATCGTCCACGGATAGGTTGAACCGGCCGAGACCGGCTGCCAGGTCCTCTAGGTCTTCGGCGGATGCGCGCACATCTGCATCCGCGAACGCTTCCAACGTGTTGGCGCTCCATCCTTGGGAGCGAAATCGTTCCAGCACCGTCTCCGCGTTTTCACCGTATTTGTGCGCTAGGGCCTGTTGTGCAAACTCTTGGATGGCTCGATCGGTGCCTTTGGTAAACAGGGACTGAAGTTGGATGACGGATTGAATCACGCGATCGGCTTCTCGACTTCCTTCGGGCGGAAGGACCTGAGCCTGTTCAAGCGTGGCGAGCACTGCCATGGCTGATCCGACATAGGGAGACGAGCTTGTGGCTCGTTGCGTCAGGATCGACGCATCGTTGTTCATCGCGAACGACAGAACGCCATCTGCTGAAAACAAGAGAAGCCAGAGTGCAACACCCCAGCTGAAGGCTAGCGGCATAGAGGCGGATTATACAGAGTGGAGGTGAGGGGCGCCAGAGAGGAAGTCATCTTCAGGGGGTTGATTGAAACCCCGAGGGAGAATTCCTATAATGGGTGCTGGTTGGCCGCGGTCCAGAACAGAGAGGCATTGGTTCCATGCTTGCCAAGGTGCGGAGCGCGGCGCTGGTCGGGTTAGATGCGCATCTGGTCGATGTCGAGGTCGATATCTCCGGTGGGCTTCCCCAGTTTTCGGTCGTGGGGTTGCCGGACGCTACTGTCAAAGAGAGTCGAGACCGAGTCCGCTCCGCGCTGAAGAACACGGGCTTTCACTTTCCCGCAAAACGCATCACTGTGAATTTAGCTCCGGCCGGGGTGAAGAAGGAAGGGTCGGGGCTCGACCTTGCCATCGCCATCGGCATTCTTGTCGCCGAAGAGGTCATCCCACAGGCCTCCCTGGATACGCGCGTGCTGGTCGGTGAGCTCTCGTTAGACGGCCGTGTGAAGCCGATTACAGGCGCGCTCTCATTTGCCTTGACTTGCCGAACCGGATACGATTTGTTGCTTCCGACGGACAATGGTGTCGAAGCCGCGTTGGTACAGGGGGTAAACGTCTACCCACTCCATAGCCTTCCGGAAGCGGTGGAGTTTCTGCGGGGAATCCAACCCATAGACCCGAACCGGACGAATCCGGATCTGTTGGAGCCCACCAGGACGGCGGAGGACGAGGATTATAGCGACGTGCGCGGGCAGGACCATGCCAAGCGGGCGTTGGAGGTGGCCGCCTCCGGCGGGCACAATGTGCTGATGGTCGGTCCTCCCGGTTCCGGCAAAACCATGCTGGCGCGGCGACTTCCCTCGATTCTTCCTCTCTTGGACTTAGAAGAGGCGATTGAAACGACTCGAGTCCACAGCGTGGCCGGACAACTCGCTCCCGAACGCCCGTTACTGAGGGTGCGGCCGTTTCGAGCTCCCCACCACTCCATCTCGGATGCCGGACTCGTCGGCGGCGGGACGGTTCCCAAACCAGGAGAGGTCTCGCTGGCGCACAACGGCGTGTTGTTCCTGGACGAGTCTCCTGAGTTTAAACGGGGAGTCTTGGAGGGGCTGCGGCAGCCGCTGGAAGACGGGCATGTCGTGCTGACCCGAGCGAGCGGAACGTTGAGATATCCGGCTCGCTTCATGTTGATTGCCGCGATGAATCCTTGTCCTTGCGGATACTATGGAGACAAGACGCGTCCATGCATTTGTACCGGTACGCAGATTCGCCGGTATCGGGCGAAGCTTTCCGGGCCGCTCTTGGACCGGCTGGATATTCATCTGGACGTTCCACCGGTGCCGGTGCGTGAGCTTCGTACCGAACTGCCCGCGTCGGAGGATTCATCCGCGATCCGCGCGCGCGTGGCCGGGGCGCGAGAACGCCAGCGACGGCGCTATCGACATGATGGGATCTATACGAACGCGCAGTTGAAGCCACGAATGATAAAGCGGTATTGTGGGCTCGACCAGGCTGCTCAGGAGTTACTCGAACAGGCCATGGCGCGGCTGCGGCTCTCCGCAAGAGCGCATGGGCGGATTCTCCGGGTTGCGCGGACCATCGCGGATCTGGCGGAATCCGAGGGGATCGAGACCATGCACATCGCAGAAGCGATCCAATACCGCTCGTTTGATCGTAATCCCGACGTGTGAGGCTGCAGTGGCATCGATAAAAGTATTTCTCTGGTGGTTCGTCGTCGGAGCCACGATGGCGCTGGCCGTGATCTTGGTGCAAGGCGGCATCAGGGAAGTCATGCAGGCCCAAGGGTCCGTGTGGGAGCTGAAACTTGTCGAACTTCTGACCACCGTCATGGGCGGCGGATTGCTCGGGGGGTGTATTGCGTTGATCTTGGATCGGATCAAAAAGTCGTAGTTCCGTCCAGCCAGGAGTTGGATCTGTCGTGAACGTACGGTTTCTGGAAGAGCACTTGTTTCTTTTTGATTGTTAATTATGGATATCGAAATCGGCGCCAATTTCTATCGGAACTCCAACGGCACCATCGAAGTCGAAGGTGTGCCGCAGATTCAACTGGCGCGGCATCCCGTCACCGGCGCCCTGCTGGTGAATTTTGCCTTGTTTGATGCGGATGGCCGGATGCTGGCCAAGGTGGTGGACAGCACGCTGATGTTCAACGAGCGGCGTGCTTATGAGGTGACGAAGACGGACACGAGTCTGGCCATGAAAGAAGTCGGGTCCGGGAAAATTCTCTTAAAGCTCGATGCAAAGGCGCCCGATGTGGTGTCGTTCTCGCGAGGAGAATTCCACACCATAAAAGGCCGTCTGCTGCAGGTGTCGGCCACCCAGTGGAAGATCGACAAACAGCAGAAAAGCGGCGTCACGCAAGACGCACAAGGCGGACCGGCCGTTATCGGCTAGGCGTTCCTTCGTGCGTCACAGTCGGGACCAAGACCAGTTGACCCTGTTGCAGGTCGAGCGACGCAGTATCCCCATCCCGTAGTTCTCCCTTCACCAGCAACCGCGCGATCGGTGTTTCTAGTTCCTGTTGAATGAGGCGTTTGAGCGGCCGTGCTCCATAGACCGGATCATAGCCACGTTCTCCCAAGTGCTGCAGCGCGGCCGGGGTGATGGCCAGCGGGATTCGCCGCTCCGCCAATCGACTCCGGAGACGCTCCAGTTGAATCTCCACGATCTTGACGAGGTGTTCGGTGCCGAGCGGATGGAACACGACGGCTTCGTCTACCCGATTCAGGAATTCCGGGCGAAAATGTTGCCGCAGCTCGCCCATGACGACGGTTCGAACCTGCTCATAGGAGGCGCCCCGCTGTTGGGCTTCAAGGATCTGCGGACTGCCGATGTTGGAGGTCATGATCAACACGGCATTCTTAAAGTCCACGGTACGGCCCTGCGAGTCGGTCAACCGACCGTCGTCGAGCACTTGCAGCAAGACGTTGAACACATCGTGGTGGGCTTTTTCGATTTCATCGAACAGGATTACGGAGAAGGGTCGCCGCCGAACGGCTTCCGTCAGTTGACCGCCCTCCTCGTAGCCGATGTAGCCGGGAGGGGCGCCGATCAAACGCGCGACCGTGTGTTTTTCCATGTACTCGGACATATCGATTCTGACCAGATTGCCTTCGTCGTCGAATAGAATGGCGGCCAGCGCCCTCGCGAGTTCGGTTTTGCCGACCCCCGTGGGGCCGAGGAACAGAAACGAGCCGATGGGCCGATTCGGGTCTTTGATGCCCGATCGCGCGCGTAGCACGGCATCCGCGACGGCGCGGACTCCTTCGTCTTGTCCCACCACACGCTGGTGGAGCAACTCCTCGAGTTTCAACAGTTTGTCCGTTTCCCCTTCGAGGAGGCGGGAGACCGGAATGCCGGTCCATCGGCTGACCACTGCGGCGATCTCGTCTTCATCGACTTCCTCTTTCAAAAGTTTGGTCTCACCCTGCTTCTTCCCTAAGTGCTGTTGCTCCAGTTCCAGTTCACGTTCAAGCCGAGGGAGTTCCCCATACCGGAGTTCGGCGACCCGATTGAGGTCGTAGGCTCGTTCGGCTTGTTCAATTTTTTGTTTGATCTCCTCGATGGCCTCCCGTGTTTTGCGTAGCCGTGCGACGGACGTTTTTTCCGATTCCCATCTGGTCTTCAGGGTCTGCAAGTCTCGTTGCTTTTCGGTGAGCTCGGTTTCGAGGGCGGTCAACCGAGCCAGGCTTCCCGGGTCTTTTTCTTTTTTTAGAGCCTCGCGTTCGATTTCAAGCTGCAACACCTTGCGAGAGACCTCGTCCAACTCGGCCGGGAGGCTGTCGATCTCGGTCCTGAGGCGGGCTGCGGCCTCGTCGACCAAGTCGATGGCTTTATCGGGAAGAAAGCGATCCGCAATGTATCGATGCGACAGCTTCGCCGCCGCGACCAAAGCGCTGTCTTTGATCCGTACGCCGTGATGGACTTCGTAGCGTTCTTTGAGACCGCGTAAGATGGAAATGGTATTCTCCACGGACGGTTGGTCGACCAGCACCGTCTGAAATCGGCGTTCAAGCGCGGCATCTTTTTCGATATGCTTTCGGTATTCGTCGAGCGTCGTCGCCCCGATGAGATGCAATTCGCCTCGCGCCAGCATCGGTTTCAATAAATTGGCCGCATCCATCGCCCCTTCCGCCGCTCCGGCCCCCACGACGGTATGCAGTTCGTCGATAAACAGCAGAATCTGTCCCTGAGACGATTGAATTTCTTTCAAGACGGCCTTGAGCCGCTCCTCGAATTCACCACGAAACTTGGCTCCGGCGACCAGTGATCCCATGTCCAATGCAAAGAGCTTTTTGTGTTTCAGACTCTCAGGGACATCACCGTTCACGATACGGATGGCAAGACCTTCCACGATCGCGGTTTTCCCGACTCCTGACTCGCCGATGAGCACCGGGTTATTCTTTGTCCGGCGGGAGAGGATCTGAACCACCCGTCTGATTTCATCGTCTCGCCCGATGACCGGATCCAATTTCCCTTGCCCCGCCAGCTGGGTCAGATCGCGCCCGTATTTCACCAGCGACTGGTAGGTGCTTTCGGGGTCTTGGCTGGTGACGCGTTGATTGCCGCGCACTTGTTGGAGGCCGGCTAAAAGGCGATCCCTCGTCAGTCCTAGTTTCTTGAAGACCCCTCCTTCATGGACCATGGCCAGCAGCAGGTGTTCGACGCTCAAAAAGTCATCCTTTAATGACTTCTGCTCCTCTTCCGCGCGATTCAAGACGTGAGTGAGCCGGTTTGCAATATGAACCTGACCTGGGGCTGCGCCGGAACCTTGTACTTGCGGCAGCTTTGAGAGAGCCTGTTCAACCGCCTGCCGAACGGCTGATGGGGCAAGGCCTCCTCCCTCGATCAAGGCGGGTGCCGTCCCTCCTTCCTGTTCAAGAAGCGCCAGCAGCACATGCTCCACATCGATGCCTTGATGGTTTCTCCGCTGCGCATGAGCAGAGGCGGACTGTAATGCTTCTTGCAACTTGATGGTCATCCGGTTCATGTCCATGGCGTTTCACCTACCTCAAAAGTAAATAATCTTCCGATGAGGAATGTGATAATCATCAGGTTAAGCAAGTCAACTGTGCGCGATGTCGCCGCCGCGACTAGTTCTTGACCTCCGAGGCGATCCCGACTAGGGTACAGCTCGCATGAGTAATTTTGTGTCAGCGACGATTCAGCTGTATCGAGAGGTTTTCTCCGCGACAGGGCGTTCGCTCGCCAAGAGTTGGGTGGCGATAGTCGCGCTCATTGTCTTTGCGGTGCTGTTCCTCGGAGCCGCACGGATGGTCGGCCCGTTTGGCATCGTAGGCGGGTTGCTGCTCGGTATCGTCAACGCCCTATTGGTCGGCGCAACGCTTCGGTTGATCGAGCAATCGCTAAGCGGGGGGAGGGCGCTGCGACTCACGGATGTGACGGAAAGCTTCGGCCATTACTTCTGGGACGTGATCGGGGTCGGATTTATCCTCTGGCTTCCGACGATGCTGCTCGACATGGGCATGCAAGCGAATCCGTACGGTCGGTTTATTTCGTCGGCGTTTCTCCTCCTGGTCTTCATCCTCCTGAATCCGGCCCCGGAAGTCATCTACCAAGTTCGCCACAATTCACCGATTGACGTCTTGAGGACCTCCTATGAATTTGTGTTGGAGCATTGGATAGAGTGGTTTCTCCCGTTTGCCGTTCTTATTCTGCCTGTGGTGTTGTCTCCCAGCGGGCTGCAAGAGTTCTTTTCGCTCTCCGAACTTGTCGGTCGGGGAGCCGGCCTCAACTTCTTCCAAATTCTGATGCTGCCGGTGACTGCGATAGGGGGATGGCTGTCCTATGTAGGGATCGATTCGGAAGCACAAGGAATCATTCTGCTCCTGCTGACTCCCCCGATGGCTATGGCTATCCTTCTTTTCCGTGGACATCTTTTTGCAGCGCTTCATGGGTCATCGAGGCGGCAGCGGTTGTTCGCACGCCAGTTTGATGCCAGGTAGTAGTCCTCGATTCAGAAAATGCCTGTTGCGCGTCATTGGATTACTTTAGTACAGGTAGAGGAATTCAGAGCCCTTCGGTGCATTCCCGTTTGTTCGTGACTTGTGAATTAGGGGTGAATTAGTGTATGGTTTGCCCTACACCTGAGTTCAGCCCAGGTATGGTCCCGTCCGGGTGAGGGGCGAACTCATGCGGCTTTCGATCTTTTGGCGGTTGGTCCTGACTGCACTGGTTATCATTACCGCCATGGCGGGTGTCAACCTCTACGCACTGTTCCAGCTTCGGCAATTGGCGTCGATGAGCTCGGAGATGGCCTCGTATCATTATCCGGCCGTCGAATCGGCAAAGCGACTATTGGGCTCACTCTTCGCGCAATTGAACAGTGAGAAAAAATTCATTGCGACGAAGGATCGCACCTTTCTGACGAACTTGAAAGAAGAACTGGACGAGTTCCAGCGGAATCTCAACCTTCTGCGGAGCCAGGAGCGCTCTCTGCAGGGGCTCACACTCCTTCGAGACACCGATGAGTTGCTGGCTAAGCGTGTGGCGATATTTCAGGAAGAATTTCAGGGAGCGGAGGAAGGTGCTCTTCGATCAGACACGGACTATGAGAGCCGACGCGATGCCATGGCGGATCAGATGTCAACCTTCATTCAGCGGTATATCGATCTGCACGAGGCTCGGATGAGTGTCCAGGTGAGCGAATCGCGAGCCAGCGCCGCGCAAGCAGAGGCCGTTACGGAACAACTTGTCTTGGTGGCTTTGGTCTTTGGGCTGGGGCTTGCCGGTGTCGCCAGCTATACGATCTTGCTTCCGCTTCGACAGTTGCAAGGCCACATCAGGAAGATCGGTCAGGGAAGTTTCGGCGCAGCACTTCAGATTAAGGCTCCCGCCGAGCTACGGGAACTGGTCGATACGGTGAATTGGATGGGTAAAAAGCTGCAAGAGATCGATGACATGAAAACAGAGTTCTTAGCACACGTCTCTCATGAACTACGGACGCCGATGGCGTCGATTCAGGAGGGCACACACTTACTCCTCGACGAAATCCCCGGTCCGTTGACGCAAGAGCAACGAACGACCCTTCGAATCATGGCCGATAGTACCCGGCGTTTGATGCGTCTGATCTCCACGATTTTGGATTTGTCCAAAATGGAGGCCGGGATGATGGAGTATCGCTTTGTTCCGGTGAACCTCCATCGCACCGGTGAAATCTCCATCGACAAAGTCCGGCTCCTCGCCGATGCCAAACATGTCCAGCTTGTACTGGAACATATCGGCGATCGGGTGTGGGTCAAGGGGGACGCTTCCCGTCTTGAGCAGGTGTTGGACAATCTCCTGTCGAATGCTCTGAAATTCAGCCCCGAGGGAAGCGTGGTCGAAGTTCAGATGAGACCTGATTCCCAAGCGGGGGTCCTAGAGGTGTCCGTTTCAGACGCCGGACCAGGGGTGGCTCCGGAGGATCTCCCACATCTATTCGGGCGTTTCTATCAGGGGCGGACGACCGTCCGCCACGCAGCGGGGAGCGGATTGGGGCTGGCGCTAGTGAAGAAGGTTGTCGAGGCGCATGGAGGAAGAATTTGGATCGAGAGCGAGAAAGGGAAGGGAGCAACTGTACGGTTTATCCTACGGTTGACCAAGCCGGAAAGGGCTAGGCCATCGTGAGAAGAGCGGTCGTGTTGAGAACGATGGGTCCGATGGTGATTTTCATCGTGCTGGCTGGATGCGCGGCGTGGACGACACCCGCTCCGATTTCTCGTCCATACTTCATGGTGGATCAACGTGAACGTAAAGATTTTCAAGCGCTTGCAAGAAGACAGGAAGATTTGATCTCAAGATGTATCGGACCAAGCCCCTGCGAACATATCTATTTTACTCGTGCCTTACTCGGTTTATACGAAAGTCGCGAAATTGCTGAAAAATACTTCAACATGGTGATGGGCGAGGCATCAAACGGGAAATTTGCCGCTTCGAGTGCGGCATGGCTTCAAGTATTACAACAACCTGCGGATCCGAAACCAAAATCGTGGGTGGAAGTTGTCTCGACGGCCCCTGCAATCGCCGACGCTCATACATCGCTGGCTTCAACAGCCGACCGTCTGGTGCGGGACTTGCTTGAGCGAGAGATGACTATTCAGAAGCTTCGTTCTACACAGGACGATGAATCAGAGACGGTTGAGTCTTTGCAGCGTGAGCTTGAGGAGCGAGAACAGAAGATTGAGACACTACAGACCCAAAAGGAATCCACAAAGACATCCGTCAGGCCGGCGACGATTCAGAGTCTTCAAAAACAACTGGCGGAACGTGATAGAAAGATCGAAGAGCTCTCGACACAGCTTGATGCGTTGAAGCGAATCGATCAGGAGATGCGTGAAAAAGTGCGTCCGATCCGCCCGCCTTTGACGACCGTTCCCGTTCCCGGGTCCGACACGACGCCCTAGCCAACAGCGGAAGGACAATTGATTTATGGACAAAGAACACATTCTCGTTGTCGACGACGATGAAGGGCTGCTCCATTTGTTGAAAATGCGGCTGTCCGCAATGGGATTTTCGGTCACCTCTTGCACGTCCGGGCAGGAGGCTGTGGGAGAGGCGAAGAAGACGATGTTCAACTTGGCCATTACGGACCTTCGCCTTCCTGGGGAAAATGGGCTGGATGTCACTGAGGAACTGCTGAGAAATCATCCCGGATTGCCGGTGATCATCCTCACTGCGCACGGCAGCATTCCCAATGCAGTGGAGGCGATGCAGCGCGGGGCATTCGGCTATCTCACCAAACCGTTCGACGACAAAGAGCTGAAGGCGACGATCGAGAAGGCGCTCTCTCAACAGCGAATGAGCCAGGAAATTCATCGACTCAAGTCATTGGTCAAAGAACTGTACGGATTGGACCATGTCGTGGCCCGAAGTCCGGCCATGCAACGACTCCTCCAACAAATCGCACAAGTCGCCGATTCAGATGCCACGATCTTGCTCTTTGGGGAAACCGGCACGGGGAAAGAAGTGATGGCTCGTGTCATCCATACCAACAGCCGCCGCAGTAAAGGGCTATTTGTGGCGCTCAATTGCGCCGCCATTCCTGAAATGCTCTTCGAGAGCGAGCTGTTCGGGCATGTCAAAGGCGCCTTTACGAGTGCGCATGGTGCGAAGAGAGGACTATTTCAGATAGCCAACGGCGGCACGCTGTTTCTTGATGAGATCGGCGAAATGCCGTTGTCGATGCAGGTGAAACTCTTGCGTGCCGTGCAGGAACGAGAGGTCCGTGAAGTCGGTTCGGAGACATCGGTCAAAGTAGACGTGCGGATCATTGCGGCGAGCAATAAGGATCTCGGCGAGGCGGTCAAGAACGGGACGTTTCGTAATGACCTCTATTACCGTATTTCAGTGGTTCCCCTCTTCGTTCCACCTCTGCGAGAGCGTCGAGATGACATCCCGCTTTTAGCGCAACATTTCCTCACGCTCAGCGCGAAACGGGCGAATAAAGAAATGAAAGGCTTCACACCGGCTGCGCTCCATCGGTTGCTGATCAACACGTGGCCGGGCAACGTCCGGGAGCTGGAAAATGCGGTTGAGAAGGCCGTGGTGATGTCCAGGCAAGACACGCTCACCCCCGATCTGATGCCTTCGGTCAGCGTGGCTGCCGAGTCGCCTCTCAAACCGCTCACGGAGGCGAAGGAAGATTTCGAACGAACCTATCTGAAGAATGTCCTTCAATTGACCGGTGGAAATATTTCCCGTGCCGCCCAGTTTGCCGGCCGGTATAGGGCCGACTTCTATAAAATGCTCAAGAAGTACGGCCTGCATCCTTCCACGACGAAGGAGAAAATTGATTCGGACGCGGAAACGCCGGAGAATGAAACCGATCTTACGGAAGCGGGACGGTAGGCCTGATTCCCATCGGTAGTTTTCCTGGACGGTAGCTTGTACCAGGTAGATGATGAGCGACATCTGCCGACAGCGACTCTCCGCTCACGGCAATCCGGCAGCGCGCTAGAACAACGGCTTCTTTCCGCCGGATTTGATGATGGCGTGCCGAAAAGCCTTCGAGAGGCTTTCGAGAGCCACTCTGTCGCAGACAGGGATATACGCGTCCCCCTTGTGCTGACTTGGGTTGTCTTTGGGAGGATGGTGCTCATAGACGAGGTCATCAAGGTGCGTGACGACCAGTTTTCCAGTTTTGAGGTCGTGTGTAGGCTTCCCCGGCATCACGAGAGGGGCCATCCATTCGGTGACACAGGCCGCGCGCGCACAGCGCAACCGGATTCCATAGAGGGTGTCGTTCTGACCGTCCCGTTCTAGCCCTACTTCAGAAGACAATGTCGTCAAGTCGAATTCCTGAATTCGCTCTTCCGGTATTTGGACCTCAAATATTCCGCTCAACTTCCTTCGTTCATTGAGACGTGTGATAATACTGAGCGAAGCTGGAGTCGTCACCACGACGTGCACCTTCGCCATTCGATCTCCTTCCCAGATTGATCCGTCTTTCGCGACCATCCGTTCCCATCCGCTGTGCATAGTGGCACAGGCTCCCAAAGTGTCCTTAATAAACGTCAAAGTCTCTTCCTGCGACGGCCCGTCAATGCCGGAAGAGTCATTCGATGTCGCTCGCGCGGTCGGCAGAGTCGTCACGAGGATACAGATCCAGGCGGCCAACCCTCTTGCGTGCCACGTCCACATCAATCCATGCTCCTCAAGGTATCGTCATAGTAGACTGGTGGACATCCCCAAGCAACAGGGACCCGACAACGTCTCTCGCAATTTCACGACCTGCTTCAGGATCTGGAGATTCAGTAAACGGGGGATCGCGCCTGTTCTAAGGCGCAAATAATCGCATTCTCGGATGCGCGAGTTGAATTGAAGGGGGAGAGTCGTGGTTCTGAAAGCCGTCTCAACATTGAAGCAGCGGCAGAGCCCCTGGAGCTGGCGAGAGGAATCGAACCTCCAACCTGCGGTTTACAAACTAGTTCCGAACCATTTTCGCATCCTCCCTCAGACTCACAAGAAGCAACAGATTCATACGAAGAATGGCCAGGTTAGCTAGCTGCGCTGAGTTGCGCTCTGTGGATTTCAGATGAAGCCTAAACGGCGTTTGATCTTCCCTCGATTTCACAGACACCTGTATAAGGAGGTAGGTGATGAAATCG
>CAYTAS010000074.1:0-17384 GCA_964435885.1 uncultured Nitrospira sp. | reverse complement strand
TTGTATCTTCAAGCCGGCTACGCCCACTTTGCCTTCGGTCCCTTCGCCGAACGGGCGCCAGACAGTCCGGTCACGCGAGATGCGCATTACGGGTACTTCTGGACCGAGTTCATGTTTTGAGCGGACACGAGAGAATCCAGGGTAGCCACCCCTTCTGAGAGACCGCCTATCCTATGGGACGGAACTTGACTCTTACTGGGCCATCCGATTGACAAGCTTTCGCGCACTCTCCGGCAACGAGCCTTGTGGGCAACCTCGGATGCCACCAGCGACCACGCACATTCTGCGTACATCTCCTTGGCGGTGCTGTTCAAAAAACAGGGATACGGTCGTTCAGCATGTTGAGGCGTACGGCAAGATCCAGCCCTATTTGCCCTCCTCGCCGTTCGGAACCGACCAGATGGTCTTTCCACGTTTGTTCCACAGACGTATCGATGGCTCACCATCCGGACTCAGAGAGACCCCCGCCCGGCGCTTGTTGGCTCCATCCAAGAGATCAAGCGCCAGTTCATTATCGTCTCGCACTCCCAGAAAGGCGTTGTGTTTGCCTTTGTTACTGCTCAAAAGCAGACTAGGATGGTTCTGTCGCTCGAGGCTGAGATAAATGCCGTCCTCGCCGTTTTTGTCGATCAGGGACAACAACGGGTGGTCCCTTAAGATCAGATTGGGCCGACCAGATTCATCTAAACTCAGCCCGGCCCGCAAGGCATCCTTGGTGTCGTACATCGCTAGAAGGGGCTCCTCCTTCTTTGGCAGCGCTTCGACGGACAAGCTGACCAGTCGATGGCCGTTCTTGTCTTTCAGTGCCAATCGAGGCTCGCCGGTTTCCAAGATCGCCAACCTGGCGCGAGGATGGCCCCCGGCATCGATCAGATCAAGACCGTCCAAAGACAGCCCTGCGCGAGGTTTCCCATCGCGATAGAGCACCAGGTTGGCCTTCTCGGAGGCCGTCGCCAATACGGCGGTTGACTGGGCCTTCTTGTCTTCAAGGACAACACGCGGGTTACCGTTGATGAACTCGATGGCGGCACCCGCGCTACCTTCCTTTCCTTTGAGCTGCAGTTCAGGCCAACCATCAGAAGAAAGGTGTAGACTCGCCAACGAACGGCCGTCTTTTTCCATGGTGAAGTCCAGACGAGGTTCGCCCTTTTCTTGCACCGCCAGTCTCACCCGTGAACTCCCATCCTTGGCGTTCAGCCTCAACTCGGTGCCGCCTTCTGCTCCCGTCGAGGCCAAACTCGCGAGCGACTTCCCGTCCTTGCTCACAAGATCCAATCGCGGTCTGCCTTCCTCCGATAGGCCCAGTTGCGCACGCACGTTTCCCTCCTCGTCGGTCACGATCAGATTCCGTACGGTCATGACTTGCGCATGCGATGGAGACGGCTGCGCGATGACCGGGTCGATTGTGAAAATCCGATTGCCCACCGTCCCACCGATGAATCCTGCGACGAGCGCCAACACAATCCCGCTTCCGGACCCCAGTCGAGCCATGCCGAACCTCCTTATTCCTACCATATGCGCACACGATCGAAATCGATGAGATGGTTTCCGCCGCATCGCCGACGGGGCGATTGTTACCGTATGGGACATTGGATGGCAAGACCATAAAACGTCCGTTAGATGCCTGTCGAGACGTGGTCCTGCCGAACCTGGACTTGAAAGGGACGGCTGGCATCCCCCATGTACAACGTCTGGTGTGGAAACGGGATTTCGATCCCTTGGGCATCGAAGGCCTGTTTCAGCCGGCGCCGATACTCTCGGCCCACGTTCCATTGCTCGAGCGGTTTGGTCTTGATCCGAATGCGGATGACAACGGAAGAATCGGCAAAATTATCCACCCCGATTATTTCAATCGGCGACACGAACTTGTCGCGGAAGCCCGGATCCTCCCGCAGATCTTCGCCGACCTGACGCATGACTTCGGCGACCCGATCGGTGTCCTCTTTGTACGCGACCCCCATGTCCAACACGAAGGCCGACCACTCCTTGGTCATGTTGGAGAGAGTCGTGATCGTTCCGTTGGGAAAGACGTGCACCACTCCTGAGAAATCGCGCAACGTGATGGTCCGGAATGTAATGGATTCGACCAGGCCCCCGGTCCCGTTGATGATCGCCACATCGCCCAGTCTGATTTGATCTTCTAAGATGATAAAGAACCCGCTGATCAGGTCGCGAACCAGATTCTGCGCGCCGAAACCGACGGCCAGGCCGACGATACCGGCGCCGGCGAGAATCGGGCGGATATCCAGCCCCATCTTGTGCAAGACCTCGATGATGACCACCGCCCATATCACCGTGACCATGATGGTCCGGATGATGCCGGTTAAGGTCGCTATGCGCTTCCGGCCGGCCTCAGGATCTACACCCGTCGCTGCGCTGGTTCTCGTCACAAAGGACTCCAAGCGCGCAAGGCCCAGTCTCAAGAACCGCATGGCGGCAAAGCCGAGTAAAATGATCAAGAGAATGTGAGCGACCGTTTTGGCGCTATCCGCTCCGGTCGACGTCATCCATGCGATCAATTCCTGTAGGGAAAAGGCGTCCATGACCAACTCCTCCTTTGGTTGAACCGATGTCATGACTACCACGATCGAGGCTGAAGTGTCATGCGACGTGGAACAGTTGCGGTGTGCAATAGTGGCGGGTGGTACTGGTCTGCAACCGACGTCACGGTATCGTGTAGCATCTGATTTTAGGGATTATGTGTCGAGCCAATGAATCTGGAAAACGCAAACGGCCGGTTATGCTGGTTGCGTGATGAGGCGAGCGTGAGTCATGTCGCGTTGAGTGCCAGGGCGGATGGAGATGGCATCGACGGGGCGATTGCCGCTGTCTTGTCATGAAGGGTGAGGAATTCCATTTCAAACGCCTTGCCTCCACGGTGAACATGGATCACCGGCCCCACATCACCGCGTAACGCAGAGTTGTCCGGCCGGTGAAGCCGGTCCACGCGAGCGACGTGTTATGCCACAGCCTTGCAGGGAAACTGCCAGCCTGGGATGCCATGGTTTTCTGATCCTCTAGCGAGAGAGAGAGCCCGTCTTGGCCTGTCGACCGGAACGTGTTGTTGAGCGGGGCGTTGGTGATGTGAGCGGGAAGCATCGGACGGATTCGACTGCGAGGTCGATACCAAGATCGGGCCAATGGAGCACCTTGGGATTGAGCTGTTCAACTTTCATGATCTTCGACACGGCCGCGTCTTGAAACTGGGGAAAGTCTTTGAAGGAAATAAAGAGCTCGCGGTCTCTGGCCAGCAGCCAAAGACCGTGCTTGGTAATGTTTGTGACTTCAATGCCGGTCATGTCTTTGCCATGGAAAATGGATTTCATGCGACAGCTCCCGCCCGAGAGGGCCCGATTGTACCGTGAGCGAGCACGGTGATGCACGGCGCTGATATCGGTTATCCTGCTTTCGAGAAGCCTTCACTCCGAAGAATCTCCGCAAGATTCTGTCCGTTCACGTACACATCGGCAACCAGACGATCATAGACATCCCGGGCATGAGGCACGATGCGAATCGGGCCATTGCGCAATAACTCTTCTAATCGCTGTTTGGCCGCTGGGCCTCGGATCTGACTCATTTCAGGTGTATCGATGCCGCGCAGTCTGATACGCTCACTCCCAACCCGAATGGTATCTCCATCGACTGCATGGACTTGGAGATCACTGAGTAGTCGCATCTCTTGTCGAGCTCTGGATCGAAAGGTGGAATGCCGAGGCTGCTTGTGGTCGGATCCTAATTTGTATCGTCCTTTGGGATGGCGCTGTGGTCGGCTGTCCGGTGGACGTTTGTGTCGAGGTTGTTTGTATGTGGGGAGGCGATTGGAGCCTTGTCCGTCATTTGGTAATGCATACCAGCAGAGGTCGCATTGTTGCGGGAGAGTGGAGCCGAGATCGGATTTCGGCAACCGCTCGGCATCGGCGCCAGTGACGAACGAGATGAGCGTCGCCCATCCGAAAAGCGGCCATGTCGCTATGGGGAAATAGGGTTTCATGGTGGTGGTGTCTAAGCAGGTCTCGTGCCAGCTTCGATCGATTGACAATGTTCAAAACGGCATGCTGGAATGGGCTTGTCCGGTGTCGTTTGTGAAACGTATCCCCATGAGGCATATGCGGATTTCTTGCGAGATGCGAACGACGCTCGCCTCGCTGAGCTGGCGAAGTGGGCGTCACGATTCACGGAGGAATAGGTCATGGATATGATGGGACGAGTGGGGCTGGTTGAAATTCCGGTGTTGATCGCCCCGGATCAGAAAGCCTGGATGGATCGCATGATTAAGGAAGGAAAAATTGCCATTCCGCCGGGCGGCACATTAGAGAAAGGCTCGCTCTATTCAATGTTTATCCGCATGTTGCTCCACAACGCGATGGAGGAGCAGAAGCGGCAGGAAGCGCTTGAAGCTGAGGACGAGGATGACGAATAGGGATGTGAAGCGTGAAGCGTATCTCGTGAAGCGCGTGAAATCCCTGGTAAGGTCCCTGTATCTAAACGGATAACTTTTGTATCTTCCAAGATACAGTTCGAAACGCAAACGATATCGCTAGAGTTTCTTGAAGGCGATGTATGCGGCCCGGATGGTTTTCTCGATATCCTGAGTGCTATGGGCTGTGGAAAGAAAGGCCGCTTCGAACTGGGATGGGGCTAGATAGACGCCCTGTTCCAACATCTGGTGAAAGAACCGGCCGTACCGCTTGGTATCGGATTGTTTCGCGGTATTCCAATCGACGACAGGCCCGGATGTAAAGAACGTCGTCAACATCGACCCGACTCGAGTTTGCGTCACGGGAACCCCAGCTTTCTTGGCCGCCTCGCCGATACCCTTCGCCAAGTTTGCCGACCGCTCCTCCAGTTTCTTGTAGACCCCCTTCATCCGTAACTGCTTGAGCGTGGCCAATCCCGCGCTGACCGCCAGCGGATTTCCGGAAAGCGTGCCGGCTTGATAGACCGGTCCGACCGGCGCAATGAGATCCATGATCTCTTTCCGTCCGCCGTAGGCGCCGACGGGTAACCCGCCTCCGATGATCTTTCCTAACACGGTGAGGTCCGGTTCGATTCCGTAGAGGGCTTGGGCGCCACCATAGTTCACGCGAAACCCAGAAATCACTTCATCGAAAATCAACAAGATGTCGCGTTCAGCTGTCAGTTGCCGGAGAGCTGTCAGGAACTCCGGTGCCGGAGGTACCACGCCCATATTGCCAGCGATCGGTTCGAGGACGACACAGGCCAGCTTGTCGCGGTGCGTCTTGATCAGCTGTTGGACGGTGCGAATGTCATTATAGGGGGCGGTGAGGGTATGTTTAACAAAGTCTTCCGGTACGCCAGGTGAATCGGGGATCCCTAACGTTGCCAGCCCCGATCCGGCTTTGGCCAACAGGTAATCGCTATGGCCGTGGTAGCAACCCTCGAATTTCATGATGCCGTCACGTTTGGTGAACCCGCGGGCTACTCGGATGGCACTCATGGCGGCTTCGGTGCCGGAGCTGACCAGCCGAATCTTTTCCATCGACGGGAAGGCCTTGTGGATTTCACGAGCCAGCGACACTTCCAACTCCGTCGGTGCGCCGTAACTCGTCCCTTGTCCGGCTGCTTTCTTAATCGAGGCAATGACTGCGGAATGAGCATGCCCTAAGATCATGGGCCCCCAAGACAGCACGTAGTCGATGTAGGCGTTCTTGTCCACATCGTAGAGGCGCGATCCTTTCGCGCGCGCGATGAAACGAGGCTGCCCGCCCACCGAGCGAAAAGCTCGGACGGGACTGTTGACGCCACCGGGTATGAGTTGCTGAGCTTCGGCGAAGAGTTTCGCAGATCGAGATGACTTCATAACGGGGGCGCACCCTATCATGCAGAGTAAGAGCTGGTCAAGAAACAGCCCGGAAAAGGATCACCGCATAATTGGCTCGCAGAGAGCAAAAATTGTCGTTAGAGATACACTTCTCTCTGATTTAGATACAGCAAGTGCCCTTACGCACCGACTCAATGATCGGTTTCCCTTTGATTTCCTTCCTTGCTGCTGTTGGGAGGCGCGGCGCAGTTCTTGCTGCATTCAACGCTCCAGAAAGCGAAACCAACATGAAGGTCATCTGTTCCTGGTGTCGTGGAGAGGGGCGGAGCGGATTCGTCGGGGAAAAAGCACCGCTGGATGATTCGAGGGAGACCCATAGCATCTGCCTTGAGCATGAGACCGTCGTGCGGGCTCGGTGGGTGGCTCGTGGGCCGAGGATTGGTTTCTATACGGCCTCTAACGATAACGTCAGGAATCTCGCTTGGCGGACTCGCCGGGTGGTGCTCTCAGCACTGCAGCTCGGTGTCGACCTCAAGGATGGTGCTTCAAAGGCGCGTTCATAATTCCTTCGAATTCGGTGCGGTATCTTCTGATTCTCAACAGTGTAGGCAGGCGCTTACTTCTTCGAAGGCTTGGCTGAACGTTTGCGGGCCGGTCTTGCCTGCGAGATCTTCTGCTCCTTGAAAGGTATTTCCTCCAACTCCCAGCGTTTTCGCTTCGATTTGTCTTCTTCGGTCACGACGAACACTCCATGAAATGGAGCCCGCCGACCATCGGTCGTTTGCCCCTTACTCCATGCCTCACCGGAGTCGCTGAGGACCTCTAGCAACGTTTCATATTCGTCTTCATCATCTGGGAGTACCGCGTGCGCATCTGTGATGAGCAGGACGTAGCCTTTTGCTGGAAGCCATTCGAAATCAGCCAGGCATTCTTCTAGGGCGTCCCAGTTGTGTCCGAAGTAGTCCGGAAAGTCGAGCGCCCGTGCAAATTCGCGGAAGAGGCTCGATGGGGTTCCGCATTTCTTCCCCTGAATGAGACGCAACGCAAATCCCGGGGGGGCCTTCACTAAGGATGCGTTGGAGGACTTACCGGGAACGACGAGCAAAGATGACCATGGAGGGGTCGCGGTGTTCAGATGCGCAGGTAGTGTAAGTTTGGCAGCCATAGCGTGCTCGTTGGATGAGGCTCTGGTCAATTGAGCGGGGTGAAGGTTCGGTAATGGTCTCCGGTGTAGTATGCTTTTCCAGTGTGCTGCTCTATCACGAGTCGTTCGGCATCACGGCTGCGGCCCCGTATCTTCGGATTCACATCATACTCCCGATAGCGACCTCGTGGAAGGCGTCGTTCTCGATTCTGGAACTCGCGCCCGCCGACGTAGCCTGGGAGCGGAGAGCCGTCTCGCTCTTCCAGCCGCTGCAGTAGCTCGTAGGCTTTCTGTGGAGCTGCCCTGAGCGAAGGAGGCGTATCGGTTGAACGTGGCAGGTTGAGGGTGGAATTGCCAGAAACAGGACCAGCGCCAGTCTCAGCATCGGCCGACGGGATGGGAAAGCCTAGGAGGTTTGCGCACAGCAGCGCGATGAGAAGAAGGGCGGTTGGCGTCCATCGCGGTGGATCAGTGAACATGGATTCTGCTTCCCTGACGCGCGCACGAAGACGATGACGAGACCGTACCATTCTCTTTTCAGGAAGGTCAAATAAGGCAGGGGGCCATCATGTCGTCATGCCGTTGCCTGGATGTATCCGATCCTGTTTGCTAGAATGAAGCGGCCAACGTCTGCTCCACCATTGAGACGAAGCGAGATTTTAACTGACTTGTGTGGAACTTCCTCGGGAACTTACAGGCTGTGTGTCGGCGCGGCACGATCAGAGTCGTGAAAAGATCGCACAATCGTCTCGCACCTTCCCTTCTTGCCTTTACGATCCTCAGCCTGGCTGTTGGTTCCAATGCACAGGTGACGCCGAGCGGCTCGATGAAGCGGTCTCCGGCCGAAGTCGTCAAGCGTTATGTCCTTCTCGACCAGAAAGGGGCTCGTCTGGATGCCTCATCGTTTGACACCGTCTTGCCCTACATCGATTGGAAGGAAGAGCCGGCGTGGGGCCGTGTCGTGGTGGTTCAGGAAACGCGTGTGCCGGACGATTATCGAAAATGGGACATCCTCAATAATCTGGAGGTGGTCATCCCGGTGACGTTTCATGTGCTGGGGGCTGTCTACCTAGAGAACGCCTCCTTTATTCCTGAGGAAACGATTGAAGAGGTCCGGTTTCACGTGAAAGTTGTGGAGGACTACTGGCGCATTGTCTCCCCGATCATACCTCCCCATGTTGGAGTGAAACGAATGGTGAATTTCGCGCGAGAAGCCGAAGCGAAGGAACAGAACGAAGCTCATCGTACCGAATTGGCGTCACTCATCGACTCCTTGCGAAAGGCCAAATAATCATGGCACAGACTTCGATAGATTTGCTGATCTTCGACCTGGACGGCACCCTGATCGAATCCAAGTGGGATATCGCCCACTCTGTAAACTTCACGCTGGTCGAGTTGGGATTGCCCGAGCGCCCTCTCGAAGAGATTTTTGGGTTTGTCGGCGACGGTGTGAAACGACTGTTGCGCCTGGCGGTCGGAGAGGGCAATCAGGCCAGATTCGAGGAAGCATTAAAAGTATTTCGCGGCCACTATCTCGAGCATTGCTTGGACCGGACCACGTTCTACCCGGGCATCGAGCCGATGCTGCAGCACTTTGCACACAAGACCAAGGCGATTGCGACCAACAAATCGATTGAATACACTCGCGTCATTCTGAACGGGTTAGGTCCGCGGCATTTTGGGTACATGGTGGGTGGAGACAATGGGTTTGGTCTCAAGCCGGAGCCCGGCATGCTATTGCACATCATGGAGACGATGAGTGCGCCGAAAGAGCGGACGGTTCTGATTGGAGACAGCACGAATGACATCAATGGAGGTCATAACGCCGGGATCCGTGTCTGTGCCGTGGGCTATGGAATGGGGAACCGGGAAAAGATGGCTGCCTGTCAGCCTGATTGGTTCATCGAACGCCCGGAAGAACTTATGGAGATTTTCGTCTGACCGATCATCGAGCTACACCACGGGGCCGAACCGTTGGTGGGAAAAGGGGAGGTGACGTGATGCGCCTTTTGGTTCTTGCAGTGTCCACGCTCATTGTGTCGAGCCTCTGCCTCATCCATCCAGCGTACGCATCCAGCTCGAGCCTTGCGGAGCGCGTGGTCGAACACCGACTGGCCAATGGATTGACGGTTCTCATGGTTGAACGACATCAGACGCCTATCGTGTCGATCAATATCACCTTTGCGGTAGGCGGCATCAATGAGCAGGTCGGCCAGACCGGCATCGCGCATCTCTACGAGCATATGGCGTTTAAGGGCACCCGCATGATCGGCACCACGAACTACGAAGAAGAACAGCCCATCTTGGACGAACTTGCGCTCGTCGGGACCGAGCTCGATCAACGTCAGCGTGATTTCGATGCAAACGGCGCGAGTGAAACTGACGAAACGCGCGCGATGATCGAATCGCTTCAGAAGCGCTTTGTGGACCTTCAGGCGAAGGCGGCCGAGTATGTCGTCGGCAACGAAATGGCGCTGTTGTACCAGCGCCATGGCGGCGTCGGGCTCAATGCCTCGACGGGGAAAGACCTGACCCGCTACGTGATCAGTTTGCCGTCCAACCGATTGCCCTTGTGGGCGGCGATCGAATCGGATCGGATGGCGCATCCGGTGTTGCGCGAGTTCTATAAGGAACGGGGAGTCGTGATGGAGGAGCGGCGCTTGCGCAACGACGACAGCCCGAATGGCCTGTTGTTTGAGACCTTCACGTCGGCGGCATTCCGCGCCCATGGTTATGGCATTCCGACGATCGGATGGGGGTCCGATATCATGTCGTTGGCGCCGGCCGACACGGAAGCCTTCTTCAAGACCTACTATGGCCCGAATCGTGCCACGATCGCTCTGGTCGGCGATATCAATCCCAGGGAAGTCATCGCGTTGATTGAACAGACCTTCGGGAAGATTCCGGCCGCGCCGCCGCCGCCTCCCTTGGTGACGGTCGAGCCGGAGCAGCGCGGGGAGCGGCGAGTCGAAGTCGAATTTGACGCGGAGCCGGCCATCGTCATTGGGTATCACAAGCCGACATTACGACATCCGGATGACGATGTGTTCGACGTGATCGATGCCCTGCTGAGTGAAGGGCTCACGTCTCGCCTCCATCAGAAGTTGGTCCGTGAAAAACGTCTGGCAGCTTCGGTCGGGTCGGACGCGAGTCACCCGGGAGTCCGTGCGCCGAACCTGTTTGTCATTACCGCCACGCCCCTTGCTCCTCATACGACCGCAGAGGTAGAAGCGGCGATCTATGAAGAGATCGAACGGCTGAAGCGGGAACCTGTCTCGCCGAAAGAACTGGAGAAGGTGCTGAACAATCTGGATGCGGACTTGGTGCGACGGTTACGTTCAAACAGCGGGTTGGCTTCCCAGCTGGCGTTGTATCAGGCGTTGGCGGGCGATTGGCAATATATCCTGATATCACGGGATAAGATCGCCAAGGTGACCGCTGCCGATGTGCAGCGAGTCGCCACCCAGTACTTGACCAAATCGAATCGAACCGTTGCGGTCTTGGCCAAGAAAGGGAGCGTGAAAGCGGTTGCAGCAACGGCGGTCGGCGGGGTGAGACCATGAAGCGGAGGAGGGTGGATCAGATGGGCCTGCGCAATAAGATCGGGGTGACGGTCGGTACGGTGATCCTCCTGCTGGCGTCGGGAGCTGCGACCTTTGCGGCCGATCGAGAGGTCGAGGATCCCAGAGCCATGACGTTTGAGCCCGTTGGGTTTTCACCGCCTGAACCCGCTCGAGTGGTCTTGGACAATGGCCTGGTCGTTTATCTGTTGGAGGACCATGAATTACCCTTGGTCACGATCACAGCCACCATGCGCACAGGGGGCTGGCTCGATCCGGCCGATAAAGTCGGGCTGGCGGCGATGACCGGTGCGGTGATGCGAACCGGTGGCGGAGGTGGCTTGTCGGCAGAGCAAGTCGATGCGGAGTTGGAGCAATTTGCGGGCGAGATCCACGTCCGGATTGGGAGGCAATCAGGGTCGGCCTCCCTCGACGTGTTGAGGAAGGACCTGAATCGGGGATTGGAGATCTTTGCCGGTCTTATTCGATCGCCGGCGTTTGAGCCCGCTCGGCTGGAGTTGGCTAAGCTACAGGCCATCGAAGGGATCCGCCGTCGCCAAGATAGCCCTGGGTCCATCGTAAGCCGGGAGTTCACCAAGGCGCTCTACGGCGCCGATCATCCGACGGCTCGAGAAAGCTCGGTGGACTCAATCAAACGGCTCACGAGGCAGGATCTCATTGCGTTTCATCGCACTACCATTCACCCGAACGGGATGCTTCTGGGTGTGACCGGCGACTTTACGAAAGACGAGATGCTGGCCTTGCTCCGGAAGGTGTTTGGAGACTGGCAGAAAGGCGCGGTGCCCGAGCTGAAGATTCCTGACGTGTCGGAAGCGGACATGTCTCAATCTGTGGTGAGGTTCATCAATAAGGATACCTCGCAGACGCACCTCCGAGTGGGCCATCTCTCGATCAAGGAGAACGATCCCGACTACGTGGCATTGGCCATCGTGAACGACATCTTGGGTGGAAGCTCGTTTCGAAGTCGCCTCTTCAACGACGTGCGGACGAAGCGGGGGCTGGCCTACTCCGTCGGGAGCCGGCTCAATACCGGCATGCACGATCAGGGTATTTGGCTGATGCGGGCCGAGACCAAGCTCACCTCCACACAGGACGTGATCGAGCGGTTTGTGGCAAATATGGAGCGCATGCGCGAAGAGCCGGTGACAGACACCGAGTTGGCGGAAGCGAAAGAAGCGTACGTGAACTCGTTCGTCTTCTCCTTTGCGAGTTCGTCCGCCATCGTCGGTCGTTTGATCGAGCTGGAGTACGATGGATTACCGAAGGACTTTCTTCAGCAGGTGCGGGCACAGGTGATCCAGTTGACCAAGGACGATGTCCTTGCGGCGGCCAAAAAACATTTGCACCCCGATCATCTGAAAATCATCGCGGTCGGTTCGGGAGATGCGTTGGCGAAAGCGTTGTCGACCTTTGGAGACGTGAAGGAAATCAAGTTGAGTCCGGAAGGGTAATGGGATGGTCGTAGACTCAGAGGGTGTATTTGGAAGATTCATCGAAATGATCAAGAAGCACTTTGATGTTCATCGCGATGGACGGTCAAAGGTCCTTCATTTGCATCGGCGAACATCTGAGCGTGAGTCGGCACCCCTGCTCAGGCGACTGGGAATTGGCCAAGGTGATTTTGGGCTGTACGCTCCAGAAAGTTCTGTCGAATGGTGGGGAGTGAGAAAGCCGATTTTGGAAGAGTTGAAACGCATCTATGGAGACAAGTGGGGGCTGATCCTCTTGGACAATCACCCGGAATCTGGTCATTTCTACTCACCGGAAGATGTGCGCAACTCCTCGCGTTCCTGGTCTCCTGACGTTACTGGGGAGAACCTGAAGATCGTGCGATCCACACTTGGGCATCATAAGTCATTTAACAATGCTGATGCCTTCTGGGCGCTACTACAAGAAGCTGGTGGTACTTGGAAATGAATAGGTGTCGATGCACGTCTCTCTCACACTGCGATCTCGAACTGAATCCGCTCATAGGGAACGGTCGGAGTGACGGAGTCACGCAAGTGCGCTCCTGGTTCCAGATGCACGAGACCGAGATCGGCGAGGAGCCTCACATCGGCGTGCACGTTCTTGAAATTTCTGCCCATCAGCTTGGCCAGTGCGGCAATAGAGCGAGGGCGACGTGTGCGGATCAGATGTAACAAGGTCAGGCGTGACGGCGTCAGTACTTGCCGCATGGCTTCCACACTGACGAAATACACTCCTGTTCGCTTGGTCAGGGCCTTACCTGACTGAATGGCCTTGAGCGTGGAACCGAACTCTTCAAGCCCTTCATCCAATGAACGCACACCCACTTTGAGCCGTTTGACTTTCATCGTTCTGACTCCTTCCTTATAGCTTCGACATCGCGGCGAAAGTCCTGGATTAATTGTTCGATAGTCGAGAAGGTATACGGTGATGTGGTGGCACGAGAGTGCCGATGATCGCCCTTGTGTTCGTGATTGTCATAACCGATCAGTCGCTCTCCGTTGCGTATGTAAACCAAGGAATACTTGAATCCGTGAGGAGTTGCCAGGGTCCTCGGAACGTCATAGGCTCTCATTTCCACCAGCCCTCCCAGCTCGTCCACATATCTTGTGTGAAGGACCAGCTTCGCCTTCGGCATATGGCATTAGAAACCATATGGAAATGAGGTGTCAAGGAACATGGCGTGGGAAACTTATACGGCTGCTAGGTCGATCCTTGATTGAAACCGGTACGACACGGTACTGTGAGCTTTCAGAATTGAGCGACGGAGTTGATTCACTGAAAGACCGAAAGCATGGTAATGTTCACTGAGTTCTATTTGGGCTAGTGGCAGGGATTTGGAACCAAGGAATTCAATAGCTGAACAAGTCATATGCTCCTAGAAGACGACTTTTGCGATATCCTGAAGAAAGCGCGCACCGGCCAGGGACTCTCGGTCGGCGATGTGGCACGGATGACGGGATTGCCGGGCGGCGATATCAGCGCCTTGGAACGGGGCGATCAGCCGAGAGACCGCGCGGAAGTTCGCGCGCTGGCAAAGGCATTGGGTTTACGCGGTGAGCCGCTTGAACAGATTGGGATCGATAAGTGGGAGCCGGTTGCGCAGCGTATGCCACCATGGATAGAAATGGTTCAAGGTTCCATCAATGGATATGGCGTGCAGGGCTATATCGTCCATGATGAGGGCGACGCACTCTTGGTCGATACTGCCTACAATGCTCCTGCGATGCTGGACCAGCTCCGTCGGCGTGGATTGCGCCTGATCGGTATTTGTTTGACGCATGGCCACGCGGACCATGCGGATGGGATCGAGCAGATCCTGGGCGATCGCAAAGTCCCGGTGTATCTTGGCCCTGAAGATGAAGGGCTGCTGGGCTGGCGGCCACGGGCGGACTTACTGGTGACACCGGTCGATGGAATGGCGATTCGAGTCGGCAACCGTGCGGTCCGATGTATGACGACCCCGGGGCATACCCCGGGCGGCATCTGTTATTGTATGGACGACGAGCAGTTGCCGGTGTGTTTTGTCGGCGATACGCTCTTTGCCGGGTCAATCGGTCGGTCGAATCCCAAGGAACTGTATTCGATTCATCTCAACTCCGTTCGCGACCGTCTGTTGACTCTCTCCCCGGACTACCGGCTCTTCCCTGGTCATGGCCCGGCCACGACCGTTGAAGAAGAACTGGACCATAATCCGTTCGCCAGAATCGGTTGAACAGGAATGTCATGAATGGGTTGGGTCGTCACGAACATCGAGAGCTCGATCGCGAAGTCGTTCTTGATAGGAGAGACGAACCGGCTTCACAAGTCGCCGACCCAGCGGAGATGGAAGATGATGTCGAGCCGTCTTTTTTTTCGAAGTGGACGTTGCCCATCGTCCTCTTTCTCCTGACGGTTTTTACGACGTTGTGGGCGGGAGCCTACCAAGCTTACACGGGGCCGGTGCGTGGGCCGCTCAATTTTCTCCTGGCTTCTCCTGAGACGCTCTGGCAAGGAATCCCATTCGCCGGTGCCTTGCTCTTTATCCTCACCACGCATGAACTGGGGCACTATCTGCTGTCCAAGATTCACCGAGTACCGGCCTCCTTGCCGCTGTTCATACCGGGGCCGCCTCATTTCATCGGGACGTTCGGCGCGATCATCCGTATGCGCGGTCCTATTCTCAGCCGTCGGGCGTTGTTCGATATCGGCGTCGCCGGTCCCCTGGCAGGTTTCGTCGTCGCCGTCGTCATGCTGATCATCGGACTCGGTCTATCCACGGTGGTGGATCGAACCGCCACGTATGGGTTGCACCTGGGCGAGCCCTTGCTGCTCCAGTTCATGTCCTGGGTGGTGATCGGACCGTTACCGCCCGAAGCCGATGTGGTACTCCATCCGATCGGCTTTGCCGCCTGGTTCGGACTCTTCGTGACCTCCCTCAATCTTCTTCCGATCGGCCAACTCGACGGCGGCCATGTGGCCTATGCCCTGTGGGGGCCACGGCAACGGACCTTGGCGCTGGCCTTTCTTCCTATCTTGTTGGCCTTGGGCTTCTTCGGCTGGGCGGGTTGGTTTCTCTGGGCCTTCATGGCGGGATTGTGGGGAGTCGGCCATCCCCCCGTCATGGATCCCCATGTTCCGTTAGGCCGCAACCGGACGATCGTCGGCTGGATTGCTCTTGCCGTGTTTGTCGTCACCTTTGCACCGGTTCCGTTTTCCTTCCATTAAGAGCGTTTTGTCTGTTGCTCTCTCTGCCAGCTTGCGCTGGTCTTCTGATATAAGCTTCAATTCCAGCTTGCACCCTGCCGACAGGGTTCTATGGCTTAGCTTTCAGCAGTTTGAGGAATACCATGATCGAGACAACCTCGACCGATTGGATGTGATGAAGATTCAGGAGTGATTGTCTACGCAGGCGAGACGAGTGAGTATTCATCAGGGAGAAAGGGTGTGGATCTAGAAGTAGAAGGTCAGGCGATATCGTTGAGAGACTTGCTGAAAACCAAACCCCTGGAGGATGGCAAGAAGGTCGCGACCGGCGAGCCTACGAAGCTTGGGCATGGACGGGGTCCAATTCCATGGTCAGCACCAGAGTCGGTTTGTCGCGTAAGCCAAAGGCCTCCGGAGACTCACCCTCAAGATGTAATGCGGTGGCTTCTTCTAGATGCCTGACGGTTTCATCGAGAGTCCGTCCTTGTGTGACAACAGCGATCTCCAGGCACTCGGCTACGTCGCCGACCTCGTCACCAGGTCGGATGACGGCCTTGATGGTCTGTTGCAAGTAGCTCCTACGGATCCTCCTAGGGAAGGTCTGATTTATTCTTCGCGCGAGATGTGCTACGGATAGCGCCGCACTGAACGGGAGGCGTATCCATGCAGCAACAGACATTGGCCGAGGTGACGTTCGAACACTATCGCAAGCCCACCCGCCGGGAGCGGTTTCTCGACGAGATGAACCGCGTGGTGCCGTGGACGGATCTGGTGGCGGCGATCGAACCGGTCTATCCCAAGGCCGAGGGCCCCGGGCGTCCGCCGGTGGGCGTCGAACGGATGCTGCGCCTCCATTGTCTGCAGCAGTGGTTCAACCTGTCAGATCCGGCCGTGGAGGAGGCCCTGTTCGACTCGCGCGCCATGCGGCAGTTCGTGGGGATTGATCTGGGCCGTGAGCCCGTGCCCGATGAAACGACGATCTACACGTTTCGGCATCTCCTGGAAGCCCACCAGCTGGGCGAACAGCTCTTTACATGCATTCGGGAGTATTTGGCGAAATACGGGTTACAGGTCAGCCGCGGGACCATCGTGGATGCCACCATCATCAGTGCCCCCAGTTCGACGAAGAATCGCACGAAGGAGCGGGATCCGGAGATGCATCGGACGAAGAAGGGGAACCAGTGGTATTTCGGCATGAAGGCCCATATCGGGGTGGACAGCCAGACCAAGCTGATTCATTCGGTCGCAGCCACAGCGGCCTATGTGCATGACAGTCAGGTGTTGCCCAAGCTGCTGCATGGGCAAGAGACGCGGGTGTGGGGCGACTCGGCCTCCAGTGGACAGCGTGAGGTGATTCAGCGCCACGCCTCCAACGCCAAGAGTTTTATCCAGACGAACGCGCATCGCCATCGGCCGTTGAGTGAGGAGGAACGGGCTCGCAACCGCACCAAGTCGAAAGTCCGGGCGAAGGTCGAACATGCGTTCTTGGTGATCAAGCGCATCTTCGGCTGGACCAAAGTCCGCTATCGTGGGCTGCCAAAGAACACTCACTGGCTCCAGATCAGCTGCGGGTTGGCGAATTTGTATGTGTCTCGGCGGCGCCTGTTGGCGGGAGTCTAGCGGAGGGGTGTGCGAACAAGGTTCCGGGCGGCCCGAGAGCGGGCGATACCCGAGGATGACGCTCCCAGACCAGCGCATTTCTAGCGGAGTACCTCTATCGATCCATTCAGAAACAGAGATTTTCGTGCAAACGTGAATTAATCAGACGTTCCCTAGATCTCGACTCTGAGAATAGCCCTGATCTTCATGTGAAGCAAGTGAATCTCTGGGAGCGGTGTTAGTTCCCTCTGTCTTCCCATTCCCACCCCATTCTTGAGATTTCCTTGTCCGATTCGCTCCACGCTTTTAGAGTGGAGATATGTTCACGACCGACGCCTCCACGACGCATTGCCCGAAATGCCAGGCTGAACGGCTTGAAGAGGCCACAGAGTGTGTGCGTTGCGGGATTATATTCGCCAAGTACCGACCAGGTCTGGCGAGACACCCAGTCTCACCACCTTTGTCATCGTGTGCACGCTCTCAGTGGCTCGTGACTGCCAAGGAGTGGCTGATCGAATCAGACCAGACGACCGAATCCATGACCTTTTATGGTCGGGCGACGGTGTTCGTGGCCATGGTCTGGTGGGGTTGGACGTTCATCGTGACGCCGCTCGAGTCCAATTAT
>CAYTAS010000073.1:0-17861 GCA_964435885.1 uncultured Nitrospira sp. | reverse complement strand
CCTAGTGCGCTTGTTCTCCGGCATTGAGCTAGGAACCCTCTCTCTGGATGCGGTCCCTAGCTCAGTGGAGCAATATGGCTCGTTGGCCTATTTCTTTTTCGCCGAGTGGTGGGCTTCTTCGGCATGTGCCAACGATTCCTCCGCATGTTTCAGCGATTCCTTCGCATGCTCGAGGGCTTCTTTTGCATGGGCATCGGCACTTCCCTGAATGGCTTCCTCCAGATGCTTAATCGCTTCCTTTTCGTGGGCAATCCCTTCTTTCGCGTGCTTGATGACTTCCTTGACGTGCCCATCTCCCCCTGCGAATACCGAATTCGTGAGACCTCCTCCAAGCACTCCACATACGGCAACGGCAACCATGGCAGCTTTAATCCGGTTCATGACTCCTCCTCATTGCAGATTAGAAAAATTTTGACGACAGCGCTCAGTATACACCTTCGAGAAGCGACGTGGCATTCGGAATGCTCAATACCTCACGTCCTGCCTTCCAAAATTTTGACAACGCACACAGACATTACAGAACTTCGCTGTTTTTTGAACCCCGAAGGGCCGAGGAATCGGCAGGAGGCAACCTCCGATTCCCCGGCAGGCCCGGCAGGAGAGTGCACAACTGCCAGACCCGTTGTGCATCGCGCTCGACCGTTTTCGGCTCCTTAACCATCCACTAACGATCCCCACTAACACGTTCGTGCGATACCGCGCGTCAATTGCTCACCAGGTTTTCAATTTGGTGGTACGGAGCCTCTCGGTAAGGGACCGAGGCGGAGGGGTCGACGGAGGCAACCCCTGCGCCCGGATCGGTCCGAGCGAGTGGGCGGCTCGACCCGGACACCGATAACTCGACGCTTCTCAGCTGGACCTTGATGAATCATGATCGCCCTTCATCACCTAATCTCACAAAACGACCAGAGCGGGGCTCCGGAAGGGAGCGAAAGTACCCCGCACTGATCGGTCCGAGAGGGGATGGGCTACCGCACTCGGGACACAACGTGTTACCGCGCGACGGTCGCATACCTACAGGGATGATTCAGGTGGAATACGATCTAACCGAGAGGACGATGAGTCGGTAGACCCTAAATGAAATTCACGAGCGTATCCCGCCTGAATTATCCGAGCGCGAATACAGGCGGAGCACGAGAGGGTTGTAATGCACAAGGAGAAGCCGAGTGTGAATCGACGGAAGGGGCGGTCACCGTCACCGCGATGAGATTGACAACCATGGTTGGGACCGATGCCACCGGCCCACTCTGAGACATTATCTGGCAGGACCAGGCACACAGGGAAGAATGCGTGGAATCTTGAGAATGATGATCGTGCCCTCCGGAAGAACTGACCGGCATGGACACACAACCGGCAGCCAAGATCACCAATGCGACATACACCATGACAGTCAGGCACGCAACAATCCCAATTGAACCGGCAAACCGACGCACGATCATGACAGGTTCCTTCATAGGCCCTCTGTATACGCCTGAGTCCCTCACTCGTCCACTCATGCCTGCTCAGGTTGCAACAAAAATGTCTGCCGATTCTGCAGTTAGGAACATGCTATGGCCGTGGACACAAAATACCCGGTTGACCAGATGCCGCCGCGATCCCAATACACCTTATCCAAATCACCATGTTCACATGCACATGATTCTTGTCGATCCCAATCTCTGTAAAGTGCCAGTCAGGATACTCCTTCTGGACTTCCCGTAGCTTCATCCGCAAATACGCCGCCACGCCTTCGACAAGGATCTTGCGGCGGTATCTGGTCGCCCACACAATGTGGTAGGGGACACCTCAAGAAACGGACTTTTACGTACGCTAAGCACCGGCGAGCTTGGAACTAGGAGTTCGGAGAGGACGGAAGTGGCCTTTCGAGACTCGCTTGTCGATGCGCCACAGTCGCCGGTGAGGCCGATATGCTCCCACCCGAGCGGGGACACGTGCTGAAGCAAGGCCGTCTCAACGGTCTGGGATTTATTCAGCCGCGTCACGGCGCGTTCCAGATAGACCGTGTTCCACAGCGTAATGGCGGCGACCAGGAGATTCAAGCCGCTGGCGCGATGATGCTGGTTTTCGAAGGAACGATCTCGCACTTCTCCAAGCCGATTGAAAAAGACTGCCCGCGCGAGTGAGTTACAAGCTTCACCCTTATTCAGACCCGCGGTGACGCGCCGGCGAAGCGCTGGATCTTGCAGCCAGGTCAGCATAAACAGTGTTCGCTCGATCCGGCCGAGTTCGCGTAGGGCCACGGCCAGGCCATTCTGCCGGGGATACGCGCCCAGTTTCCGTAGAATCAGCGAGGCGGTCACGGTGCCCTGCTGGATCGATGTGGTCAGACGCAACACCTCGGTGAACTGCTGTTCGATGAGCGTATTCCGGATCGAGGCACCGATGCGCGAGCGCAGGGCTGGCCATTGCGAGGCGTTGCCGGGAACATAGAGACGCTTGTCGGCGAGATCACGGATGCGCGGCGCGAAGCTGAACCCGAGTAGGTGGCACAGAGCGAAGACGTGATCGGTGAACCCCGCCGTGTCCGTGTAGTGCTCTGCGATCCTCAGATCCGATTCATGATACAACAACCCATCCAGCACATGCGTCGCATCACGCACCGTGGCTGCGATGACCTTCGTATGATACGGCGCGTACCGATCGGACACGTGCGTATAAAAAGTTACGCCGGGATCGTCACCGTATTTTGCGTTGACGCGCCCTGCCGCTCGATAGCGCTGTCCGTCGGACGATGAGGTGGTTCCTTCACCCCAATGGGCCGCAAACGGCAACCGGTGATGATAGTTGACGAGACAGGCTAAGGCCTTGGTGTACGTGTCATCACGAATGTGCTACGCCACCATCCACGACAATTGGGAGGGACTCGTGTCTGGACAGGAGGCGGCCATTTTGTCCAAGCCAAAATTGGTGCCATCAGCCAGAATGGCAGTGAGCAAGAGGATGGGGTCTTTGACCGGCTCGCCCGTTTTCAAATGGGTGAAGCGGCGACTGAAACCCGTCCAGCGATCAACTTCCAGTAACAAGTCCGTGATCTTCACCGGCGGGAGCATGCGGTACAGCCGCTCTCGGAGCTCATCCGCCTCCTTCGGAGTCATGCTTTCCAGGGGACTGATCTTGAGGCCGGCGCTCAATTCTACATCCGGCAAGAGGCCTTCGCGGGCCAAGGTGGCGGTGTGGTCCAACATCGCCCGTAACACGGACAGGCGCTCTTTCAGATACGCGGTGGCCGTCGTCGGAACGGCAGTGGGCAGCGTCCGCTCCTTCAGACTCTGCTGAAACTCGTGACGCGGAATCAGATAGTCGTCGAACGCGCGGAATTGACGCGATCCTGCCACCGAGACATCGCCTGAGCGCAGCGCATTCTTCAGTTCCACCATGACACAGAATTCATAGCACCGACGGTCAAGACCCTCTGGGCCGATGACATACCGTGCCCACCGGGGTCGGATGAATTCGGTTGGCGCGTCTGTGGGGAGTGTACGGACCCCATCCCGATTGAGGTTCCGCAGCGTCTGGACGGCGTGGAGCAACACAGCGGCGGCAGGAGCCGCTTTGAATTCGAACGTCTCTAAGAGCATCGGACCGAAGCGTCGCAGTGTGGCATAGTGATCGGTCAGCATTTCCAGTGGATCAAAGTGTTCGGCACGCGCGAGCCGTTCGGCGTCCTTGACACTTTGGGAGAACAGGTCCCACGACAGCACCGCCTCAATCCAAATGGTCGGTGCGTCAGAGACCGGTATCCGCCAGTACTGCGCCGAGGAACAACACGCCGCAGCGCAGCAGATGTGCGAGCTGATGCGGGACTCCCCTATTGACTCGAATCGGGTTTCGCATAGGGTTGAACGCGGCGATCCCTCCCCTGTGATTTTGGCCAAAGCGGAGGAGCTCCTGTCCGACCTCATCGTGGTCGGCAAGCACGGGCAGTCCTGGTTCGAAGACGTGTTCCTTGGGAGTGTCACACACCATATCCTGGCGCGGTCAAAGTGTGACACGCTCGTCGTTCATAAGGAGCTCTCCATGAGAAGTTCGTGAAGGAAGATGGAGGGGTGGGGGACAGACTTTCCCCTCCATGAATTCTGATTCGGACACCTGCGATGCGCCACATCTCAGCGAACACCCCCAGGATGCATCCTTGATCACTTGGTCGATGGTGTGGCATCCAGTCGCCTAAATCTGCGTCACCGCCTCTTCGGCTCCCTCGAGCAGCCGCTGCACTTCTTCCACATAAATCTCCGTCGTGGCATAGTGCTGATGCCGCATCATCTTCTGCACCCGCGTCGGATTCGCGTCATTGAGGAGCGCAAAGGTCGGGGTCGAATGTCGCAAACTGTGCACCACGATACCCGGTTTCTTCACGCCCGCGAGGAGGAGTCCCTCCGTGATGATCCGGTGAATCGCGCGGGTACTCAGGCGCTGTCCCGCTGGCGTCACGATATTCCCGCCCCGATCGACACAGGCCGTCGTGGCAAACAGCGGATCACTGCCCGTCAAGGGTCCTGGTCTGAGCGCCAGATACGCCTGAATCCGCTCATAGACTTCTTTCAACACCTGCACCGACTCATCGGCGGACGCGCGCCCCTTCCCATGCACCCACAAGCGCCACTTCTCTCGCGGCACCAAGTCCTGCAGATGCTCGATCCGTGCCCGGCTCACTTCGATGGTCCGCAATCCCGTCTTGAGCATCAGATAGGCCATCGCTACATTGCGCGCGCGCTGCAGGTCCGTCTTCCGCGGATCGGACTCGAGCCCCGTCAACAAGGCCTTCGCATCCTCGACCGGCAGATGCCGCCGCGTGTGTTGCCGACTGCAGCTCCAACCTTGCACAAAGTCAGCCGGGTTCACGAGGCCCGGATGGAGCGGCACGAGCCAGCTCAGAAACTGACGGACCGCCGTGAGATAGCCATTCTTGGTCCGGAGATTCGCAAAGCGTCGATCGAGAAAGGCACGATAGGCTTCGAGACAGGCGCGATCAAGACGACCCACCTGTGGATCCCTCCCCTGCTCGAGCCAGGCGATAAAGGCACGTCCCCGCTTGAAATAGGTCCGGGCCGTGGATGCCGTCGGTTTCTGCTGGCTGAGCTGCCGCGCGAAGGCATCGAGATAGACGCGCAAGCCGATGAGCGTCGAGGAGGAGAGCTGGAGACAAACCGGTGGCAGCTCCCCACCCGTTCGCCGGAGTGCGGTCGTGGCGAGAGGGACCAAGGCGGTCGACGTGCCTTGATCCGGCCGTTCTTGCTCAGGGTTCAGCGACACCAACTCCATGGTTCCATCCCGTCCTTCGCTCGCGCCTCGGTCTCGCTCGATAGAATGGAGAGCACTCTCAGAGTACGCGGTCCCTCGATCCCACGTCCGGCCCAACACTCCTCTTTCTCTATACAGGTGGATGGAGGTAGACCGTGTAGAGCGAGCGGTCCGTTCACGCGACTCGCGTCTTCCGAGACCCCATGAGAGAGTTTCATGCCGACCCCATTTCCGAGGGACACTCCCCTGCCGCCTCCACCCTATCCCCTCCTCCATCCGAAATCAAGGCGTCTGAGAAGGACACCATCCCGGATGCCATGCCGAATTGAGGCACGTTGGATCGATCTGTATATAAGTATTTGACTTGATACGTATAGGTATGGTACGTGACCTATGTGTACATCGCCTTTTGAGGCCTCAATGGACACCGTGAAATCTTCTGAAGTCTTTGATGAAGAAGCACTTGCCCGAGAGTTTGAAGAACAGGAAGCTGCTCCCCAACCTGCCTCAGAGACTCGACCGGCACCGCCTGATTTCAACCCGGCTCGGTTTTCAGAAATCCTCTGCCAGACACTCGACCATCCTAATTTTCGGGCCCTCCCCTCCCATCTACAAATCCTCTATGTACAGTTTCTTCGACACAGCCACGGATGTGGCACGAGGCATGTTAAGGCGTCGATCGCCGATATGGCGCAATGGGTCGGGACACGCGGAAAAAACGCACTCCGCGCCAGACAGCGGCTGGTTACGGCTGGCCTACTCAAAATTGCCGTTCGGCCACGCCAATTTGTCAAAGGTCAATTTGAAGTGCGACTCTTTTCGCCTCAGGCTCGCCCACATATCTCTCCAGACACTATGATTCATCGTTTTCACCAATTCACGGCGAACGATCTTGAGACACTCGATTCACAAATTCGCACAGCCGATCCTGAAGTCCGTGAGGCGCTGCTCGACGACACTCGTCAGCTCCTGGTCGATATGAAGCGAGGAGGCTTCGAGCTTCCGCCTGAAACTGAAACGAAGATCTACAAGTATTTAGCTTTCGTGCGTCTGACTGGTCGGTGGAGAATTACCTCTCGCTTCAAGGAGTGGGACGTTAGTTAGGCCACTTCATTCTTCTCCCATCTCAATAAACAGAAACATTTTATATTGCATTCTAAACAATTCTAAACTTATTCTGTTCTATATAACAGTCAAAGTTTCAGACATAGCTGTCAGGGCTCTCGATTGATGAGTGATGCCTAGCTGGCCTTCAGAGCATATGCAGCAACTTCATTTTTCTAACTTGGACCTCTTATCATTTGAGCCCTCCCTTGATCACTCGATGGGGATACCTTCGAGAGCGCACAGTGCGATAAGTTGCGTCAACGCAACTGTTAAATGTTCGATCATAAAAATATACTAGTTGATATTATGAATCTATATGCAGATTTTACAACACATTATTAGGACCTTACGGTCATATAGTTTGTATCTTCAGAATATTTACCAATACATACATTTTGTTTTTATATCGTGTAATGTTTAATAATTGCGTTGACGCAACCACTATTCGTTTCGAGATGGAAAGCATATCCTGACTGTGTCTTGAGATATGTCATATGGTCTGATCCGAGTTTTGGATAACTCATGCCTCATAATCATCATAAGTAGGGCACCTCATCTGGCTAGATCTATCTACTCCCAAGTCTAATTGGCCCTATAACAAGGGGGTAATTCACTGTGTCCTACCATTTGGCCACGTATTTTCCCTTGACTTTGTTGTTCGAGTTCTATACTTCAATGAACACTTAGTCTGCTTTCATCATAACTAGGAGGTCAGCAATGGGGGTGATAGTCGCCATAGCCACCCATAAAGGAGGTGTTGGAAAGACCACATCAGCGTCGAATCTCGCTGCTGGCCTTGCTCGCAGCAGTAAAGGGAAGAAATACCTTGTGGTCGATGCTGATCCGCAGGCAAACCTCACAGCCACCCTGTTCCCTCACGAACGTCGGGATTATAAAGGGCAGACGACGCTGGCCCACGTCCTTGGAGGCACTGCGGTACTTGATGAAGCCATCGTTGAAACCTCCACCAAAAATCTAGATCTCATTCCATCCCATATCGATCTCTTTGAACAAGAGAGTTATATCCAAGGAACTCCTCGTGCACTGCTTGGTTTGGATGCCGCGTTTCGGCAGTCTGCCTTACTTAATAACTATGACATGGTCATCATTGATTGCCCTCCGAATCTCGGCACCTTTATGTCCAACGCCTTGTATGCGGCCAATTACGTCATTGTGCCCGTTGCAGCCGGTGACAAATACGCCCTGGACGGGCTGCGCTCCTTACAGAACAAAGTTCAACAGGTCAACGTCGTGAAGACGGAGCGCAAGACCGAATTATTGGGGTACCTTCTGACCCGATGTGACATGCGTACAAACGTGGCGAAGACCATCGTCAAGACCATGCGGGATACGTTCGGAGATCAGGTCTTTTCGACCATCATCCGCGAGAACACAGAGTTTGGTAAAGCCATCATGGTGAACAAAACGATCTTCCAGCAGGAATTGCGCGCCTCGGGCGCTGAGGATTATGCCGGGCTCGCCGCTGAAGTCGTATCGCGTGTGGCGAAGGCCAGCAAGAAAAGAGACCTCTTGGAGGCTCAACTAGCGACGGAATCAGAATCACCCTCCGCTGAGGTCGTGGTGAGCTGATGAGCGGAAAGCAGCGAGTATCCAAAGAACGCCAAGAGCTTGAGGAACAAAGCCGCAGAGCTTTAATGGGATTGGGTATTACCAGTGAGTCCGCAATCCACGGAGTCCTTGCTGAAACACTCGGAGTCACGGCCCATTCACCACAGCCAAAACCCTCCGTCACATCCTCGCCATCTACCGATAAGACTCCTCCGCCATCAGAGACTCAACCTGCCGCATCTGAGATCCCACCAAGCCCCCCACGTGCTCCAGTCGCTACTTCAGCAACAACTGACCCCTCGAGTTACCTCGAAATCCCTCTCTCTCTCGAATCGGAAGGGGAGCGTGTCCACAATCTCCGACTCGAGCTTCTCGATCCGAGCCCGGACCAACCAAGACTCCAGGCTGAACCTGATCCTGAACTCTTGGAGAACATCCGCTTATTCGGCGTGCGTACCCCCATTCATGTTCGTCCTGTGGCCAACGGCCGCTATAACATTGTGGCGGGTGAACGGAGATGGCGAGCATGTCAGATTCTCGGAAAGGCAACAATCCCAGCGTTAATCCGGCATGACAATCTGGACGTTGCAGCAGCTGAAGCCCTCATCGACAATCTCCTGCGAAAAGAATTGACCGGTTATGAGGAAGCGAAAGGCTATAAGCGGCTGATTGAACAACACCGCTATTTGAAATCGGAACTCGCCCAACGCCTGGGGTGTGACAAAACGCGGATCACTCGTGCGCTCCAAGTTCTCGACTTACCCGAACACATCATTGAGCTCACGCTTGGAGCAGGATCACCTCTAACATTGACACACGTTCAGGAACTTCTTCCATTACGGTCCAATCTCGTCAGACTACAGAAAGTAGCGCGCCAAGCAATCGAGGGTGGGTGGACCGCTCGGCGCATTCGGGAGGAGGTGACACGGGTTCCACGTACCAACCAGGGCGCTCAATCAGTTCGATTTGATGCCAGGGGAACCGATGGTCCATTTCGCCTTGTTATCCGTTTTCACCCGAACCGTGCTCATGACATCAGGCTTATTGAAGAGGGGTTACGGAAGGCACAAGAACACTTGGATAATTTCCAGCGAACTGACTCCTCCTAATTAAATTCTCCTTACCTTTCACCATTAAACATTCACAATGTCTGGTGACAATGTCTCATCGTGAACTTCTTGTTCCAACCCTCTCATGGGTGAAGGTCTTCTTCCCACTTTCGTGCTTATCCTCATTCGACAAATATCTTGTCTTATCCGAAAACCTTTTATCTGCTGCGCTTACACGCAAAGATATGAACTCTGCCATCATGCCTCTGACAGCCGTTCCCAGCTATTTATCCCCAGGTGAGAGGATTCACACAAGAAGCAGACCACAAATTGGGAGGCTTGGCACAACCACGAGAGGGTTCGCACAAGAAATAAGTGAGAGGCTTCGCACAAACACTAGAGAGGGTTGGAACAAAGTGAGAGAGTTGCCACAAATACCAGACATGCAATTCATTATATCTTTCAGCATCTTATCTCTGACTTGTTTCTCCATATTCTTTTCCCACGTAAACCCTTACGTTGAAGAGAAGAATACGTTACGGCCACGCTGATGAGTACCACTCTTCAAAAGAAAGAAAAAACAGCTCCTGTGTTAGATGGCTTAGTCCATTCTGAGGTCTCAATCTCAGAAATTCCTATGTGGCAGCTCCCAGGTAAGGGCAAAGTCAGTCCAGACACTCTGTCGAAGGTCGTGACCAGAGTGATGGAAAGAGACGGGATCCCACGTAAGGTTGAGATTGAAATTATGCCCAGTGCGAAATGGGGATACCCAACAGTTTTGGACTTGGAATATTTTCGGGGATTCGAACGTGCCCTGACTATGATGTGGGAGCGGGAAGGCATGGTCCCTGATGTCTTAAGAATTAGCGGCCGCGAATTGATCCGATTGACTGGTCGAACGCCGAATGGTGATCGACAGCAGGAAGTGCGTGAATTTTTAGATCGACTGAGTGGCTTGGTGTTGCAAGAGCATCGGAAGAATGCGAAAGGGCGACGCGCGGAAACAGGGGTCCATATCTTTGAGCGCATTGATCGGGAGGAGATGTCAACTGGTGATCGGAACGAAGGACAATGGACCCATCAGATTCGCCTAGCGGATTGGTATTGGGCCAACTTGAATAATTTTCATTGTCATATCCAGGATCAACGGATATTTTGGGCGCTGCAGCGAGATCTGACGAAGCTTCTTTATCAACATCTCCATGCCTTATTTAGGGTAGGGCGTGGAGCTGCGAGTGAGTCTTATTCAGAATTATCCATGAACCTGAGTTTAAAGCGGTTGGGAGCCATCTCTGAAATTCGGCGCCAATTGAAGCCTGCGCATGATGAGTTGCTCAAACTTGGATTTATTGGGAAATGGTCATTGGAACTGATGCCATCACAGACAAAGGAATATCTTATTGTCTGGGAAGCGGGCCCAACATGGCATGAAGTGTATCAACATGAGCGGGAGAAGTTGCAGGAAATTGAACGTGGACCTGTGCGCGAGGTCATTGTCCAGCAGGATGATGCCACGACGTTCGGTCTCGATATCTCTGAAGAAACAGAAGACAGAGCGTACGCATTAAAGGAAATCTACGATTTCGTCGGATATCGCGATCAGGCTTATGAGCCATTCTGGAAAAAAGTAATCGACAGTTTTAGTCGGTCGATTCGACACCGTGTGATGGCGGAAGTTCGAGAGCTGGCCTTGAGTCGACGCATTCGAACGACGAGAGCCCGTGCGTTGGTTGCGGCATTTCAACGAGAAGGGAAAAAGCACAAACTTGACGGCTGGGTAGGACAACCGAAGAAGGTCCTGCAGGACTATTCGAGACGCGCACCATAATCAAGAGGCCGGTTCTCACATGAATCCAGACGTTCATTGATCTAAGGCGTCAATTTTGGTTCAAGTTCGATCCGTATTCAGCTTGCGCCCCAAACCGGTCGATCTCCGAATTGAGAAGCGGCCGTTCAACGTCTGCGTTCTTATGGTAGGAGGTCGAGGTTAGTACCAGAGTAGTGCTCTGCTGCTGCATGCATCTCCCTGTCGTAGGCTTGTCTTAGCTCTGCGTGCATTCTCCTGCCCCTGACAATCAACCAGACTTGTATACCGAGAGGACTTCGACCATGTTACGGCCTATGCTGAATTGGGGATGCACGAAAAACCTCCGACTCATTCACGAGCCGACCTCGCGACGTACTCCGCTTTGGAAGCGGTCTAAACATGGTTCAGAAACATCTGTTTTGAATCATTGTGTCGCATCTGATGCCTGATGTTTTGCGGGTCGGATAAGATTTGGCTTTCCCTCTTCACCGACGAAGACCACCAATAATCTCAACGGGACCTCGCCTAAATTCTTTGCGCTATGCACGGTGTTCACAACCTCCAGAAACCCACTCCCAGCCTTAAATGTCTGTCGAGTGCCATCCTCAAATTCCACCGTCATGGTTCCCTCAAGGACGTGGACGTAGGTGGGCACGGCATGCATGTGGCGACCGTTCTCCTTCCCCGGTTGGATTTCGACCAGGACCGAGGCCATTTCCGCCTTGTCGGTTTTGGGATATTCGATCTTCTGGCCACTGATCGTCGTTGAACCTTTCATCACCGCTGTCACGGTGAAATCTTGTGGCTCTGCACGCACTGAGACGGTCGTCTGGACCAAGACCAGAATCAAGAGGACTGAGAAAATGATTCTCATCGTCGTACCCCCATGAGCATGTGTTGTTGAACCGAAGAACGCGCATGCCCCGCACCTTTGGAAGCGACAGTAAGACATCACGCACCATCACCATCCCATTGAGTCGGGCATCCCCTTCAACAACGGGGATGGTACCACAGTGACAGTTCGTCATTTTTATCACGAGCAGCCGGACCGGAGCGGGCTCTATCTGTCCTCTTGGCCGTCAAGGTGTGCCGAGGCGGCTGGCAGGGGTTTTGGGCACGGATCGCTACCGAGAACAAGAGGCCACACCATATCTCATGGATGTGGAACGGAGTAAGCCAGCGCTCTTCTTCGCAGCGCGTGACGGTCCGCTTTGCGGAACGTGTTTGAAGGGCATGCGAACGTCTTAAATTGGCCGATGGCGGACAGTGGGTGCCTGTGACAACAATCAACACCCAACATGATCCTTGGTGGTCGTTCATGCCCCACACCAAGCCGCACGGCATCAACGTCGAGGAACCCTTCTGCCGCAGTCCTTTCAGAGTTGGTCCATGATCGCCGTGATCGTGCGCGGCGCGGTTCCCTCATGGTGTTACAACTCAGATCGTTTTGGCGTCTCGCCTGCGGCGACTGCGCGGCTCCTGGTTCGCTTCCGCTCATCCCGCCAGACGGCGAGACTCACGCCCTACACATCGCTGACGCATCACCCCAAACACACAAACCGATAGACGTCACCGCGCACGCGCCGTGCCGCACCCGTAGTCGATTGGCACGGTCCATCCGCGCCGCGCAGATGGACCATGCGAAGACGCCTCCTCGATCCGGTCTCGTCACTCGCATCGGTGGGGAAGAAAGACCGCTGACAGACAGGAGGGGAGGGAGCGTGCGTGCCTGTGTGTCGTGAGGCTACCACACCGGTCTCGACGTCAAGGCCTCCGCGCGTGGCTGCGCCTCGTGCTCGCGAGCGTGCTGCGCACGGCCCTGACCGCTGCGCGTGCGGTGTGCTGGAGAGGGCGTGTCAAGTTTTCTGTGTAACTGATTGTGGTTAATCACTGGTAGGCACCCGATCCCCTAAGATCATGGCAAATTGATTGAGCGCCCGTTTCCACTCCGGAATCGGGGCGGTCCATTGCTTGGCGATGCGCTGCAGGCCCAGATAGAGGACTTTGAGGATCGCTTCATCCGTGGGAAACGCCCCACGCTTTTTTAACGTTTTCCGTAACGAATAATTCAGGGATTCAATGGCATTCGTGGTATAGATGACTTTGCGAATGGCTGGGGGATAGTCAAAGAAGACCGTGAGCCGTGTCCAGTCCCGCCGCCAACTCGTGCTGATCGTGGGATAGTGCGCATCCCACGTCAGGGCAAAGCGCTCCAAGGCCGCTTCGGCTTCCGTGACCGTCGGCGCTCCATAAATGGCTCGCAGATCCCGGGCCACGGCACGCCGCTGTCGCCACACCACATACCGCAAGGATTGTCGGACTTTATGCACAATGCAGAGCTGCACCTGGGTTCGCTGAAAGATTGTCTCCAACGCGTCGGGCAACCCCGTCAGCCCATCGACACAGGCCACGAAACAATCGTTGACCCCGCGTTGCCGGAGCTCCGTAAAGACCGCTAGCCAGAATTTGGCGCCTTCGGTCTCACTGACCCAAAGGCCCAAGAGTTCTTTTTCCCCCGCTAAGGTGACGCCCAGCGCCACATAGACCGCTTTGGTTTTGACGGCTCCGTCATGCCGCGATTTGACAAAGAGACAATCGAAATAGAGCATCGGATAGACCGCTTCCAGGGGACGACTCTGCCAGAGGCGCACATCCTCTAAGACCGCATCGGTAATGGTGGAGATGAGGGTCGGCGACACCTCCGTCCCATAGACCTCTTCGAGGTGGCCTTGAATTTCCCGCGTGGTGAGCCCGTGGGCATAGAGGGCTAGCACTTTGCCATCAAACCCCTCAAGCCGCCGCTGCCGTTTCTTGACCACGGTTGGTTCAAATGTGCCTGCCCGATCGCGCGGCACCGCCAAGTCGACCGGGCCTTGCTCAGTCTGGACCGTCTTCGGACTACTGCCATTCCGAGCATTATCTGATTTCGACGGCGAGCGAGCATGAGGCGCATACCCAAGATGGGTGGTCAATTCAGCGGCTAGCGCTCGTTCCACCAACCGTTTCGTGAGGCCCTTCAGTAATCCATGTTCCCCAAGAATCTCTTCCGGAGACGCACAGCCTTGTAACAAGTCATCCAACAACGCATCCGTTTTCGTGTCTGGCTTGGTCATCAAATCCTCCCTCCTCTCTAGAAGAAGCATGATAACCAGTTACACAGTTAATCTTACACGCCCGCTGGAGACCCTCCACTCAGGCCATTCCGCCTGGGACAACTCGGAGGGACCGACATGAAACCATTCAACAACGAACAACCAGCGATCGTGGCGACCCTGGTGCCGGACGAGGACCGGCTCATGTTTCTGCCGCGCCACTTTGGCAAGCATATGCTTACGGTCGAGAACTATGTGTACGCGCAGTTCGCCAAGCTGTGTCCCACCTACACCGGAGGGTATTGGCACTTCTCTGATTTGAGCAACGGCGGGTGTTATCTCGCCCCGAGTCATGTGAGGTATCACCTCATTCATGCGGACAATTTCTTTGACGCCACGGTCTCGGGCGATGCCGCTGGGATCATCGTGTCCCTGTTCACGTTCAGCCACGTGTCCTTCTTGTTGGAGGACGATCCACTCGGTCCTCGGATCGCCGACTACTTCCATCTGCTGCGTGACTTCGCAGCCGACCATCCTGAGGCCGGCCTGATCGTTCGCGCGATCGACTGATTCGCGCAACAGGGCCGGCGGGCCTCGCTCGCTCGTCGGCCTTGTCTGATCAGGCCAGTTCTCCCTTCCTTCTCCCACATTGAGCTCTCCGATCCTGACCCACGAGTGGCTTGGAACGTTCCAACATCGAGGGGGCACCGCGCCCGCGCCGTGCCGTCCTTCGCGCACCGTCGTGTCGCCTGCGGCGGCTCGACCGTGCGGATTGTTCTCCTTCTCCATCCCATTCCTTCGCTCCCCATGGTGTGGGGCCCGTCCGGGTGCAACCGCGCCAGCCAACGGCCCAGAGGGCTGTCACGCTCGCAGCCGGCCGGGACCCCAGACTCGGATGTTCTGTTGCGCCTCCTGCTGTGCGTGAGAGGCGCAACACATGTTCGTGAAAGAGACCGGTGGGCCGGTCGACGCGCTGTGGCCGTTGGTCTCGTGGGTGGCTGTTCTCATGGGGAGGCAGTCCAACAGAAAGGAAACGAGGATGAATAGTGTAACGATGTATCGGGCGAATGTTCGGAAGGAGAAGAGGCATCCGAATGCGATCCGGGCGGATCGAGCCGCGCAGGCGCTGGCCTACTATCGGGTCGCAGGTTTACGGGAGGCGAGCACTTCGGCTGAAACCGTCCTAGCCGATTTCCTCACAGATTTGCGTCATTACTGCGAGCGTATGCGCCTGGATCTGACGGCGCTCGATCGTGCCGCACAACTCAATTATCTCAAGGAAAAGATTTGACGGTAGACAGAAAAACGGGAGTCGGAACGGGTGCACCCGTTCCGACTCCCTGACCATGCATCACACCCAAGGGAAAGGCGAGCACATGGCAAAGAAGATTGTACCAGACAACTTGAACCAACAAAGAGCGACCTCTATATGTGTTCCTCTCTATCGACTGCACGTCGTGAAAGAACCTCATTCGGCCCTGTATGGCGCCCCACGGCTCTCTCAATCGAGCGAGGTGTGCCGGTTCCTCCGGGCCCACTTCGATGGACGACCACATGAAGAATTTCTCGTGCTGTTCCTCGATGTGAAGAACACACCGGTCGGCTACCAAGTTGTGTCCGTCGGAAGCCTCACGCTCTCGATCGTGCATCCCCGAGAGGCCTTTAAAGCCGCGGTCGCGATGAATGCTGCGGCCGTTTTGTTTGCGCATAACCACCCCTCCGGTGATCCCACCCCAAGCCAGGAAGACCGCGCTCTGACCAAACGGCTCGTGGAGTCTGGTGAGCTCCTCGGGATTCGGGTGTTGGATCATCTTGTCATGGGCGAGGACCGGCATGTGTCCTTTGCTGATGAAGGATGGCTGTAGTCGGTCTGGGGTCTGTCTTGTGACGGAGTAGTGTTCAGATGGAGTGCGGAGGAGCACTCCCAGGTTACTCCCAAACGGAAGAGCGATGCATGATCCAGCACGGCAACCGGTGCGATGGAAAAGCAGGAGGAAGGGGAGGGCCTCACGACTCCCTCTCCTTCGTGTGATCGCGTCTCCCGCCTTTCACCGTCAACAGGGACGCCCGATGCTGAGTTCGGCGGATAGGGTGCTGCAGGCGTGCCAGCGTCCGCGCTGGCGCGGGTGCTCGATCCACGAGCCGCGCCACTGTCCCCATCTTCTGGGGGTAACCGTGTGCATAACAGCTGGTGGAGTCGACCATCCGCCGCGACACACGGCCTGTGCAGGATGTTGCTTATTTGTTAGGCATCGGCATGGCCTGAAGGTGAACCACAATGGATAGGGGAGCGGTTAAGGGCGCAGCGTCCAATAAAGCACGACGGCTGAAAGAAAGGTTACGACTGCCGCGAGGAGATTCACGTACCCCACTGTGGTGGCCCTGCGCATTCGCGTCTCCGTCGTGTCCAATACCTCGGTGACTTCCTTTCGGATGGTGCGGGTCAGGTCCGTCGTGGTCGTCGCTATCTGCATCTTCATGGTCTCCGTGCTCGCGGTCAGCGAGGCCGTGACGATCCGCTCCGCTTTGGCTGTCGTCTCCGCGCTCCATCGTTCCAATAGGGCTTCGAGCGTCGTGCGATACTCCTCAAGCAGGGCTTGTTGCGCGGACCGGCTCTCGGCTAATAACCGAGCGTGCATGGTCTGCACGATCAAAATCGGATCTTCTCGGTCCAATGCCACGCCATGCTTTGACGCAATCTCTTTGAATAAGTCGTCGGTGCGATCGTCGCCCATCACAACACCGGCACCGCGGCGAACTGTTCAAAGAGCTGCTTCTTGATGATCGACAACCGTTGCCGCGCCATGATTGTGATCGAGGAGAGGGCCATTGCCTCATCAAAGGTGAGATGGGCTTGCAGCATGTCGCTCAGGTCTCTCCCGAAAGTTTCTTTTTTGAGGTCCGGGAGTCGGATCATGGCCGACACCCGATCTTTGTTTTCCAGATACGCTTTCATTTGTTCGAAGGCTTTTCCCTCGCGCTCAATGGGACCCCAGTACGGATTCAGCCACACCACGAACTGGACGTCAGGCGGGAACTGCTTCACGAGTTGTGTAAATCCATGCAGGGTATCCGACTGGGCTTGCCCGCCGGTAATCACCGTATGCACGACAAGCTGATGTTTCATCTCGTGCAGTAAGGCCGGAACCTGATTCGTGATCAGATAGGCCGAGAGCGGCACGAAGGAGCTGGCCCCATTGTCGATCACCACATCGCCTTTCGCGTTCGAGATCAGTTCCACCAGCTGGTCAAAACTGCGTGGATCGATCTCCTCATCCTGCAGGATGGTGAGACGATGCACTTTCAGGCTCTTATAGGCCTGGAAGGACGCATTCACAGGGTCCGTATCGATACAGAGAGGAAGTTTGACTTTGGTCAGTTTGTACTGCGCGATGAAGGCCGCAATCATGGACTTCCCGACGCCGCCTTTGCCTTGCAGGACCAGATGAATCGTTGCCATTAATACAGATCCTCCTCATTTGGGATGGGGTTGAAGACGAAGCCGCCTTTCTTCTCGGTTTCTGAGGATGCTGGCTTCGTCGTGTCCTTGAGCAGTCGTGACCTTGTCGTTGCCGGATGGGAAGCGGGACGGGCCTCCAGGTGAGGCCGGATCAGTTTACGGACATGCGCACGAAACGTCTCATAGCCGAATACAATCGTTCCTTCCTCATGGAGGGTGTGCCAAATCATGGCGAGCGAACAGCCATCCGTGAGCGCTTGCTCGATCTCTCCCTGCAGGGCGACCACCTGGGCTCGATTGCGTGCGGCCGGCAAGACCCGTTGCGCCCGTTCGTGCACCCGGACCGAAAGACTTTTCTTCGCCCCCACGCCGTTCCTCACTAGTTCCCGGTCCCTATCCTACCCGAAGTGGAGCGACACAGTACAGAGAGAATCGTTGGTCACGACAGATAGACACACCGAATTTATCAGCGTAGAATGCAGGGCAGGATAGGTGAAGGGGGCCCACCAGTGATACTGGTGCGCCACCCTTCACAG
>CAYTAS010000072.1:0-17891 GCA_964435885.1 uncultured Nitrospira sp. | reverse complement strand
GTCACCACATGCTTCACATTCACAGCTTGACTCCTTCCGTTTGATGGGCAGTGCGTTCTGTCCATACCGTGGGCCTCCGGGATCTCAGCTTCATCCTCGTTCGACGTCTCGTTTCATTGCGACGCATCTCTTTATCATAACGACACCCGGCGGTGATACTGGGAAATCACCGCCGGATTCGCCAGCCAGGTCGGAGCCACAAGGAGGTGCGCGCTGGATGGGGCGGTCCAGTCGCCCCCGGCCTGGGAATTTTCAAATTCCTGAGCAACCGATCACTACTCTCTTGCTTCATCCAATGTTTGAATATCTCCACTTAACGGCAAGCAAATGTCGTTCCGCGTATGGCGACATATGTGCGATGCCCGAGCCAATCCTGTTGGCGTACTGCCGATCCTTCCGCCCAAATCCAGAATCAGCTGGCGCAACGCGGTAAATAGCACAACCTTTCTTCTGGTTGAGGTCTGAGCGATATGGACAGCTTCAACATTCCAATGTCAGACTTGCAGAGGCTTGTATCCTATTCGATTCAGCATCCGATTCGATTCACTGATGAGAATCGACCGTATGTTTATTCAAGCAAGACGACCATTCAGGTAAGTGTGCCATCCGATGGGGATGGTTTTGTGGTAACACTTACGCGCGCCACTCACAGACAAACCGAGATGTCGAACTGCGTAATTCATGTGAGATGGGGTTGGATGAAAGGTGGCCATCTCCGGCTTCAACGCGCTGAATGACACCCACCGCGAACATCCGCTCGGTGCTCTGCTTGGTACACACATAATAGGCTGGTTACCGGTGATGCTTTCAGGAAGAACGGTCCTGCGAGGATCGCTTGGTCTCTCTCCACCTGGAATAATTTATACAGCCCCGGAGACTTCCTGCTCTTCACTCAGGCTCATAATTCAGGTTCGGCGAAAGCCAGCGTTCGACGGTACGGACATCCATCCCCTTTCGACGCGCATAGTCTTCGACTTGATCTTTGCCAATCTTGCCGACCGCAAAATACTTGGCGTCTGGGTGGGCAAAATAGAAGCCGCTGACCGACGCAGCGGGCCACATCGCAAAGCTTTCCGTCAGCGTGATCTCGGTGTGTTTTTCCGCCGATAGCAAATCAAATAGTAGCCGCTTCTCGGTATGGTCCGGACAAGCCGGATAGCCCGGCGCGGGCCGGATCCCACGATACTTCTCACGAATCAGATCCTCATTCGTCAATCGTTCCGACTTGCCGTAGCCCCATTCTTTCCTGACTCGCGCGTGGAGCAATTCAGCAAAGGCCTCGGCTAGTCGATCCGCAAGGGCCTTGGCCATGATGGAATTGTAGTCGTCATGATCCTGATCAAACCGTTTACAGAGCTTGTCTAATCCGATACCCGCCGTGACGGCAAACGCGCCGATATAATCAACCCGACCTAAATGTTTAGGAGCAACATAATCCGCAAGCGAGAGATTCGGCTGGCCAGTAGACTTCTCCCCTTGCTGACGGAGATGATGGATCGTAGTGAGGACGGTTTTTCGCGACGCATCCGCGTACAATTCGAGGTCGTCCCCGACCGACGCCGCAGCAAAGAATCCGTATACTCCTTTGGCTGAGAGCAATCGATCTTTGATAATCTCATCCAACAGGCGTCGCGCATCGTCATACAGTTCCTTCGCCTTCGGTCCCACCGTTGCGTCGTCCAGGATCGTCGGATAGCGTCCCTTCAACTCCCACGTATGAAAGAAAGGCGACCAGTCGATATAGGAAATCAGTTCGGTCAGCGATTGATCGGGGACGGTCTGAATGCCCAACCTCGCCGGTGTCGAAATATCGGTCTTGGCCCAGTCCGAGAGCAGACGATTCGCACGCGCCTCGGCGAACGAGAGCAGAGGTTTGGCGCCTCGCTCCTGGTGCGATTGCCTCACTCGCTCATAATCCTCTTTCACGTGATCGACAAACCCTTGCCTTTGCGTGTCACTGACGAGACTCCCCACGACGCCCACTGCGCGTGAGGCGTCCAACACATGGACCACGCCGGGCTCATAGGAGGGCGCGATCTTCACCGCCGTATGGGCCTTACTCGTTGTGGCGCCGCCGATCAAGAGCGGCACAGCAAACCCTTCGCGCGTCATTTCCTTGGCCACATGCACCATCTCATCGAGCGACGGTGTGATGAGTCCGCTCAAGCCGATGATGTCGGCCTTGTTCTCTCGCGCAGCCGCGAGGATCTTCTCACAGGGCACCATGACGCCGAGATCGATGACCTTATAGTTGTTGCAGCCAAGCACGACTCCGACGATGTTTTTCCCGATATCGTGAACGTCACCCTTGACCGTCGCAAGCAGGACCTTCCCCTGTGCCTGGAAATTGCCGGTTCGCTTCTTCTCTTCTTCCATGAAGGGCATGAGATAGGCGACGGCCTTCTTCATAACACGGGCGCTTTTGACGACCTGCGGCAAGAACATCTTGCCGGACCCGAACAGGTCCCCGACGACGTTCATACCATCCATCAACGGTCCCTCGATCACCTCCAACGGTTTGGCGTATTTCCGACGCGCCTCTTCGGTATCTTGATCGATGTAGTCCGTAATGCCTTTCACGAGGGCATGGGAGAGCCGCTCCTCTACGGTGCACTTTCGCCACTCATCATCCTTGACGATCGTTCTTCCTTTGGCCTTCACGGTCTCGGCAAAGCTCACCAGGCGCTCCGTGGCATCCGGCCGCCGGTTGAGCAGCACATCTTCGACAAGTTCGCGCAAGTCTTTCGGAATCTCTTCGTAGACGGCGAGCTGCCCGGCATTCACGATTCCCATATCAAGCCCGGCCTGAACGGCATGATACAGAAAGGCGGCGTGCATCGCTTCTCGAACAATGTTGTTGCCGCGGAACGAAAAGGAGATATTGCTGATGCCTCCGCTGACCTTCGCGCCTGGCAGGTTCTGCTTAATCCAGCGCGTCGCTTCAATGAAATCCACGGCGTAGTTGTTATGTTCTTCAATCCCCGTCGCGACGGTCAACACATTCGGGTCAAAGATGATATCGTGCGGAGGAAAACCGACCTGCTCGGTGAGGATCTTGTACGAACGCGCGCAGATCTCTTTCCTCCGTTCCAACGTGTCGGCCTGCCCCTGCTCATCGAAGGCCATCACAACAACCGCCGCGCCGTAGTGACGGATGAGTGTCGCGTGTTCGATGAATTTCCGTTCGCCCTCTTTCAAACTGATGCTATTGACGACGGCTTTGCCTTGAATATTCTTCAGCCCGGTTTCCAACACCTCCCATCTGGAGCTATCCACCATGATGGGCACCTTGCAGATATCAGGCTCCGAGGCGACTAATCGCAAAAACTTCTCCATCGCCGCGTTGGAATCGAGCATGCCCTCATCCATGTTCACATCGATGATCTGGGCGCCGCCCTCCACTTGTTGCCGTGCCACCGAGAGTGCCGCCTCATAGTCACCGGCCAAGATGAGTTTTGCGAAGGCAGGCGACCCCGTGACATTCGTCCGTTCGCCGATGTTGACAAAATTCGAGTCCGGCCTGACGGTGACGGCCTCGAGCCCGCTCAATCGCGTGTACGGTTCGATCTTCGAAATCGCGTGCGGCTTCACGCCACGCACCGCTTCGGCAATTCGCTTGATGTGGGCCGGCGTCGTCCCACAACAACCTCCGACGATGTTCAGCCATCCATTCTCCGCCCACTCGCGCAGTTGGGGGGCCAATGAGTCGGGCGTTTCCGGAAATCCGGTCGGCAACAACGGATTCGGGAGACCGGCATTGGGGTGAGCGCTGATATGGATCGGCGCGATGTGCGACAGTTCCTCGATCAGTGGACGCATTTCCTTCGGACCGAGCGCGCAATTCATCCCCACGCTCAACAACGGGACATGGGAGATGGAATTCCAAAAGGCCTCGACGGTTTGACCGGTCACACCGCGATTGCTCCCGGCTTGAATGAACGTCACCGATGCCATGATCGGCACCCGGCGCGCGCCGGAGGCGAATGCCTGCTGGATGGCAAAGAAGGCGGCCTTGGCGTTCAACGTGTCAAAGATCGTTTCCACAAGCAGCAGATCGACACCGCCGTCGAGTAAACCCCTGACTTGTTGGCCGTAGGCGTTCACCAGCTCGTCATAGGTTGTCCCGCGAGCAGCCGGGCTGTTCACATCGGTGGAAATCGACGAGGTCTTCGTCGTCGGGCCGATCGCCCCAGCGACAAAACAATGCCGTCCCGGTTGAGCCCGCTGCACGGCCTCGACCGCCCGTTTGGCGCATTCCGCTCCGGCCTTGGATAATTCATAACCCAAGGTTTCCATCTTATAGTCGGCAAGCGAGATCGCCTGGGAATTGAACGTGTTGGTTTCGACAATGTCCGCGCCCGCTTCCAGATACTGCCGGTGGATCTCTTCAATGATCGATGGTTGCGTGATATTGAGCAGATCGTTGTGGCCCTTCAAATCCTTCGTCCACTCCTTAAACCGCTCGCCGCGAAAGGCCGCCTCATCCAACTTCCGCTGTTGGATCATCGTTCCCATCGCCCCATCGAGGATGAGGATACGCTCTTGCAAGAGGGCCGAAATGGGACTCTGGTTATGTATCGACATGCTCACCTTCCGTTACGCAGCAACTGGGGCATTCTCTGATTTTCCTGTTCGCGATCATACTGGAAGGACTTCAGATCGGGCAAGCAGGCGGAGTTTCTTGACAGGAATTTGGAGGCCTGGCTACGATACCGGGTCATGTCGATCGTATCGATATTGCGGAGGGCGATGCACGTTCTTTTGTTCTCTGCCGTGGCTCTGTCAACGAATCCCTCGCAGACCCAAGCCGAACCGTACTTTGAGGACGGATTTCTCGGCCTTTCCCAGCAAGAGCTCCACGACAAACTTGGGATGCCGCAGGCCGTGCGCGATCGAAAATCCGCACTGCGTATCTTCACTTATTATCCGATTACAGATTGGACGAATTACTTCAGCAAATTGGTCTCACCGGAGAACGGCGAAGATGTGTACACCTTCACGCGCGACGGCGTCGATGTCCGCTACTCGTTCAGCTACGCCGTCGACCCGAACGATCACAACGAGAATCGCCCCTTGACTGTTCGACTCGTGGATATCGAGTTTTCACCGGCTGTTCCGCTCCACCGCATCCCGACCTTGGTTCCCGAGTTTCGCCCCTCCGCTGATCCCAGCTCCCCTGCCTTTCGATCCAGTATCTGGCTGCTGTTGTTCAAGGGAACTCCGTCGCCAGCAGCGCGCTTCATCGTCAAGGAACACGGCAAGGACCAGCTTGAGTGGACCCTCTGTTTTCAATTGTTCTCGATGCAGGGGCTTCCTGATCGCCTGGCGACCAACACATCCATCGACCGCATGGAAATCAGCACCCAGAGCCTGCAGGTGGTGACGCTTCGCCAACGACATACCCATGAGCCGATTTCCAATCCCTACGCCTACCCCGTCGGACACGACGCGGTTCCCGCCAAACCATTATCCAAACCAATCCCAGTTCCCCAATACGCGGAATAGTCGAGAGAGAGTGTCCGAGGGAGGCCTTACTGCGAGGTTGGCTGAAGCCGGTCCTGTTGAGCTTGGCCCGAGGCCACGGCTTTTTTCTTCAAGATATCCATCGGTCCACCGTCGCTCGTATACAGGAGCACAGGCGTCCCGATTCCAAGAACGATGAGCAAGCCCATGGCAAACAACCTGATCATGGGGCTGTTCTTGCTGAGATACATGATGAGTAAGAGGACGACCGCCGCGATACCTGCGTAGTTGAGGATCGGCGATTCACTCACACTGAATTTATTCAACTTACTCGAAAGCGTCGGCATCTCCCATCCAAAAGACTTCACTCCTTCTTGAAGCTTCTGCTGTACCCCTTGGAGTTTTGAAGGCGTTTTTTCCACCGAGCTTGGTTGCTCATGCGTCTTCACTTTCGCCCGATATTTTTCCGGAATCGTCTCAAACGAGTCGGTCAATACGGGATTGCCCTGGTCATCGATATAGGAGTAGATGGTCGTAGCCAGCACTTCCGCGGTGGTATGCATTCCAAGCACAACATAAAGACACATCAGCCCAATTAGGTGTCGCATCGTGCACCGCTATCCATTTTCTAGTGTGTGACCTGGTCGCAACACCGATGAGCAAGTATAGCGCCTCATTCTATCATATTGATTTTATGGACTATTCATGGCACTTCCTTGACTCACACATAACTTGCTTGTTAGCATCGGTATCTCTTTATGTCGACTGAGTCTCAACCCATTCCATTCGATCCCGACACCGAAGAACCGTCGTTCATTCGCCGACGCCCGGTGCGAATCATCATTTATACCGGGCTTGTCCTCTTTCTGCTTATGGCCGTGATCTGGCCGATGATCGTTCAGTTCGGCGATCCGAACTTCGAGAAGCACATCGCGCAACATCGCGTCATGGTCGGAATGAGCAAGGAACAGGTCCTGCAATCCTGGGGTGGACCGCAGACGATCAATACGACCTTCACGAAGGACGGGATTCGACAGGAGGAATGGATATTCGAAGATTGGGAAAGCTCAGCGATCGTTCGTCATCGCTACCTATATTTTGAGGAGGGCATCCTCGTCGGAGGTTGGTACGAGGGAACCCGAGAGCGCCATTTTCGCGACCTACCTACAGAGAAGCCTCATCCGAGAATTCAACCATAGACCGGCGTAATGAGAACACATCACACATGGGTTGCCCGTCCGCTGACAGGGTGGAAACCCAACATCTGATTGCACTTTGCCGTCCGTCTCTTTACACTCACGCTCAGGCTACGGGGTTTCCGTGATGCGTACGCGCCGTTCCTGGCCGGGACCGCCGGAAACCGTGAGCACTCGTTTCCACTCGCGGACTTGGTAGATGGCCCAGGCATTCGGCTGTCCCTTGAAAAACGCCGTGGGGTCCTCGCCGCTGGCATTGAGGAAAATAGGCTCTGTAAATCCTTCCTCCAAGACATAGTCGAGTAAGCATTCCGTAGTAAAACCGGTTCCTCGAAGAGTCACATCGGCTAAGAAGGTGAGGATTTCGTCGGGATCTTGAATAGTGATCGGATTCATCGGCTGTGGTGAATTTTAGCGATGAGCGACTCGAGAAGGCAAGCCATTATGGCCAGGCAAATCAAAAAATCCTCGTTCCTTGCATCCCTCCTCACCATCATGGACGGGAAACACCATTGGGCATGGGAACATTTTTCCTCAGGCCGTCTCACAACGGTTCAACTCAAGACTCACTTTCAACATGAGTACGCGGTCTATGTTCGGGACTTTCCCGTCTTCTTGGCGCGTATTCTGGGGAAAGGCCCTCCTCCACCAGTCCGCCATATGCTGGCCGAGAATATTTACGAAGAAGAGACTGGTGGGCTGTCGTTGAGGAAATCTCACCCGGAACTCTTTTTGACGATGATGGAAGGATTGGGATTCCGCCGTACGGATTTTGAGCATGACCGGCTCCTATCTGCGGCCCGCACCTATCGAGCCTGGCTGGAAAGGATGTCCCACCACCGCCAGTGGGTGATTGCGGCGGCCATATTCACCATCTTCGTGGAAGGCAGCATCAAGGATCGCAAAGAGTTGCAATCCTCTTCCAAAAGAAAACAAGCGGAAGACATTGAAGCGATCATCGCCCGTCATCCCTTGGTTCGGTATCACGGAGTTCCGCGAAACCGCATGGACCTGATTCGAGCCCACCAGCTCGTGGAAGCAGGCCATCGTCATGATGCCTACGACATGGTCGTGAATTACACCCCTCCGGCACTTCGACCCCTGGTTCTCACCAGCGTCAAAAAAAGCTTGGCCATCTGGTTGAATTACCGGGATGCCGTCGCCAAGGCCTGCGGCATTTCCAGGCCTTCATGAGCGAGTCTTCCCGCTCCTTGCGCGTCCTGGTTCTCATCCTTGGTCTTACGCCGTCGGTCAGCGGTACGGAAACCTCCACAGACATGGCGTTCATTCCTCCGGGAGAGTTTACGATGGGAACACCCGAAGGAAGCGATGGATTTCCTGACGAACATCCCGAACGGCGCGTGTATCTCAGCGGCTACCTCATCGATCGCGTCGAGGTGACGAACCAAGCCTACGCCGCGTTCGTCCAGACAACGGGTCATCGAGCGCCGGAGAATTCGAACCAAGCCGCAACGCTCTGGGCCGACAATCGACCCCTATCCGGCATCGAACAACATCCCGTCGTCAATGTCAGTTGGGCCGATGCCGACGCCTATTGCCGTTGGGTGGGGAAGCGTCTCCCCACGGAAGCCGAATGGGAAAAGGCTGCGCGGGGTCCCGACGGCCGGCGTTATCCCTGGGGAAACGACTGGGACCTGACCATGGCCAACAGCGCAAGCTATTGGGCACAACGAACGATTGAGTTCGCCAGCGGAGCCGACTGGGATGCCTTCTGGCTCAAGGGCGACGGCGCGCGCATGGCCAAAGAAAAGGGGCTACGAGGAGAAGTCTTAACGATGCCGGTGGACGGTTTCCCGCAAGCGGCGAGCCCCTATGGGATCGTCGGCATGGCCGGCAATGCCGCAGAATGGGTGCAGGACTGGTATGACCCAAACTACTATCGAAATGCGCCCCTCAGTGATCCGCCCGGTCCACACCGAGGCGCGATCAAGGCCATGCGCGGCGGATCGTGGCTGAAGCCGGCCGCCAGTCTCCGTACGAGTGATCGCGATTGGGGAACGATCGACAGCCGTCCAAGCGGCACCGGATTTCGATGCGCAAAAGACTCATGGTGATCGACCTACCCATCATTCTATCCCCTCAACATCGTTCAACTCATACTGCCTCTGAGACACCAGAGTCTCGTTGAAATGAGAATCCCGGTACGTCTCTCACAAGCACTTCTACCTACTCACCCTTCACCTGCGACACGAGCCAACGCCCGATCATAGGAAACCTTCAAGAACGCCACGCCTGGATGATCGTCCGTGAGCACACCGACCTCGATGAGAACCTCAAGCCGAGGGACGGGATTAAGTCGTCGGAGATCGGATTGAGTGAGGCCTTCCGTACTCAGCGCGTTCGCATACATCTCAAGCCATGATTCGGTCACGGCACGTAACCCTGCATCCGCCGGCTTGATGCGACCGAGTCGTACTTGCTGCAACAGCTTGATCAGAGGATCGGATTGGGAAATGGTTGAGATCGCGCCTTGCAGCGCCTGTTCGCTCGACGTCGAAAAACTATTTTGCATGCGTGGTAGTGCTGAAAGTCAGAAGTTCCGGACAATTTTTACAGGACCCGCCGGCTGTTCAAAAAGGCCGTCTAGCAAGGCCGCAGCAAGCGAAACGGCGAGGCGTACGCTTCGGTACGTTGAGCCTCTGAGCGTCGCGAGAACGAAGCTGGCGGACTTTTTCAACAGCCGGCTCTCAGTTCATCGAACAGGCACCAGGCCCGCGCGGATCTCCACAACTACCGCAGGGACCAGGACTCCCCGATGAAGCCCATCCGGTCGTCGCGCCGACACCGAACGCTGAAAACTGTTTATCAAGCTTGTTCGTCTTGCACTGTGGGCAGGTCGCCTCCACCGATCCTTGAATCAGGAGCTCAAAACGATGATTGCATTCACGGCATACATATTCGAAGATAGGCATGGGTGACATCTCCTTCACATTCAGAGGGAAACGCATTATAAGATCAGTCCTGCCGAATGGCAACGATAGGAACATGATGTACCAGGAAGAAAAAACGTATGCGCTCCGTTTCACCCTTGAAGCGTCCTTCCCGGACGACTACACCGGCGACGAAGATGAGCAGAATTGGGTACGCGAGTGGGAAGCCTGCATCAAACCCCAGCTCGTCAAGTCGGTGTTCGAGTCACTGCGCCGACATGGAGGTTGGGCCGCGCGCATCAGAAACCGAGGAGCCTCGCCGACGGACGAAATCGAGATCGTCTTGACGAGAGATTTCTCCAAACCCGTTCTGTTTCCGTTCGACCAATGATCTCTTCAGACGCCATCGGCTTGTACATCCATGTCCCCTTCTGTCGCCGCCGTTGCCACTTCTGCGCCTTCTACCTGGAGATCGCTCGACCTGATCGAATCGTGCGGTTTCAGTCTGCTCTCCTTCAAGAGATTGCACTCCACGCCCGACAAGATTTTTTAAACAGACGTCTGTTGCACAGCATTTATTTCGGCGGGGGGACGCCGACGTCTCTCCCCACGGAATATCTGACGACTCTTCTGAAACAAATTCGAGCGACGTGGCCGACGAGCCCGGACGCGGAGATCACGGTAGAGGCGCACCCGTCTACCGTGGGCTCCGAAGACCTCAATGCGTTAGCCGAGGCCGGGTTTAATCGAATCAGTCTCGGAGCAGAATCCATGAAGGATCGTGATTTCGCCTCCATCGGGCGATCTGGGTTGGTTCGAGACACCGTCAGTGCCGTTCACGAATCGCGTCGCGCAGGCTTTCGGAACATCAATCTCGACCTGATGTACGGACTGCCGGGCCAATCATTGCCCGATTGGATGGACACGGTGGAATCGCTGCTGGCGCTGCAGCCGACTCACATCTCCTGTTATGCCCTGACCGTCGAAGAAGAGACGCGACTGGCTCAGAACATTGGTCGTCAAGTCGTGGCGCCCCCCGATGAGGCGCTTCAGGTTGAGATGGAGGCCGCAGCGGAGCGCATCCTTGCCGGCGCGGGTTTTGTCCGTTATGAGATTTCCAATTACGCCAAACTGGGATCTGCCTGTCGCCACAATCTACTGTATTGGACCGGCGGTGAGTATCTGGGACTCGGCCCCAGCGCACAGTCGTATCTCGCTGGAACCAGATTCGGGAAAATAGCGGATCTTGAATCCTATCTGGAAACGTTGAACGAGGATCGCCTGCCGATCGAGGACCATATCACACTCTCGATGCTCGATCGGCAGCGAGATGCGCTCGTATTCGGCTTGCGGCTTCTCAGTGGAGTCCCTCGCTTGACGAGCCGAACCGCAGAGCGAGATCGTCAGGTCGACACACTCCTGAACCAGGGCCTGCTCGCATCAGATCACGATCGCCTATGGCTGACCCCCTTGGGACGGCGATACGCCGATACGGTGGCAGAGACTCTGTTTTGAGCACAGCACTCGCCCTGACATCGAATATCATGTAAAACTCGAGAACTGTCGGTTTTTGCTCATCCGCTCATCGTCTGATTGACAAGACATGCGCAATCGGAGGAGACTACATCGAGTCTCAGAGGGTTACGATGCCAGTCAACATGGATCCGACCAAGAAACGCCGCCGCTCCGAACAGACGACGGGACACATCTCTCAAGAAGGGCGTAGCGGTCCGGTTTCGGTACCACCGTGTCTGCCCCTCGGAATGGAGACCGAAGCGGATCGAGAAAAAGAGTTGGCTGATGCCGAACTGAAAAATCTATGGGACGCCACGGAAGTGATCGATATGGACACGGTGTAGAAGTGGATGCCATGGCGTCGTACGACTCGAAAGGGAATCAGTTTTTTCCAGCTTCCTAGAACTCCGCGTTGCATGCCGACACCTGCGACACCAGAAACCGTTCCTGATATCACCGAAGCAGTCAACACCGGTTCAGGCACGGAGTTCGAGTCCCGCGTGTTTGTGTACAACTGCGATTGCCACACCTACCAGCAGGTCATCGAGCTATTTTGCCGGTTTATTCCTGGGATGACGTCGACGAGAGCGTTTGAGCTGGCCTATCGAATCGATCATGACGGGGAAGCGATCGTCTTCACCGGAGCGACGGAGCAAGCCGAACATATCGCTGCAAAACTCGCGGGAGGCGGGCTCCGAGTCGCCGTGCAGTAACGGAGCCTCACACTACTTGTGCTTGGCTTTTCGCTTCCCTGTCTTTTTAACCCCGGTTACAGGTCGTGTAGGGGCAGTCTTCGCGGGAGCTTTGACCGCCGGCGTGGCTGGCGTGGCTCTGCCCGGTATCTTGCCTCCTTTTGCTTGGGGAGGAACCGACTTCTTCCCTTTTCCCTGTGACCTCGATTTACCGTTCTTCGAGGGTTTGACTGGAACCATGTAGGTGGAGGTCCGATTGACCTTGGCCAGCTGATCTCCGCTGAGGACACGCACTTGGTAGAGCTCAAACAGTTTACTGATGGCTTTCGTATCACCTCTTCTCGCCGCATTGAGAAGCTTCCGGCGTTGGTTCATCTCTTCTTCTTCGGTATGCGAAGCAGCTCGCCTTTCCATGCCCATCCTTTCTCGACTGAAGCCGAAGGCCGACCAGAGCCTCGACGATTGAACACCCCAGGCTAAGAAAATTGCTGGAGTATAACAGAGTCCTGGATTCTTGGGAATATCAAACATTGTGCCCACTTACGACGTGCCCCCCGCACGGATATCCACCCGATCTTGTGGATTTGAGGCTTGAGCCTTCTCGCATGTTCCCGGTATAAGTGACATATAGATAATCCAGTGCCTTTTCTGAGAGGAGATTGAGATGCACCCAACGCACGAACCTTCGACCGTCACCGACGACCCTCGGGCCCGTGACCTGCTTCGACGAGCCTTTGAAGCGACGGCTCGTTGGCCCAAAGACTTCCAAGGATTCACCGCCGACCTGGCCGTGAATGTGAACGGAAAAGAAACCACCGGCACGGTCACGGTCAAGAGTCCGCGCGAGGTTTCGGTTCAGCTGGGGAATGGCGAGACACAAAAATGGGCTCAGGAGCAGCTCGGCATGATTGCAGTCCATCGCGGTCCGCGAACTTTCGAGGAATCCGATGGAAAGTACTCCCTCACCATGGAAGAGGACGGCCACCCGTTCGGGACGAAACTGAATATCCATGGCTCCAATTCCTTCTACCGGGTGAAAGACAACCGCATCACCCAGATCAACCGGAAAATGGCCCATCCTGGCATGAATCCGTTTGCGTTTACGATCAACGTGGAAGAAAGCACCCTCACGCAAGACCAGAAAAATCTCACGACCAAGTACACCGTTTACTACTACTCACCCACCGATGGGACACTCACCAATGTCGAGAGTTTCACGGATACTCACGTTCGTATCGGAGCATGCGACCTGCCGGCCACCAGACGGATCATCACGTATGAAAATAGTCAGGTTGTGGTGAAGAGCTTGACTTTTAAAAATCACAAACTGCTGTAGCGATGGATCTGAGAAGAAACTTTCCGCGCAGTATGAAATTCAAGTTGGGGGGCTATGCCCATCTGGCTCGCATGATCGACAAATGCCGAGCCGTTCTCGCCGGAACTGGGGGCGAGTATATCTACCCCTGCCCGATGGACGATCGGCTGCTGGAGTTTGTCGGCATCACCAGTGAGCAGTTCACGGCTGCCGTCAAAGCCAACTCGACCGATGAAGGAGTTGTCACCTGGTTTGAGAAGCAGGTCAGGGTGCACCAGCCTGCTGAGTTGGAAGACTGGAATCGGAACTTATTGGCACGCGGACCAAGTTCCCCTGAAAGCGCCGCCCGGTTCACGAAATACCTGGATGCCATCGATCCTTCACGAACCGACATCACCGCTTGGTCGGATCTTCAGGATCTAGAAGAAGGGCGAGTCGTCCCGAGACGAGAACCAGCACAGCATTTTCAGTAGGTCAGCGCTGGATACTTGCCCACGTAGGTGGGATGTTCCGCCTCCGCCACCATGAAGTGAGCCACATCGGCACGATGTGATGGCATCCACCCTCATGCCTTCCACCAATTGATCCACTACGCGATAGTGGCCTGACATCGTCCCATTGGTTAACTGACCTGGGCGGACAATCTCCCATCGTGAATATCCTTCGGCGATTATGCGCTCCTGTTCACTCTTGTCCGCATAAACTTTCTTGAGGAGCAGCATGAACATGAGTTTCATGGGGAGCGAATTGTATCGCCAGCTGTCGCCTGCACCGAACCCGGTCAATACCAGAAGCAGTGCAGAGGAGCCCGTCTCCTTGAGGACTTGCAAGAGAAGACGCGCCGAGTCGGAGAACAGCGTGGTGGCGAAGGGGCTGTTCACGCCGAGTGTCACCAGAATGGCGCCGGCTCCGGATCTCAAGAATCTAGGAGAGGACAGTAATCTGGATCGAGTTGTGCAGATTCATTTCTTTGGCGGTGCCGTGCGCCTCCCATGCTAGACTTCTTCCATGCCAAGAGCCGCCCACGACAAGACCGTCTTTTATCACCGGGACGCGCTCGACACCCTTAATCGTCACAATTCTCTGGCCGACAAACTGGCGACGCTTCACAAACTGCTGAAGCGTCGGTATCCGTTCATTGCACGCATTGCCGTCGCCGTCTATGACCCCAAGACAGACCTGCTCAAAACCTACGTCGACAGCGGCCGCTCAGCTCATCCGCTTCGGCACTATTCCGCAAAACTCACTGAGGTCACGTCTCTAAAAGAGACGGTGCTGCGCGGCACACCGCGGGTTGTCAATGATCTCGATGTGTTCAAACGCAGCCACGCCGAGCATGCGGTGCGCATACGCACCGCCGGATACGGGGCCAGCTATACGCTGCCGATGTTCCTGAACGGAACCTTCTTTGGATTCGTCTTCTTCAATTCGAGGCTCAAGCGCGTGTTCACCGATCGAGTCCTGCATGATCTGGATATCTTCGGGCACCTCACTTCGCTCACAGCGATCTCCGAACTCTCCTCGATCCGGACCCTGGAAGCTTCCGTCAGAACGGCCGCCGACATCGTGCACCACAAAGACATGGATACGGGCGCCCATCTGGATCGCATGGCCAACTTTGCCCGCTTGATTGCACGGACCATCGCCCCCACCTACAGCCTGACCGACGACCTCATCGAGCACATTTTTCTCTTCGCCCCGTTGCACGACATCGGGAAAATCGCGATTCCCGACGAGATCTTGCGCAAACCCGGGACTCTGACCGACCGGGAGCGAACCATCATGCGCAGCCATACCGCCAAAGGGCGGGAGATCATCGACGTGATGTTGAATAATTTCGGCCTCGACGGCCTCGAACACATCGACATGCTCCGTAACATCGCGCTGTACCACCATGAAGCAATGAACGGCAGCGGATATCCAAGCGGATTGCAAGGAAGCGATATTCCGATCGAGGCAAGAATCGTAGCCGTCGCCGACATCTTTGACGCGTTAACGAGTCGCCGCTCGTACAAGGACGCCTGGTCGAACGACGAGGCATTTGCCATGCTGCGACGCATGGCCGGCTCACAAATCGATCAACACTGCGTCGAGGCTCTCATCGCCCAGCGTACGGAAGTCGAAGAAATTCAGGCTCGCTTCAAAGAAGATCCCTACGGCTAACCCTCCGGCCAAACGGCCACATCGAAGGACACACAGGCGCTGCGGGATCATAGGACCGGTGACTGGTTACCACTTTCTACCCCTAGAGATGCTTTAGGTCCGGACTGCGGGCTGAGGACCTCTCGCCAAACAGCCGCGAGATCATGGAGCGCTTGGCTTCCATCACCGACGTAGACCGAACCGTGCATGCTTGCCAGCCGTTTCGGTTGCAGTGTCGCTAATTCATATTGACCAATCTCAACTAAACAAACCAGAAGCCGGGCAGATTGGCCCGAGTGATCTAGCCGCAGATGGATACCAACATCAACTAGCGTACCGGTTTGAAGTTACGCACCACTTGATCGTCGATCTTCATTTGGCGGTTGACTTCCTTCGTCAAGGCGGCCATAGCAGCCGCGAAGGGCTTGGCGAAGAGCTTTTCCGGCTCGGCTAGGGTCCTCGCAGCGCGCATGTCGCCCTGCTTGAGCGCCATAGCGGGTTTGAGAGTTGCCCCCACCATCTCGCCTAGCACCAGCTCCTCAAAGTCTTCTGAGGTGACGTTTGTGCCTTCGAATCGTTTAGTAAACTCCATCAAGTGGCGCACAGGAATCTGCTCCAGCTCGAATGCCACTTCCCAAATACGCTCGGTCACCCAGCAGGGTCCGTAGTACTTGACCAAGTGCGCCCGCAAGGCACGACCCAGCTCTACTCTGGTAGCATTCAGATGAAATTCCTGGAAACCCACGACTTCGAAATGGCTGGCCACCACTGAAAGATAGAGGCACTTTGTTGAGAAGCCAGGTGGATTGAGCCAGACCGCCAGATTGATGAAATACCGGCTGATTTTCTTCCAGTCGTCGTTATTGGCCGCCCGGATGGCATTAATATTGACGTCCATCCAGTGATGCCATGTCGTGTCGGTAGCCACCCGGCCTACGCCTGCACGGTGTCCGTCATAGACTGCAATCATAGGGATGTTGTTGCGCGCAGGCTGCTCAAGTTTTTCAAAATTCCACTGGTCACTACCCAGGTTGCTGCCGTAGGCGATGATTTCCGGAGCAGGCTTGGGACCGCCATCGGTAGCGTTAGGATACTCCGGCTCATTTTTGAACTTTTTATTCGCACCCAAATTCGGGTTCGGCACACACCATCCCTCGTGCGCGTGGTCAGGCATGACGTCGATGGGGCCAAGCGTGGGGTGGCACAGCACCGGGTGTGGACGTTTCTTCCGCAAACCGAGAGCCCAGTAGACCGACTTCCAGGTCACCCACCGGATAGGCTGGATGGTGAGATCCCCTTGGTGAGGAAGGTTTGCCATCTGGCTCGGACCACCCAACTGGAAATTGGCGACCGGTGGCGGCGGACGCAAGGTATCGATACGGTTAGGTCCGAACTGGGGCGGCACACCGTCGGCATTCGTCCAGCGCCGCATGGTACCCAGCCGCGGAATTTTACGGCACATGGAGGCACCCAGAAAATGGTGGTCTCCTGTACCGAAAAGTCCACCCTTCCTGTCTTTCATCCATTGGTCCAATTTGTTGAGCTCTGGATTGGACGCCGGCAGGGCGAAGGTCATATCAATTTCGGCGTCGTTAGAACTACCTGAATTGCTTGGCTTGAACCCAAAGCACCAGATCTGCTCATACTTGTCGATCACGTCCACTCCACCGCTGGCGGAATTGAACCGGAAGCCACGATACTTCGGTTGTGTGGGCGTAGGATTGGCCACTACGCTAAAAGTTTCATCGCTGCGTAGCGCAATATCCACACGAAACTTCATGCAGCCGACCGCAGTATTGCGCAGCAGCTCTATCACCGACGCTATACCAAAATCGTTAGTGGGTGTGGTACTGATCTCTGTGTCCACGACGATCAGAATGTCCACGTAGGTCTTCAGCCGCCAGGGTTTGAGCCAGTCGATGATTCGTCCCTGGAACTCCGGGTGAATCGTGATGTCTTTCAGAAACTCCGCTGGTGTCAGCATGGGTGATCCTCCTGGTGTTAGCGTTCTTGGTCAGCACAGTACGGTGATGGGGATTTCGTGGCATTCACCTAGGCACTTCATCTGTTCTTAGGACTAGGGAAAGATACACATATTCTTACCGGGTCGTACTATACTCGTAAAGGGTTTGATGGTCAACCTGACCGCCGACGAACCAGAACACTACAAATTATATGCTCAGTGTGCCTCTGACACGACAGCGCAAGGCATTCGGCTGTATATGCTTCTTTTTATTTCCATGTAAATGAATGGACGAGGAAAGACTTACTTATGCAGGGCACCTGTCGACAAGATGGATTCTCGGATTCACCTTCTCGACTGAGCGCGCGATCTCTCATCTATAAAGACGTGTGGTACGCTTTCTCCTTCAACGAGATCTTGATCCCTCATCATGACTCGTTACAGGTCCGGACTGCGGACTGAGGACCTCTCGCCAGACAGCCGCGAGATCATGGAGCGCTTGGCTTCCATCACCGACGTAGACTGAGCCATGCATGGTCGCCAGCCGTTTCGGTTGCAGTGCCGCCAACCGATGCAGCGTCGCATCCGTCAACGAGCAATAGGGCACATAATTCGCCAACGGCCCTTGCTGATAGTCCACCAGCGTCTTCCGACAGCGGTCGATGACATCCGACTCCGTCATCGGTTCGACATCTCCCTCTTGGTGGAAGAGAT
>CAYTAS010000071.1:0-17920 GCA_964435885.1 uncultured Nitrospira sp. | reverse complement strand
ACGAAAAGCTATTCACGCACTTCCTCCTTGCGCGCTGGGCTCTACCGGCCTCTAGGGGTGATTGATAATGAGGCTTTCGCAATGAAACAGCGAAAACCGTAGGCTGTTGAACGGCACCGTCTTTTATGGAGATGACGCGAAGCAATCATCTACGAACCTACCGAAGCGAATAACTGATCGGCATGAGTATCGCCACTTGTGGCTTTCCTAAGGGATGGTCCAGCTTGAGCGGCGAGGCCTTTTTAAGGGTTTCCATTGCATCATTATCCAGAATTGAGCGGCCGGAACTTTCCTGGACATCCACCATCAACACTTGACCGTCATCCTTGATGACGGCCCTGAGAACGACCTTGCCTTCCCAGCGGTTCATCCGAGCCATGACCGGGTAATTCTTCAGCTCATCGATTCGGCCGAGCAACGCCCTCATCAGCCAATCATAGTTGGGTTTGCCCGCCGGTGCGGTCTGAACCGGAGCGGCCAAAGCCACCAGATGTTGAGAGTTGAGTGGCTGGGTGAAACGAGCCTCGTGGACCGCCTCCACCTCAGGCTGTCGGACGACAGAATCAGTCGCTGATTGGGTGACAAGTGGCTCCTCGGTTGAGGTGACGGGTTCCTGTGGAGTTGGCTCGTGTACAGGATCCGGATCTTCCGCCACGACCTCCTCAGTTGCCGGACGTGGTGCCACCGGCTCAGTGACTTCATGAGATTCGTCGGGTTGTGCCAGAATGGTCGACGCAGTTTGATTGATCGAGGTGATGTCCGGAACTTCCTGAGGGACGTGAGCCACATGATGCTGAACGGGCTTCGTCGTTGGTTGAGGTGGTACCGGCCTGGATTTGGCCGGACTTGGCGTGGGTGGTGGATCGGGAAGTATCTCGGACAGAGGATCGACCGTCGGCTGGAGACTTGACGATTCCAGCAATGCCACGTTCCACTGAAATGAGTCGGGCTCAGATGACAAGGTGAGTCCTGACATCGTCAGGAGGGCACAGGCACCAACTAACGCATGGAACATGACAGAATAGACCCACCCCTGCCGGTTCAAGCCGGTATGAACGGAATGGTTATGGAGGAGTTCGGTCACGATTTCACCACTTCAAGGCTCACCTGTCCAAAGCCCAGGCTTTTCAACTCATCCACGACCTGAACAAATCGCTCGAGAATCGTGACCTTGTCCGCGCGCACGACCACCAGCGACTCCCGAGGCTCTCGCTCCAGCACGATTCGCAAGCCGTTTTCAGGCACCGCGGAATCGTTCAGGTACATCTCTCCTTGTGAGGTCAATGTGATCACCACCGGCACATCTTTCCTATCCGCGGCTTCGCTTGACTTGGCTAAATCGACCGGAATCTGGCCGGTGCTGATAAAGGTGGCCGTCGTTAAGACGATCACGAGCAAGACCAGCATGACGTCAACCAAGGGGATGACGTTGATTTGGTTCAATTCGTCATCCATGTTGATGGTGCGCAGTATAGAGGGTGAGCAATTCGGCGACACGTCTGCGGAGTGCGTTGTTCATCACGACGCAAGGGATCGCGACTAAAAGCCCCACGGCCGTTGCCTTGAGCGCCAGGCTCAGCCCGACCATGATGGTACTGACGGCGATGGTCTTGGAGGTTCCCATGGTGTGAAAGGTCAGCATGATGCCCAGGACGGTTCCCAACAGTCCGATGTATGGAGCATTGGCCGCCACCGTTCCGATAATGACCAGCCGTTTCGTCAAGGCGATCTCGAAAAGCTGCCGATTAGGGTAGTGGGAAATGTCGATTCGCCGGTAAAACTGCCATCGCTCGAAGGCCACGGCCATCGCCCATATGCTGAGGGCGATCAGTAAGCCTATGATTCCGTAATCCACGACATCTTTGAGTGCTTCCATAACCGAGCGTCTCTCCACCGGTCGAACAATTTTTGATAATGCTTCTCAATACCACCGAATCCAAGGTTCTGTCAACATAAAAATTCACCCAGACTTCGTTTGGCTGTCTTCCGGAAGGGTGTGTGGCCCTTGGAAACTAGGAAGGGGCGTCGCATGAAACAAAACCGTGTGTGTCGCTGAAACCCGTAAGGCAACCGGAGTGCCCTCCGGGTAGACACTGGTCGAACTCTCGCTGCTATGGACTATTTGGCCGGAGGGGAGCAAGACGGTATAGAGATTCTCCGAGCCTCGGAACTGCCGAGCCACGATCCGAGGTTCGGCGGATTGATCGGGTATGAGGTGAATGTCATCCGGGCGGATCATCACCAGGACATGCGCTCCTTCGTCACCGCCGATGGTATTCGGGAACTCTCCCAGCTCGGTGCGCACGACGCCTTTTTGGATGTGCCCGGTCACAAAGTCAGCCTGGCCGACGAATTCAGCCACGAACCGGGTGGCCGGGAGATGATAGATGAGCTCGGGAGCGTCCAATTGTTCCATCTCGCCGCGGTTCAGGACGGCGATGCGATCGGCCATCGCGAAGGCTTCTTCGTGATCGTGCGTGACCAGGATGGTCGTCGTCTTCGTGCGACGAAGGAGGGAATGGAGTTCCTGTCTCATGCGGCCGGCCATGTCGGGGTCGAGATTGCTGAAGGGCTCATCCAAGAGCAGCAAGACCGGATTCTGAACCAGTGCTCGTGAAAGAGCCACACGTTGCTGTTGTCCTCCGGACAATTCATGCGGGTAGCGGCGCTCGAGTCCTTCCAGACCGGTCATCCGCAACATTTCTTGGACTCGACGGGCCTGTTCCGCCCGTGAGAGACGGTGGAGTCCGAAGGCAATGTTGTCGGCAACCCGCAAGTGGGGAAACAGGGCATATTCTTGGAAGACCATTCCGACGCGGCGCTCTTCCGTCGGAACCGTCTCTGAGGGGGATGAGACCACCTGTCCCGATAAGAGAATTTCCCCGGACCGTACGGGCTCAAATCCGGCGATGGCTCGTAGAACAGTGGTTTTCCCACAGCCCGACGGCCCGAGCAGACAGAGGATTTCTCCCTCCTGAACGGAGAACGAGATATCGCGGACAGCCGGTCGATTTGGTTCGTAGGCGCATGTGACGCGATGGAATTCCAGCACCGGTCGCGGTGTGTCCACTGACGCTTCACGTGTCACGTTTCAGGCCTCACGTTTCTATGCCGTTCTCCAATCGCGCGAGAGCAGCAAGAACAGCGCCGGCAATCCCACAAGCACGATGAGCAGGGCCGACGGTGCCGCCAGCTGATAATATTCTTCGCTCGCTTCCAGCCAGACTCGGATTGCCAAGGTGTCGAATCCCACAGGTCTCAACAGCAAGGTCGCCGGAAGCTCCTTCATGGTTTGCAGGAAAATAAGGACCCAGGCCACGATGACACCGTTACGGATCAGCGGCAGCGTGACTCGCCGCCAGGTCTCTCGGGCTCCCAGGCCCAAGGTACGGGCTGCTTCCTCAAGGTTCGGCGTGATCTGTTGGATCGACGGCTCGAGTGATTGGAGGCCGGCGGGAAGGAAGTGCAGGACGTAGGCGACGATCAACAGGAGCACGGTTCCGTAGAAAAACGGCAGAATTTTCAGAAAGAGAACCAACACCGCCAGTGCCGCCACCGGTCCCGGCAAGACATATCCGGCATAGGCTGCTTGCAAACAGCCGAGATTCAGCCAGGTCGGTTTTCGGCTCGCAAGATACGCAAGAGGCAGCCCGACCAGCACAGCGGCTGTCGCTGCCAGGCCGGACAGGAGAGCACTGTTCCAAATAAACCCAAAGAAGCGGGTATCCACCGTCGCCCGAGCTTCCGGAGAGAGGCTCCATGTCACCAAGAGAGAGGCGGGAATTCCAAAAGCCAGCCCGACGACAGAGGCGAGGAAGACCGTGAGGAGCCCTGTGTGGAGCCACCCGCACCGAAACCGTTGCGGCGCGCGATAGCGTCCGGTCGTCTGGTAAAACCGGCTCTTACGGCGAAACCACCGTTCGGTCACCAAGAACAGGAGAGCGAGGACGACGAGCACCATGCTCAGGATGCTCGCGGCTTGGTTGTCGGCCCGACCGGTCATTTGCTGAAAGACGGCGTAGGTCAGCGTTTGAAAGCGCAGGAGGGACACGGCGCCGAAATCCGAGACGACATACAACACGACGAGCGCAACGCCGGCGACGATGGAGGGGCGCAACAGCGGCAGAGTGATGCTGAACATCGTGCGTAGCGGCGATGCGCCACAGGTGCGGGCCACTTCCTCATATGACACATTGAAGCTCAAGAGCGCGCTGCGCGTGAGCAGATACACGAACGGAAAGGTATCGAGTGCCATCACAAGGGTGACGCCCCAAAAGCTTTGGGGAGAGACAAGTCGTGCCTGCGGTCCCGCCAGCATTTGCCACAGCTGCTCGATGGGACCGTTAAACCCCAACAGGTAGTTGTACACATAGGCCAGGACATAAGTCGGCATGGCCAAGGGAAGGACAAGCGCGACTTCCCAGAGGCGGCGTCCGGGAAACTCAAATCGGGTGACCAACCATGCCGTCATGACTCCCAGCACGAGGGTAAGCGCCGCCACCGCGCCGGCCAACGAAACCGTGTTGAACAGGAGTTCAGGGACGCGAGTGGCCCAGAGTCGTCGCCAAACCGCCGGATCGGCCGATAACGCCAGCGTGGTGACGTAGCCCAACGGCAACAGGATCAGCGCGGCACTGGCCAGCACCACCAATTGCAATGTGGAGACGGATGGTCGACGTACGGTCATCACGAATGTGCTCGTCGATCTACCGCATCCCGACTTGTTCGATGAGCAGCATCGTGGGTTCTCGGATTTCGGCGAGCGTGGTCAAGGGGACCGACGCCGATCGGAAACCGTTCCGTTCAGGGAGAACCGGATCAGCCTTCGCCTCAGGATGGAGCGGGTATTCCTTGTCGAGGTCGGCAAACATTTTTTGGCCTGTCTGCGAGACAAGGAATTCCACGAGCCGTGTGGCGTGCTCGATGCGGGGAGTGTGTTTCAGGATTCCGATGCCGGCCACGTTCATGATGGCCCCCATCCCGCCTTCTTGCTGATCGGGCATCAAGACTCCGAGCGGAGCCGCCGGTTGTGTCGCGAGATGCCGAAAGACGTAGTAGTGATTGACGATGCCCAACGCGACTTGCCCCTTGGCCACCGCATCGACGATTTGCGAGCTCTTTTGGTAGACCTGTGTGCCGGCATTATCGCGGAGTCCTTCGAGGAACGTTTTCGTGACATGGTCGCCCAGGCTCGCACGAATGACCGAGACTCCGGCCTGCAGATATTCGCTGCCGGCGTTGGGAATCGCGACCTTGCCCTTCCAGACCGGATCGGCCAGGTCCAGGAGCGACGTGATCTGATCCGGTTTGATCAAGGAGGTGTTGTACACGATAATCCAAAATCGTCCGGACAGGCCGATCCAGCTGTTATCCGCCGCGCGAAATTGAGACGGAATAGCCCGTTCTATCTCCCGCATGTTCAAGGAGCGAAGGAGTCCTGCGGTGTGGGCGATCTCCAGGCTTCCAGCATCGTTGGCGATGAACACATCGGCTGGACTCCGGTCGCCTTCCGCCTTCATGCGATTCACGAGCTCGGTCGTGCCGGAAGAAAGCAGAGCAATGTGAATGCCGGTCTTCGCCGTGAACGCGTCCAGGACGGGTTTAATCAGTCGTTCAGCCCGTCCGGAATAGACGGTCAATTTATCTGCGGCGGAGACGGGAGGAGGAGGCGTGAGCCACAAGAGTGAAACAAGGCCCGTGACGAAGGCGAACCGTGCAAGGACACCAGTACTGTGAAGGGAATGCCGTGCGTGCATGGAATTCCTCTGTCGGAAAGTTGGTGACGGATGATTGTTGAAATTGATAAGCCGTATCAAGAATAGAATATCAGATGGACAGACCAAGGGTCAATGGCGGCAGCGGGAGCAGAGGCCGTAAAGTTCGAGCCGATGGGTCGTAATCGTAAAGCCGTTTCTTGACGCAACCTCTTCCTGAAGGCGTTCGATATCACAATTTTCAAATTCCACGATTTTGCCGCAGCTTGTGCAGATGAGATGGTCGTGATGGCCTTTATGGGAGACGTTATCGTACTGGGTCTGGGTCCCAAAGTGCCGGGCCTGAGCCAGTCCTGCTTCGCAGAACAGATTGAGGGTTCGGTAGATGGTCGCGAGCCCAAGATGGGGATCTTTGCGCGCCAACTGATGGTACAGTGCCTCAGCCGTAATGTGCTCTTGTTTGAGAAATGCATCAAGGATCAGTTCACGCTGGCGGGTAAATTTGAGCTGGTGCTTTCCAAGATGCTCCTTGAGGACTCCCATTTCTTTGACATGTTTGGACATGGTGATCGACATCAGCCTCCTGGAACGGAATTAAAGACGAAACTGAAGAGCGGGTCAAGAGTGTTTCTTTGATCGTCTGTGACCGCGTGATTTTGACGGCCGCGTCGGTTGCCGACTATAGTAAGCAAAAAAAGGATCCTCATCGAGAGGTACCATTGCGACTTCCCGGCCAGATCACCGTTGACCGAGCCTTGCTCCTGTATGTGCTGCAGCTAGCCGAACCCTATGGGCACCTGAGCGATGTGAAGGTGCAGCAGCTCTGCTTTCTATGTGCACTCCAAACTTTTGCAAAAGGCTTCAAGGCGTTCCACTTTGAGTTTTTCAGGTTTGCCTATGGGGCCTTCAGCAAAGATCTCGACAACGACCTGACCTCGCTTCGCCGGAAAGGGTGCATTGAAAACTTCACGGTCTCCGATCGGGCCAAGGAAGAGGCGATCCCGTTATTCCTAAGCGCTAGCACAGGGATAGAACCGAACGAGAAGGTGAAGGACATTCTCGATGCCGTCGTCGCCGTCTATGGGCCACAAGACAGCGGCGCCATCACGGCATCCGTTGAGGCGGTTCAGCTGAGCACCCCGCAGAACCCTGACCAAAAAATTGCGATTCGGGATATCGTCTTTCACACCACATTACTGGTCCCGCACCGGATCGCCGTCCAGGCCGAATTCACGTTGGCCCCTGCTATGCTGGCGAAACTCAATGCAGCGCTGGGTTACGACAGTCGGCCCGCAATCGACGATCAAAGCTGGTAAAGTTCGCCGTATTTCTTTTCCACATACTGTAAGAAGGGCTCCGGATTGATCGTGGACCCCGTCACACGTTCAGCGAGATGGGCCGGGGTGAACATGCGGCCCCAGCGGTGGATCTTTTGCTCCAGCCAGCGGCGCAAGCCCAACAATTGTCCCGCGGCGATCTCCACCTCCAAATTCGGAAGCTCCCGCATGGCTTGCTCGAAAAATTGAACCGAGTACAGATTGCCGAGCGTATAGGTGGGGAAATACCCGAAGGCGCCGAACGACCAGTGCACGTCCTGCAACACGCCTTCCGCGTCCGTCGGGGGGGCGATGCCCAGATACTCCTCCATCTTCCGATTCCAGATCGCGGGTAAATCCTCAGGGTGGGTCTTGCCTTCGATCAGATCCTGCTCGATCTCGAACCGCAGCATGATATGGAGATTGTAGGTCAGTTCGTCCGCTTCCACGCGGATCAACGAAGGGTGGACACGATTGATCGCGGCATAGAACTGCTCCATCGCGACGCCATGGAGCTGGTCGGGAAAGGTGTGCTGCAAGACCGGGTAGAAGAAACGCCAAAAAGGCCGCGATCGACCGACGCAATTTTCCCAGAGGCGTGACTGGCTTTCATGGATCCCGAGTGACACGGAATCGCCCAACGGCGTGCCGAAATACTGGTGGTCGAGTCCCTGATCATAGAGCCCATGACCGCCTTCATGGATACAACTGAAGAGGCAGGATTGTAATTCGCGTTCATGGACGCGCGTCGTGACGCGTACGTCGGTCGGGTGAAACGAGGTCGTGAAGGGATGGGCCGAGAGATCCAGTCGTCCACGTGTGAAATCATACCCCATGGCCGTCAACACCAGGCGGCCGAATTCCATCTGCCTAGGCTGGTCATATGAGCGATGCAGGAGACTGTCGTCGATCTGAACGCGGCTCTGCGTAATCTTTTTGAGCAATGCGACCAAGCGGGGTTTGAGCGCCGCAAACACCGGCCGGAGTCCGGCGATCGTCGCGCCCGGTTCATAGACATCCAACAGCGCGTCGTAGGGCGAATCGCGATAGCCGAGATACTGCGCCTCTTCACGTTTGAGCTCCAGCACGGTTCGGAGATTCGGCAGAAACTTCGAGAATTTGTTGTTCTCCTTCGCCTCGACCCATACCTGTTGGGCCAGCGAACATTCACGGCTCAATTTCACCACGAAATCCGACGGCAGTTTCTTCGCCCGGCTGACATCACGCCAGACCTCGCGCAAGAGCGATCGCGACGGCTCGTCCCAGGCATTACCGGCTGTGTCGTTGGCTTGGCCGGTCGAAGGGTCTACCCATTGGGATAATTGCGACTCGACATCCTGTGAGACCAGCTTCTCGTGAGCGATGCCTTGGAGCACCGCAATCTGCTCAGCCCGTGCTTCCCCTCCGCCGGCCGGCATGTAGGTCTCTTGATCCCACGAGAGGACCGAGGCGGCGCTATGAATGCGTTGAATTTCCAATAGCCTGCTTGTGAGCGGTTCCAACGTGGCAAGGGTTTTCAAAACGGCCTCCTCTTCACTGTGCTAAGATCGGCATTCACGATTCGCTCATTATGTGCAGTGTACGCAAGGGGCGACACGTTTTCAAATAGCGGAGAGGGAGTCGAATGGAGCAGATCATCCCATCAGAAATCGAGGCCTATGCCGAGGCGTATTCCATGCCGGAGTCGCCGGTCTGTCGTGCTCTTCGCGAGGAAACCCAGCGAACCATGACGCATCCTCAGATGCTGGTTGGTCCACTGGAAGGCGCGTATCTCAAGATGATGACGCAGTTGGTCGGCGCCAAGCGGGTGCTCGAAATCGGGATGTTTACCGGGTACAGCGCCCTGTGCTTTGCCGAAGCCTTGCCGGCAGATGGAACCGTAATTACCTGTGAGATCAATGAAAAGTCCGCCTCGGTCGCCAGACGCTATTTCGCGAAGGCGGCGGTCAGCGGAAAGATCAGTATCAGCATGGGTCCGGCGCTGGACACCATGCGCACGCTTGCCGGTCCATTTGATCTCATCTTCATCGATGCGGACAAGATCAACTACCTCAACTATTACCGGCGTGCGCTCGATCTGCTTGCGCCGAATGGCGTGATCTTGATCGATAACGTTCTGTGGAGCGGCGAGGTGTTGAAGCAACCGCCTCCGGATGAATCCACTGCCGCCATTCAGGCGCTCAATCGGGCGGTGGCCAACGACCCGCGGGTGACTGCCGTGCTCGTGACGATCAGGGACGGGATACTGGTGGTGAGAAGAACCGGGTAGTGCGCGAATAGTCCTGGTTTTGGAACTCCTCATGCTTATGGAAGCTGTGCGGATACAGTTTGTATCGAGTTTGATGCCTCACCATGGGGGACACCTCTTCATTTCCCTTATCCGTACGTCGCAATGAACCGATCCTTTTAGCGCATGTTCCTGCGTTTATGAAAATCGTGCCAAGACTCAGTAGTGGTACTCCAACAGGCATTGCTTTTGTGGAAATAGAGACAAGACTAAGCGAATGATCTAAACCTATGGGGCGAGTAAGGTTCGCGCGGGGCGGGAGCGCCCCGCGCGAGGGAAATCGGGTCACTGTGGTGACGAGGTGTGTGCGACATCCAAGACTTGTACGTCGAAATGTAACGTCTTGCCGGCCAGCGGATGGTTGAAGTCGAGCACGACGGTCTCGTCCTTCACTTCGGAGATGCGCGGATAAACGGTCCGCCCATCAGCCGTTTTCCCCTGGAGCTGGGTCCCTACCTTGTGTGAATCAGGCGGGATGGCCTTTTTGTCGACCTCTTGGAACGCTTTGGCATCGACATCGCCATAACCCTCCTCCGGGGCGACGGTGAAATGCTTTTTCTCGCCGGCGGCCATCCCTTCGATCTGTTTCTCGACCCCTGGAATGAGCCGATGACTGCCCTGGGTGACCTTCAACGGCTCCCCGCCGACATTGGTATCCACGACGGATTGATCGTCGAGCTTGAGGGTGTACTCCAAGGTCACTTCCTTTCCCTCCGAGACAGTTATGGTCGGGGCGTCTTGCTTGGTGCCTCCGGCTGAGGTGCAAGCCGCCGACAGGAAGAGAATCATGCTCCAACCACAGAGCGACCGGAATACATCGGAACGGTTCATTATGGTACCTCCTGCGAAAAGTGGGTCGTGAGTGGACCGGAACGAGTCGCGAGACGGATGCGCGCGGGCGATCGGTTCCGGACTGAGTCGTGTGGATCGTTTTTACGCTACCACATCAATTCGCGTGATGCCACCCACAATCGTGAGCCCGTGTTACTGCGATCCAGGCCAAGAAAAATGGCGTGTGGCATCGCAAGAGGAGTGTGCCGCAAGGAGATCATGACCGGAGGAAACAAATGAATAAAGAGAGCCATGATAGTGGGCTGATGGCTTATGGTGGGTGGAAGAATTCGGCGTCGATCTATCCGAACATTGACATCAATATGAGTGATGGATATGCTTTGATGCATGAGAACGACGATTAACCTGCCCGACGACCTTATGACACAGATCAAGAAACTGGCGGCCGCATCCCACTCTACGGTGACCGCTCTCATTGAGGATACGTTGCGTGAAGGCCTGGCAAAACGCCGTCGCTCGCGGCGGTCTGGGCGCGTGACCTTGCCGACCTATGGGAAGAAGGGGCCGTTGCCTGGAGTGGATCTCGACGATACCGCGTCTCTGCTCGATGTGATGGAGTCATCCGGTGATTCTGCCTGACGTGAATGTCCTCGTCTATGCTCACCGGCACGATTCCGAACGTCACTCGGATTACAAGAACTGGTTGGAGAGACTCCTTGGTTCTGACAGGGCGTTTGGTATCTGCGATCTGGTGCTGAGTGGATTTCTCCGAGTGGTGACTCACCCCCGCGTCTTCGGCGATCCCACTCCGCTGCCGCTGGCCATGCAATTTGTCTCCTCGCTGCGAAACCACCCGAATGCCGTGACGCTTGCGCCGGGCGAACGACACTGGGATATTTTCCAACGTTTGTGCCAGGAGGTAAACGCTAGGGGGAATCTCATCCCCGATACCTATCTGGCCGCGCTCGCCATTGAGTCGGGTGCCGAGTGGATCACCACCGATCGAGACTATACCCGTTTCAAAGGCCTACGTTGGAAGCATCCTCTCGACTGATCCTCTTCTCCAGGAAGTAACAGCCCCATCTCTTTATGGATTTTCTTGACTTCTCCTCCGGATAGTTTCAATGGCGCGCGGCATGCGAGTTGTCGGCCATGCGCAGTTCATCGGTACGGCATTCCATGCCGCGGCGATGGCTTGCTTAATGGCTTGCGGTGGTGCATCGATCGTTCTGAGAAACGACTGGTGCGGTCGGTCAGCACGGTAATCCGGTTGTCGCGATGGGTGCTTTAGGTAGCGTGCGACAAGATCAGCACGCATCCCATGCAGAATGGTGCCGTGAAAGAGCACCGCGTTTCTGGTGCGTCGTTGCGCGTTGCCGGAAATCTTCATCCCATCGATTGCAAGGTCGCTGATTCCGCAGAAGCCTGTGGCCGGTTCCCATACATGCAGCGCTGCGGCGATCCGTTCCAGGATCAATCGATTGGTGCTCCGAATGTCCGCGAGGGCTGGATGCCAATCGAGCGGCAGCACCAGGGCATAGGAGAGACAGCCTGGTCCCTGCAGGACGGTGCCTCCACCGCTGACCCGTCGAAGAATAGGGATACCATCTCCTTCACAGGTTGCACGGTCGACCTCATCGGTCACACGAGAAGCACGGCCCAACACGACGAACAGGCGATCGCTCTCCCAAAACCGGAGAGTCGGATCTCCTCCCAGCTCATCCAGTTCGTCCAGTAACACTTCATCGAGCGCAAGATTCTCGACAGGACTGGAAAGGGTCAGGTCGAGAAGGCGAAGCGCCGGCACGTCATGATCGCTTGGGAATGAAGAGATGTGTCGGGGAGCCGGTGAAGGATTCGGCCGCTTCCATGACCGTTTCGCTCAGCGTCGGATGCGGATGGATCGAGGCCGCTAGGTCTTCCGCAACCGCACCCATTTCGATTGCCAGCACTCCCTCAGCGATCAACTCGCCCGCGCCGACGCCGCAAAGCCCCATGCCGAGGACCCGTCCGGATTCTTGGTCGAGGATGAGCTTGGTGACGCCTTCAGTACGGCCCAATGTCGTGGCGCGTCCTGACGCAGCCCAGGGGAAACGGGCCACCTTTACGGCCTGTCCCGCTGCCTTGGCCGCTTCCTCCGTCAGCCCGCACCAGGCGATTTCAGGATCGGTGAAAACCACGGCAGGAATCGCCGCCGCATCGAAGGCGGTCTGTCGCCCGGCCATGACTTCGGCGGCGACCAGCCCTTCATGCGAAGCCTTATGCGCGAGCATCGGTTCGCCCACGACGTCCCCGATGGCGAAGATCGTCGGCTCGGCCGTGCGCATCTGCCGATCGACTTGAATGAACCCTTTCGGTGTGACGACGATCTGTGTGTGTTCGAGCCCCAGTTGCTCGGTATTGGGTCTCCGTCCCACGGCCACGAGAACGCGGTCGAAGCTCTCGGTGCCGGTCTCCTGGGAGCTTGAGAAGGTGGCGACCAGACCTTCGTTCTGAGCTTCCAGTGTTTCGACGGTGGTGTTCAGCTTGATGGCCTTGAAGCGGCGCTGCATACGCTGATGCAGCGGGCGCACGAGATCCGCATCGACGCCGTTCAGGATGCGCGGGAGCGCCTCAACCACCGTGACCTCGGAACCGAGAGCCTGATAGACGGTGCCCAATTCGAGCCCGATATAGCCGCCGCCGACGACCAGGAGGCGAGGCGGGATGTCCGGCAATCGGAGCGCGCTGGTCGAATCCATCATCCGTGGATCGCTGAGCTTGAGCGGGCCAGGAATCACGGGTCGAGAGCCGGTTGCCAGAATCGCGTGACCGAACGAAAGTTCGGACGGGGTATCGGATCCGGAGAGCTGAAGAGTCGCGGAATCTTTGAACCGGGCTCGTGCTTGGATAACGTCCACCTTCCGGCTCCCGGCCAACGTCCGCACACCTTTCGTCAGTTTGCCGATGATCGTGTCCACGCGGCCACGAAATGTCTCCAGGTCCACGCGGGGCTTGTCGAAGTGAAGACCCCACGCTGCCGCGTCCTGAGTATCGGTGAGTACACGAGCGGCATGCAGCAGCGCCTTGGAGGGAATACAGCCCCGCAACAGGCAGGTTCCACCTAGTTGTGGATCCTCATCGATCAGCACCGCGCGTAAGCCAAGATCCGCTGCGCGGAACGCGGCCGCATAGCCGCCTGGCCCGCCGCCGATCACCGCCACATCATAACGCGATTCAACCATGCCACCTCCTGCCGCTCTCCTTGACCCTAGATGCTCCACGCTTCACGAGCTACACTTCACGCATTAAAGTCCCAGAAACATCCCTTGAAAATCTTCCAACACTTTCACGATCTCGTTGGTAAAACGCGCGCCGATCGCTCCGTCCACCAGCCGATGATCGTACGCCACGCAGAGTCGCAGCACGCGGCGCGGCACGAACTGGCCGTCACGATACACCGGCGTCATGCGCGCCTTGCCGACCCCGAGAATGCCGACTTGCGGCGGATTGATGATCGGCAGGAACGGCCCGGCGCCGATCCCTCCCATATTGCTGAGCGTGAAGGTCGCTCCGCGCAGCTCTTCCAGCGTGACCGTTCGCTTGCGGGTGCGTTCGGCCAGATCGGCCAGCTCCAAGGAAATTTGCACGAGATCTTTCTGATCCACCTGGTGCACGACCGGCACGATCAGACCATCCGGAGTATCCACCGCGACGCCGATGTTGTAATAGTCTTTGTAGATCACTTCGCCGTTGGTGAGATCGAGGGTCGCATTCAGCTGCGGATAGAGTTTGAGCGCATGGACGATCGCTTTCAGAAAGAGACTACTCAACGTCAGTGTGGCGCCCTTCTTCTTGAACTCCGGTGCATACCGTTTATGCAGCGCCATGAGGTCGGTGATGTCGGCTTCCTGGAATTGATGAACGTGGGGAATCGTCGTCCACGCTTGAGTCATGTTCGCGGCAATTTTCCGTCGAAGGGAGGGGAGCCGCTCACGCCGCTCGGATCCGTACGGCGTCGAGAAGATATTGGGGCCTGCTCCCTGGTCGGCAACCCGTTTGGTCCGCTCCCGTACAAAGGTTTTCACGTCTTCGGCAGTGATCCGGCCGCCGGCTTCCGACCCCGTGACCTGCGAGAGGTCCACGCCGAGTTCTCGTGCGAGTCTCCGAACCGACGGCGCGGCCGGGATCGCGGCCCCGGGGGACGACGGGTGGATCGCAACAGGCTTCTCCTCCACCGTCGGTTCGTCCGGCTCCGGCAGCGGGGCATTCGGTTGAGCCTGCCCCTGGTTCGGAGACTGCCCGGCCTTTGCCCGGACTGCTTTTGCGGTAGGCGAGGGCTGCCGGACAGATGTCTCCATCGGCTTTTCCGGTGACGAGGTCGTTGCCTTTCTTGCTGTATCTACAGATCCGCCCAGCTCAATGAGCGTCTGTCCGACCTTCACGTGATCGCCTTGTCGAACCAGCAGGCGTACGACGGTCCCTGCGGCGGGCGTCGGGACCGGCACGGTCGCCTTGTCAGTTTCAATTTCAATCAGCGATTGTCCCTCGCTGACCTGATCTCCCTCGCGCACTAACAGTTGGACCACATCACCGCCTTCAATCCCTTCCGCGAGAAACGGGAGTTCGACTTTCATGGGATATCCTTCATGTATGGACCGGCCTGTCTCCGTCACCGATGCCAAGGAGCCTCCGCTTCGGTCGAGATTCCGAGATCTTGGGCGGCCTGTGTCACGAGGCTTGCCTCGACGGTTCCCCGCCGGAACAGGGCGTAGAGCGTCGCTACGACCAGATGTTCGGCGTCGACTTCGAAAAAGCGCCGCAATGCCTTCCGGGTATCGCTCCGGCCGAACCCGTCCGTCCCCAAGGTCAAGAGGCCGCCGGGAATCCATGGCGCGATCTGCTGAGGAACCAAGCGCACATAGTCGCTGACGGCCACGCAAGGCCCGTCGAACTGCTCAACGGTCCGCTGCAGGAAGCTTGTGCGTGGAGCGGCTTCCGGGTGCAGCAGATTCCAGCGTTCGGTCTCGAGCGTACTCATCCGCAACTGTTTGTAGCTCGTCACGCTCCAGACATCGCATGCCACACCATAGCGCAGCAACAGCTCCTGTGTGCGCAGCGTTTCGTTCACCAGCGGACCACTTGCCAGGAGATGGGCCCGGTGCTTGGCCTGTTCAGGCGAGGATTTGAATCGATATAGACCTTCTCGGATCCCTTCCTCCGCATCGGGCGGCATCGCCGGCATCGGGTAAGATTCGTTGTAGAGCGTGATGTAGTAAGTCAGGTCTTGCTGATCTTGGTACATCCGCTTGAGTCCGTCTTGGAGAATGACCGCCAGCTCAAACATGAACGCCGGATCGTAAGCCGCAATCGTGGGGTAGGCGGACGCGAGCAGGTGGCTCTGCCCGTCCTGGTGCTGAAGTCCCTCTCCCTCCAACGTCGTGCGCCCGGCGGTGGCGCCCAACAAAAAGCCGCGCGTGCGCATGTCGCCGGCGGCCCAGATCAAATCGCCGACGCGTTGAAACCCGAACATCGAATAGAAGATGTAGAACGGGATCATGTTGACGCCGTGCGTCGCATAGGCGGTTCCCGCCGCGATGTACGAAGACATGGCGCCCGCTTCGGTAATGCCTTCCTCCAGAATTTGCCCGTTTTTCGCTTCGAAGTAGTACAACAGCGAGCTTTTGTCGACCGGGTCGTACAGCTGTCCGACGTGCGAGTAGATGCCGTATTGTCGGAACAGCGCCTCCAGGCCGAACGTGCGCGCTTCGTCGGGAATGATCGGCACGAGGTATTTCCCGAATTCCTTCATGCCGAGCAGACGGCTCAGCATGCGGGCGAATCCCATCGTGGTGGAGACCGAACGCTCTCCCGACCCTTCGAGAAATTCCTTGAATCGGTCGAGCGCGGGCGTCTCGATCGATCGGACCTCGACCCGCCGTTCAGGAATGGGACCGCCCATCGCCTTGATGCGTTCGGCGAGGTATGCCGCCTCGGGGCTGTCCGCCGGCGGCCCGTAGAACGGGGTCGACGCCAGCTCCGAGTCCGGCACCGGCACGCTGAATCTCGTGCGGAACTCGCGGAGTTCCTGTTCGTTCATTTTCTTCTGCTGATGGGTGATGTTGCGCCCTTCGCCGGCTTCGCCGAGACCGTAGCCTTTGATCGTTTTGGCCAAGATCACGGTGGGTTGCCCGTTGGGCTCCACGGCGGCCTTGTACGCGGCGTAGAGTTTTCGTGGATCGTGCCCGCCGCGCAGCATCTTGTGGATCTGTTCGTCGGAATAGCTCTCGACGAGTTTGAGCAGTCGCGGATCCGCGCCGAAGAAATGTTCCCGCGCGAAAGATCCGCCGTCCACCACATACTTTTGATACCAGCCGTCCACGACCTCGCCCATCCGCTTGACCAACAGGCCTTCATCGTCCTTCGCGAGGAGCGGGTCCCAATCGCCGCCCCAGATCACCTTGATCACGCGCCAGCCGGCGCCGAGGAAGACCGCTTCCAACTCTTGGATGATCTTGCCGTTGCCTCGTACGGGACCGTCGAGGCGTTGCAGATTGCAATTGACGACCCAGATGAGATTGTCGAGCCGCTCGCGGGAAGCGAGCGAGAGGGCGCCGAGACTTTCCGGCTCATCGGTTTCACCGTCGCCGACGAAGGCCCACACTCGTTGTTCGCTCGTATCCTTCAGACCGCGGTCCTGCAAGTAACGGTTGAAGCGCGCCTGGTAAATCGACAGGATCGGTCCCAGGCCCATCGACACAGTGGGAAATTCCCAGTAGTCAGCGAGCAACCAGGGGTGCGGATAGGACGATAAACCCCGCCCGTCCGGGGCCAGCTCGGCACGGAACCGGTGCAGCGCTTCTTCCGGGAGACGGCCTTCGACGAAGCCACGCGCATAGATTCCCGGCGCGGCGTGACCTTGAAAGTAGACCTGGTCGCCGCCCTGGGGTCCGCCTTTGCCGCGTAAAAAATGATGCAGGGCCACCTCATAGAGAGTGGCGGCCGAGGCAAAGGTGGAAATATGCCCGCCGATGCCCGGGCGCTGCTGATTCGCCTTCACAACCATCGCCAGGGCATTCCACCGGACCAGGCTGCGGATTCGGCGTTCGAGCTCAAGGTTGCCGGGGTAGGGTGGTTGGCGAGAGATGGGAATGGTATTGACGTACGGGGTGTTGATCGATGAGGCGACCGTTGCGCCGCGCTCGCCCAGCCGATCGCGAAGCCGTTCGAACAGATAGGTCGCTCGGTCGACACCGTGCTGCTCGAGTACGTACTCGAGAGAGTCCAGCCACTCCCGGGTCTCCTGCGGATCGAAGTCGGCCTGCGGTGGAGATGTGCGATCGTCGTCGCTCATACCCAGGCTTTCGATAGGTCGTGGTTTGGGCTATCTCCTAATCGTATGGTGGATTTCAGGGTCGCTTCCTCCAGCATGCGTCGACACGATTGTGTACCAAAGTTCTAGCATCATCGGATTTTCATTGTATCAGTTGTCCGTCACCGATGGTACAGAGCTGCCAATATCTGCGTTGATTTGACTTCGGAGGATCTTATGGAAGGAGTCTTCGCCGTGGCAGGTTGGCAGCAATGGGAAACAAAAGTACCAAACGCTTGCAGTGACCGTCAGCTGAAAACCATGCTGCACCCTTTGTTCGAGGATTCGAGAGGTGTGAAGAAAATCATGCGGTAGGATTACGGCGGTGTGTCCAGTCTGTTGAGAGAGAAGGGAGGCAGCAGCCTTGCAGGCTCCTGCCCCCTGAGTCATCTGAATGAGTCGGATCCTAGAGCCAGGTGACGCGTTCGGCTGGTCGGATGTAGATCGGCTCCTCGACCTG
>CAYTAS010000070.1:0-18497 GCA_964435885.1 uncultured Nitrospira sp. | reverse complement strand
TGCCATCTCGAAAATCATGGACACCATCGAACCCACGATCGAGATCCGACAGACAGTGCTCCTCGGTGTACAGCTGACCAGGAGGAACCACCCCCATCAGAGAAACCCGCCGAAGCAATGGATCTGTCCGCAGCATGTCCCAATCTTGGACTCGATGGTCTACGACCATGAGCATGAACGCCGTTGGATTGCTGGCTGTGACGATCTCGCTCGCTGAACCAGCCGTTCGCACGTCATAGCTCCCCTGGCGCAATTGCATCTCGATGTCTTTGGCGAAAACGGGATCCGTCGACAATACACCGATCAATCGCGCGGCGCCGGAGGGTCGAGAGTCAGTGGCACTGTGAGACTTCCTCGGGACGGTCTCACCACGCGACACCATCCCGATCATGCCCAATGAGACCAGCCCAAACAAAACGGCGGATGATGGGAAAGTAGAACCAGAGTTCCCCGCTTCACCGCTCGGCAGCGCGACCGGCTCGGCTGTGACCGACTGAATGGGGGCATTGAGTTCAAAAAACGTCTGGGCGATATGAAAAAATGTAAATCGGACTTCAGCGACAGTCAGGTATGTGTTCGGTATTCCATAATTCAAGAAGTCGGACGTACTCACGCTAAACCGATACCAATCACTTACGCCTGCACTCAGCTTGGTAAACCATGGCCGCATGGTGGTACGGAAGTCCTTACGTTCGTCGACGGTCGTGAGGTCGCCGTTTTCAGCCAGATCTCGCACATCCATCGAGGTGCTGTTCGTGAATGCTATATCGGCAAGGATTGAAGCTGGGGCGCTGGTGTTGAATGAGTAAAGACTGGCAGCCATGGCAGAGCCAGCGAAATCCAAGCACATCAGGGCCGAAATGCAAAACACCACGAGACCGCTGCGTACCCGAGCGTACATCTTTGCCATGAGTCTGCGTTTCATGTTGTGACTCCCGTGACCAACAACCGTTGCTGAGCAGCGCTGAATTCCTGAAGAGAGTAAATGACCACTCGACAAACCGTTGATACCAATCTTGGGGGAATCTCTCTATCGATCCCCCCAAGCGGCAATCCACTCCTAACTCAGGCTCTGGCCATCATCTTGCGACGGGCCAATCCCGCTAAACCAGCTATACCGGTACCAAAGAGCCACACGGCCCCAGGGATTGGCACACCCGGTCCTCCAAGGGTAGACCCCCACATCGTCAGGGTATAACTTCCCCCACCTGCATTCAGACCCTGTGGATGCAGGTGATAATCGAACGGCGACAATCCGAGATCCGCGAGCGGTTGATTTGTAAAGTTGGCCGCGGCCGGTACCACTTCCGTATCGCCGTTGTTCTCAAAAATGGGCACGCCGAAGAACTGGATATTGTTGACCGACGACGTCATGTTGAAATGAGTGTCGGTTCCCAGATCGAAATTGATCGTGTCAAGAAAGAGGTTCGGGCCAGGACTCACGGTAAGGACAAACGGGTTCGCGGCGGTACCGGAGCCCGTGGCGCCCAACCCCGATTGAATGGTCATCGCCTGCGCGGTCGCGCCGAGGGCCAGCGCTCCAGCGGCGACGAATCCGACCACCGCCGTCTTTAGCCTATTGGTACGAGTCATACTGAACTCCTTTGTTAGGGTTAAAAGCACGTAATGAAACATCGTCTGACCGCATGAGATAGAGCTCTATTCGGTCACAAATGCGCTTATAGCCCGATGACTGCGACAGATCTACCGACCAAGGCACCGGGTGCTACCGCCTGCGACAAGAAAGTCATGTACAGCTCGTGACACTCCGAGATGTACACCTCCGTGCATAACAGGGTAGCTTGTCATCGTTCGACTCATTCCGTCTGCTATTGCCACACTCAGCTTCTGCTTCAGCTCCACGAAGGTTCTCCTACAGAATCAACGAATCGGCATGACACTGTCTGGAGGCGATGGTACCAAGAGCGGTCAATCACCCACTACCAGCGGATACAACGGATGCTACAGATGTGACAAAAAATCGCTCACACCGTACCGTATCGCCTGGTGGTGTATCGGCAATCGCAGCAGTTTGAAGCATGTGGGGAGGAGAAGATAACCAGCCCGACGCCCAAGGCAAACCGACTCGGAGGGATCTATCCGATCCCTCCGAGCGCCTACGAATGTGGAAAGGCTTTATCGAGCCATCATCTTACGCCGAGCCATCCCGGCTAAGCCGATGAGGCCCGTTCCAAACAGATACGCAGCCGCCGGCACGGGAACCGGTGACACGTCTCCGTTCACCGCCATAGAGATGTGCATGTTGCGCCTCCCGCGCAGCTTGAAATAGGGGTCGGTCGCAGCCGGGTTGTTGGGATCACTCGGATTGCCAAAGTTCGTGCCATTACAAGAAGAGGACACGTCCGTACATCCGATCGGTGTACCTTGCTGCACTTCCTCAAACAGGGAGGCCAAGTCGGTCTGATTGGCACCACCGATGAACAGTGAATAGATGCCAGGTCCCAAGGTACCAGTCCAGCTAACCCGGTTGTCCTGCACATCACCGTCATGGCCATCGCCCACGGCGACACCCGTGAAGGTCATGGTACTTACCTCACCATTGTTGTTACCCATGGTCACGTTGCCATCCGATTGATAGACACCCCAATTAGCGCCACCGGCATCGACCACGCCGCCGCCCTCAGGGATGATTTCATCCATGGCATCGAAGAAAGGGGACCAAGTGGCAAAAGCAGGAACATTTTGCAAATGCCCCCCATCGGGAGTACCGACTGAGGCCCCGATCATGGCAGAGCTTTGCAGGGCGGTGATCGTTGCCGCGTCCAATCCGTTCAGGTCGCCCACGCCATCGTGGGAGCCCAAGGGGACCATCCCGCTGAAGAGTGAGAACCCAGGGTTCAATGTAGAGGGCGTGAGACCGAGGCCTGGGTTGAACGTGTTCGCTGTGCCGGTCACTGTGATACTAACGTTGGACGTTTGGTCAAGACTAAAGAACCGTGCCCGGTTGTTATGGCTATCAGCCAGCGTATCGACCGTCGCGGTGCGATTCACGCCGTTGTCGCTCATACCGGAGATCCAGCCCGCATTGCTGGACACGGTCGGGTTGAACCCGCCGGTCCCCGTGGGACCGAACGTATTGGTAGACTGGTTATAGAGCTCTGTGCCATAGCCGATGTGGGCCGCGGCTGTACCCACAGCCATCATGAGAGTGACGGCAGACAGAGATCCTAGTATAAGGGCTTTATTCATAACACTCCTTTCCTGTCGTTTAAAATGGACCCTTGTTGACATACGAGAACAGACAGTATCGCAGCCGATCGCCAAGCCGCCGTTTGTGCCAGGCCTAGCGCTCGCAGAGGTTCACTTACCAGCCTGAGCTATGTATGGTTTTTCTCCTCTCTCCCCTGGCTGTCGAAGCAGTCCGATTCGTACGCGTTCACTCTGATACCAAAGACAAACCTTGGCCTCCACAGACACGTGCACCAGATGCAACAGGTGCTACTGAAACCGCGTGAGATTCACCGGTATGTGGTCAAATCGTTCGGTTCGTCGTGCCTGATCCATGCTAAATGTAGGTACGTGAACAAGATGTCCGGTTTGGCCTTACAACAGCCCTCACCGACTAGTCCAGGATCTCCCTCGAGTAAGAGAATGCCTCTGCTCTACTTGACCGTCACATTGACCGGCGCGGCAGTGATGATCCTGGAATTGCTCGGCACCAGAATCATCGGGCCGTTCTATGGTGTGAGCCTCTACGTGTGGGCCTCTCTCATTGCGGTCACCTTGATCGCGTTGGCGCTCGGGTATTTCCTCGGTGGTTACTTGTCCGACCGAGTACCGGCGCTGCGATTGAGCCATGTGATTCTGGCTGCAGCCTTGGGCACGGCGGTGATTCCCTTTCTGACCGGCCCAATTCTCCGTCTCACAGATCCGCTTGGCCTCCGCGCCGGTGCGTTCAGCAGTGCGCTATTGCTCTTCACGCTCCCGCTGACCGCGCTGGCGATGGTCGGCCCTTACGTCATCAAGCGCGCGACCCACGATCTGAGTGGGGTGGGGACTGTGGCCGGCTCAGTCTATGCGGTCAGCACGGTCGGTAGCGTCGCCGGCACGCTCTTACTGGGGTTTTTTCTGTTGCCGCTCTTCGGAACAAGAACGATTCTCACGGCCCTCAGTCTGCTGCTGGCTGGCCTTGCTCTTCTCGTGCTCTGGCAAGAGCGGTCGGCAGGCACGAAGACACGATGGGCCGGATCGCTCGCAGCGGCCATAGCAATCACTATGCTGACAACGTCCGGACTCGCCGCTTCCCATAAGCCGGTCGAGGGATTCACGGTTCAATCTGAAGCGGAGAGCCTCTACGGGTGGGTGCGCGTGGTGGACGATGAACGGCGAGGATTTCGCCTGATGCTGTCGGACGCCTCCACGATCAGCGCGGTCGAGATCACATCAGGCCGGAGCGTGCTGGGCTATCAACAAGTATTAGGCCTGCTGCCCTTGCTTCGCCCCCAGGCGGCTCAGACTCTGCTGATCGGTCTGGGCGGAGGGCATGTCGCACGCGATCTCCTGTCAAAGGGTATTGCCACCGACACGATCGAAATCGATCCGGCAGTCGCCGATGCCGCGCAGAAATTTTTCCATTTCACGCCGACCGGCCGCTTCATCGTCGGCGACGCACGATATGAGATCAAGAAGCTCAAGGGGCCCTATGACCTGATCATTCATGATTGCTTCACCGGCGGCACTGAACCGACCCACCTGCTCACCCAGGAGATGCTCAGTGAATTGCGCGGCCTCTTGAGCAAGGGTGGAATTCTTGCGCTCAACTATGTCGGATTCATGACCGGAGAAGGATCCGACGCCGTCGCGGCGGTGCATCGGACCTTAAAGAGCCTCTTCCCTCATCTCTGGGTGTTGATCACTGAAAAGGCGGACTTCACAGACTTCGTCTTTCTGGCATCGGAGACACCGATTGTTCCGGATGTCTCTCGGGAGGACCCGCGCATTCGTCGACTCATCGAGCATGAACACACGATCCCGGATTCAGACGGCTTCATCATCACCGACGACTACAATCCAATGGAAAGCCGTCAAGTGCGGAAGTCCGAGGCCTACCGGAAGCTGTTTCTCGAACGCATCGCATTCGAGCTGTTGCTGCGATAAATCGCAGGGCACTCGGCCACCACGAATTCCCTCCAGTTCGTCATTCATGATATCTCCGCACACACGATTCGTCAAAAGTGTTGCAGGCATGGGTACGGATCTGTAGCCCTCCCCACAATGGGTTGGTATGGTCGGGTCCATGAAGAATCTGCGCGCCTATGGGAAACCTGCTTTCATCGAATGGCCTCGATACCGAGTTTAACGCGCGGCTCTTGGCCGGAAAGGATACGACGATGAAGAAACACTCTTCGGGGAGAATCACATCAGGACTGACCAGCATCCTTTTGCTGTCGACGCTCTGCGTCCTGCCGGGGCAGTTGGAGGCGGCACCCGTCACGGAACTGGACTTTACGAGCGGCTCGGTGGCGCTGAAGAACAGCAGCGGCGGGACCGTGTTGTCCAGCAATTTCACGACAAACGGACACATCGTGATGGGGCAATATCAACCCCTACCCAATATTATCGCCCCCGTTCCGCTGGGACCCTACACCTTCTCGCTGTTCACAAGTGGACCAAACCCGGCTCCCACCAGCAGTACGAGCGGCTCGACCATCACCGCCGACTTGACGGCGCTGGGGGCAAAACTGACAGGACCGCTCCTGCCTTCTGCCGGCCTCTCGTTGAACATCGGCGGGAACGCGACCGGGGCCTTCAACGACACGACGGACGCGTTCAACGGCTTGAGCTGGACGCGCAGCTTGAGTGGGCTTGCGGGCTTGCCGACGGGATGGAATCGGTTCTCATTACAGTTCACGCTGAACGGCACGGCCCAACTCGCTGCCGTCCCATTGCCGGCAGCCGCACTGTTGTTCGGGTCTGGGCTAGCAGGACTTTTTGCGGTGCGGGCGAGAAAGTCGGCCGCATGAGCGCTACAGCCAAGAAATCGCTGTTCATGCCATTCGCGGGCTGACTATCGAGCGCGTCCCGACGAACGAAGAAAGCCTGATGCGCCTTCTAGCAGTGAGGTGAAGGACTCAGGTGATTCGCGAAACCCACTGGAGCTCCGACCGGTTCCAGTGGGTTTCGTATTTATGGGACGGCTCTCCGCTTCTACCAGTCATCGAGCGGCACACCATACCGAGGGTAAGACTTCTACGATGCCAAGAATCGGCGCTGCAATAAGAAAGAGCACCGCCGATACGATCGTCAGGAGTAGGGTGGCTGGATTGCTCGGCCTGACGTGCCGTCGTAAGACGCCGTAGCCCTCTCTCGAGTTTTCTCCTATCAAGCGGAGCCGGCACCATGAAAGGCTCCGTGATGCTCAGCACGTTCAGGTGCGTCCGTTATGGCTGGGTGCGAAGAAGATCGATCACCTCGAGGAAAAGAAGCGCTGAAAAGTAGACGGAACGTTCGGTTCATCACAATCTAGCCAATGCTGAGGAGCATGCGATCATATGAAGATACTCGATCCGAAGTCTCATACCTTGCTCCGTTCTTTCTCCACATACGCCTTGGTCACGATAGTGATCGGCATCGGGATCATTCTTATGAGTTCCGGCAAGGCGGATGCCCATGTCGCCTATACCGGCACCACAATGACCAACGAAAACGGCACATTCCTAGATCGGGAAACCCTGCGCAAAGATCTCGCATTGACCGTCGTCGGCCATGCCGCTCAGAATGCCCCTAGCTCGGGGATCGGTGTTGCGTCGGGATTGCCGGCCGATAACGGCGCGTTTTCGTCCTACAGCAACGTCGGCGGAGTTGTGTCGAGCCGACTGGATACGACAATCCAGTCGAATAGCGGTTGGATCACCGGGCTCAGCCACGGTGCAGACAGTCATTTCGTGAAGTTTTTTGGTTTCCAATTGAGCACAACATCCTCGGTGAGTATTTTGTCAGAGGCGCTGTCCGGTATCGGCACTTCTTCCAACGCCCTGATTCCGTCCATCTCTATCTATAGCGGAAAGGCGCCGTTTCAAGCCCACGACGACGCGCCTATTCCACTGGATTACAATGGGGATGGCCAGCCAGACCCTTTCGACCCAAGTCGAACTGATGGAACGCCCCTCTACACGTTTGCGCCGGGACAGGAAGGGATGTATTTCGCGACCCAGGACTCGACGCTGTGGAACGAGCCGGTGGACCGTTTTAGTGTGGCCGGATTGCAGGCAGACTTCACGGCTGGAAACCTGAGCGTCGACCGGAACGGCGACGGGATCATCACCCAGGCGGATGTGACGCTGATGGCCCCAGAGATTGAAACCTTGTCCTACCTAGGCCATACGCTCAACCTGAGCAATTCGTCGGTGGAATGGGAGGGGACATTGAGTCCAGGGTTCTACACCTTTCTGGTCGGTGGATCCGATGCGAGTTCTGCAAACCTCGACAACCATGGTTTGCGGGTTAACTTTACCGCAGCACCCGTGCCTCTTCCTGCTGCTGTTTCGTTGTTCGGCAGCGGCATAGCTGGACTTGCCGCATGGGCTCGGCGTCGCCTGCCCGTATAACTCCACCGACCCTGAATTCTTGGTGTGTGGCGGGTGTGGGTTTGGCGAACGAATCAACCGAATCCATATCCGCGCATGCTGACGCTACAGATCACTGCCTGCCTCTCACCGCGCATCGTTTTCGCCATATCTGGTGCAATGAGTAGCGCCTCTCAGTAGCCTGTCTTTCACAACATGTGGTTCGATACATCCTACGATCCTCGCTCTTTGAGACCTACAAGGAGATCAAACGATGGCGAACCAACGGAATAGAAAACGGCCCTGTGTGATGATTGTGCAACAAGACTTGGAGCGTGGAATCAAGCTCGCGGATTGGCTCGCAGCTCAGGGCTACCAGGCGGTGCTGGTGCGCTCGGTCGAGAGCGCGATCGATGAATGCCACGGCCTCAACCCTCAGGCGGTGTTCATCGGGCTGAGTCCCGTCGACCCGGTTTCCCCGATCCTGCTGCGCCGATTGCTCCAGACGATCGAGACAAGCTGTCCCGGTATCTCGGTCGTCACTATGGGGTATCGAGCGAGCGGCAAGACGATCCACGTCGTGACCAGTGGACAGGTCCGGCACGTCCTGGTCACACCTATCGACCTCGCGCACATCGGCCACCTGCTCCAGGCAGAACTCAACAGAACGACACTGTTGCGTACGTCGTCACGGAAAGAGGCTGACTATGCTGATGAATGGCCGATTGAAAGCCTCTCGCAGTGGCGTGCAGTTCAGGAGGAGGCAGCGACATGGATCGGGTAACCTGCCGGCGCTGTGAGGGGCTCATGCACCCCGTTGATCCGCTCGATCCGCTCGATGTCATACAAGGAGGCAAACTCGACGTCATCCGCGCTTGGCGCTGTCTCACGTGTGGCGACCTTATCGACCCAATCATCATGCAGAATCGCGTTCGAGCCTCCAGCCCCCGACGCCGTCGGCAACGCCCCAGCCCCCGCCACCCGGTGTTTAAGGATCCGAATGTGGAATGGCCGACATGGAGATAGATGCGTCGCTCGTCGTATCGTTCCGTCGATGCTGAGTTTCAGGTTTCAGGTTACGCAGCAACCAACAACTTGAAACTCGAAACATGAAATTTGAAACTCAGGATCGATGCCGAACGACTTAATCTATTTTCCATCACATGTGTTGCATCGGAGAGCACCGTTGCTGGCGGCGCGTTCCCGACTCCTGCTACCACTCCCTCCGTCAAGAAATACTCATCAAGACTTCACCACCAAAGGAGCATCGTCATGAAGCGCATGTTGTGGTCGACCGCCGTTGTGTCGCTCATTCTCTGCAGCCAGGCTCACGCGTTCTTCGAAGATGAAGGCCGTTGTCAGAAGCGAGATCTCAGAGGTCACTGGGTCTCCTATCAAGCAGAAGTGAGAGCGAATCCTCATACCGGTGTCTGTAAGTTTTCAATCGAGAACGGGAAAGTGGAAGGCACCTGTGACTTTTCCTTGACCGATGATCAGGGCAATCCCTTGACCGGCCTGAAATTTACCGGCGAGGCGACCGTGAAGGAAGACTGCTCTGCCGAACTGACGATGGATTTCACGCCGTTCGGCCGTCCGTTCGTCTCCAGCTTTGAGCTGCAATTGCACCGCAACAAGAAGTCGTTTATCGGCCGCTGGGAGAACACCTTCGGCGCGCTCGGCACGGCCAACGGGGTAAAACAGTAGCTCGCCGTACAGTCACGGAGACTCCAGACAGCGAGCACGGGAAAACGGGCTGGACGGGGGATCCCCGCCGATCCTTTCGTTCAGCCCGCTTTACTTGGACGACGAAACCTGAGAAGACCGCACGACTGATTGACCATACGATTTCTGTTGATTACCTACGGTTATTGTCGCGATTTTGGGCACTTGCCCATCACGCCGACAATTACTTTCACATCTGGTGCATACGTAAGCACAGGCTCTGGAGAATGCCCGAATCTCCATGATAGCCATGGGCCAGTGAATCATCGTGCTCTTAGCACTCATCGGCAGAAACCATTGGCAGCGCCGGCCGGAGCGCAGATACATGAATGCAGGAGGCTGTATGAAAACCGCGCGTGTCTCACTCGGTCTGGTCACGCTGTTCGTCCTGTCCACATCCACACTGCAAGCCCTCACCGGAGATGGCACGATTCCTCGTGTGTTGAATCCGCCCGCGACCAGTGACCTCACGAATCTCCCCGGCGACCTGCGTGCCGTGCCGGTGCCAGGTCCCAGCGATCAAGATCTTGCCGAGTACGTCAAGGATAAACAGATGGCGATCGCGTTGGGCAAAGCCTTCTTCTGGGATATGCAGATCGGAAGCGACGGCATTCAGGCCTGCGCCAGCTGCCACTTCCGCGCCGGGGCTGATCCCCGCTCAAAGAACCAGCTGTCGCCCGGTCTCAAACACGTGCCGCAGCAGGACCTGAATTTCAAAACCGGCGGGCCGAACTATCAACTGACCGGCTCGGATTTTCCACTCACTCGTCTCGCTCTAGCCGGGCAACGTGGCGCACTCGACCAAGGCAGCGATAGTAACGACGTCGTCAGTTCACAGGGCGTCCCGTTTCTGGATCGGAGCCCAGACCCGTTGGGATACCAAGTCGGCCGACTCAAAACTCGTCGAGTCGAGCCGCGTAACACACCTACCGTCATCAATGCCGTGTTCTATCACCGGCAATTCTGGGATGGCCGCGGGGAGAATCTCTTTAACGGTGTGAATCCTCTCGGAGCTCGGGACCCGGAGGCCCGCGTGATGGCGTCGGTGGGCGGCAGTCTGACCGAGGTCCAAGTGGCGCTCGTGAACTCCAGTCTGGCCTCACAGGCGGTGGGGCCGATCGTCAGCGAAATTGAGATGGCTGCACCCGGACGTACCGCGCAAGAGATTGCACGCGATTTACGGAAAGGGAAGAACTCGCGCCGGCTCGGCAGGCGCGTCCATGGGTCGCGTCCGCTTCAGCGCCAGCTCGTCGATCCGTCCGACAGTGTGTTGGGACCTTTGAGCCGATATCCGGAACGCGGTCTCAGGGTGAAATCCTACAACGAGATGATCCGAGCTGCCTTCCAGGAGACGTACTGGCAGAGCACGAAACTCGTGCAAGTGTCGGGCGACGGCATCGTGTCGGTCGTCGATCAACGAGACAGAAACCCAGACACCGACGAATACACCTTGCTGGAGTACAACTTCGCCCTCTTCTTTGGTCTGGCCGTTCAACTGTATGAAGCCACTCTCGTCTCCGATGATACCCCTTGGGATCGTTTCCGTCGTGATCACCCGAGCGCCTCGGATCCGGCCCTCAACCCCTGGACCAACCAGAATCCCAACCACATCACCCGCTTTGCGCTGTTCGGCGCGCACTTATTCAACGACCGGACTCGTGGCCCCAACAATCTTCGCTGCAGCAACTGCCACGAGAGCGCCGAACTCACCGATGCCTCGGTCCGGCGAATTGGGTTGGCGGCCAACGGCCCCGTGCGGAACCGCGACGGCAACGTGATCGACAAAGGCTTCAACAACATCGGGGTGCGACCGACGGACGACGACCTGGGTGTGGGCGCGAGCGATGCCTTCGGTCCGTTGTCGCACAGCAAACGCCTCTTTCCGGAGGGGCCACCGGCCAGCTTCGACGGGGCTGCGGTGACGAAGGGCTTCGGCCTTGAAGGCGCCTTCAAAGTGCCGTCGCTCCGGAACGTCGCGCTGACCGCTCCCTATTTTCACAACGGCGACACCCATTCGCTCCGCGAGGCCGTGCTGTTCTACAGCCGCGGAGGCAATATTGCGCCGATCACGCAACGGGACGGCACGCCGATCGAGCCGCTCGGCATCGCCAATATGACCTCTGATGAGGTTGATGCCGTAGTAGCCTGGCTGGAAACCCTCACGGACGAGCGGGTACGGATCGCCGCAGCGCCGTTCGACCACCCGCAACTGTTCGTCCCCAACGGTCATCCGGGCAACCAGCATCAGGTCGAACGCAACGGTCAGGGCTTCGCAAAAGATGAGATGGTAGAAATCCCGATGACCGGCGCCGCCGGTGGTCCACCGTTACCAGGATTCCTCGAAGGCGTCTTCGGACCTCGCTGATGACATCCAAAAAGAAACCTTCTGAATTGTTCCCGGAGGTTGAGCAAATCAAGCTGCGAGGATGCGGCCTCGCCTGTGCTTGTCACAGGAGTTGTTGTCGCGCCAGATGACGGAGAATCATTCCGTCATATCTGTAGCAACCATGAGGCTCGATCAGTAGATCACCCTCTGGTGCTCTGGTACACACTCCCAATATGAGAGCCGGTCCTTAACTATTTTTCACCATTCACCAAGGAGTGTCCGTATGAAGTTCCTCAGTATCACAAAGCGGTCTTACTATCTGACTCTCGCCGCGCTAGGACTGTGGCTGGCGGGAGCGGCGCCGTCTCACGCGCACATCGCCTTCACATCACCAGGCCCCCAAACCGGTCTCACCTATGAGTTTCAGGGGGCTACCAATCATGGCGGCGCCGGCAGCATTTCAGGTACCGTCGGCGCGAAGAGCTGGGCCGAGCCGCTGAACCCGGTTGGCGCGAAGGGGTGGACTCATACCACCAACTGGGTGGCGTTGGATCTCAGCGCCATGGACGTGCCGAGTGTGCTGACCATTGAGATGACTCGGGGTGCGACCGGGTCCCTGTTTCCAGCCTTCAGTCTCTATTCCGGCTGGGAAACCAATACCCCTGATGCGTCTAATCACACCTTCAACAATACAGGGGCGACCAGCTGGGCCGATGACCTGACCTACATTGGTCATGTGGCCAACGCCGGCGGACAGAATGGCACCGCCAACGGAACAGGCTCAACGTCGGTCTCCCAGCAATTCTATGTCACTCCTGGCCTCTACTCCATCGCGCTCGGCGGGAATCCTTCGTCCTCACTCGGGCAAACCGGTATCCATGCATTCACAGCCACTTTTGATGTCGCAGCAGTGCCAGTCCCGGCTGCTGCGTACCTGTTCGGCACCGGATTGATCGGGTTGGCGAGCTTCGCGCGGCGTAAGCTCTCAGCCTAAGCACTGCCGCCATTTCCCTGAGTGGAACATCGGAGCTCGGCTCCGGCTATGCTGGAGCCGAGCTCCCTACTCAGTGCGAACAGGAATCAGGGCGAGCCCTCTGTCAGGTCTTGAAGCTGATCGACCCGATCCTTGTCTGCATTGAAATGTCTTCTTGAACAAAACGGAGTGTTGTATGGGCATCTTACGAGTCGTCGGTTTTCTGGCGATAGGCGTCCTTCTCTGTTTCTTTTCTCATCCCTCATCGGCTTCCGCTGCCGCCATCGATCTGACTCAGATCGACTTTGAATACGACAGCTCAGCCTGGACTCTGGGGTGGAAATTCTCCGTCACGGCCCCGACCGCTGTTGAAGCGCTCGGCGTCTACGATTCCGGCCAAGATGGTCTAGCTGGGCCTGCTCAGGTAGCCTTGTGGCTTGCGTCTGGCGGAACACCACTTGTGCAGACCACGGTCCCAGCTGGAACGGATGCGGCCTTGGACGGGTATTTCCGTTTTGTACCGGTGCCCAGCACCGCATTGACACCGGGAACAGAATACATCGTGGGCGCCTATCTGGACGGCGATCTGGCTACGGCTCTTTTCGGTGGAAACGGTACCGTCGATCCCCGTGTCACCGTGCTCGATGTCCGGTATTCCTCGTTCGGCAGCGGCTTTGGATTCCCGGACCAGACCGATCTCGGTACGGACGGCGCAGCCTTCCTCGGAGGAAATTTTCAACTCACAGCCGTGCCCCTCCCCGCCGCTGCCTGGCTCTTCGGGAGCGGATTGGCGGGATTGGCAGGCTTAGCCAAACGGCGGGATCGGTTTCGCAATCCCATGTGACACATGGTCCATTCTCATAAGGAGGTTTCGACATGAAGAGACGGAATGTGATCAGATGTGCCATCACTGCATTCTCCGCCCTCTGGTTATTCAGTGGGTCTACGGCACAAGCGAGCGTAGTCTACAATCTCACCGGTTGGGACAGCACCGGGACCGGTGGTGCGGATGGAGGATTTCCGAGCAACTGGGTCGGGGGCACAGCGCCGGCCTATTCCGGCTCCCTGAACGCCATGTGGTACGCCGACGTCGGAGTCGGCGGCTCTGATTCTGTTTCGTCGACGGACGCCCGAGGCAAGGGCGCCGATCCCAACTTTGCCCTGGCCGTCGGCCCTCGCTCATGGAACGACAACACCAGTGGCACTCAGGGCCAGGGCCATGGTTCCGATTTCGGGCTGATTCGGCTCGACGGTCCATCCAACCTCAGCATCACCGTGGCGGCAGATATCGGTCTAAGCTCCACCCTGAAACCGGGTTTTTCGTTGTTCCAGGGATGGGATGTCGGCAGTGCCTCGGAGCGCGTCCAGCCGTTTCAGAACAATGCGGATAACCCGCTCGGAACAAGCGGCCTCGTGTTCCAAGACAGCGCGTCCACGACGACGCCCGGAGGCAGCGCCGTTCAGCTCTTCACCAACCTTCCTGCTGGTACGTACACGCTCTTTGTGGGCGGAAACTTCGCCGGAGGAACCGGTGCGCCAGGGAAGTATACGGTCAACGTGACCGCTTCACCTGTTCCTCTCCCTGCTGCGGCCTGGTTGTTTGGCAGCGGCCTTCTTGGTCTGGGATCGCTGGCAAGAGGCAGAATGCGAAAGAGAAACACTGGTGCCCATCGGCCATAGTAGTTGCTCAACGGAACGCACGATCTCACGGCTCGACCGATCCGGGAGCCGGTCCCTCCCTGAACATCGGAAGGAGTTGTTATGCGCACGAGTATTGCTCATTTTCTCGCCGTAACTGCGATAGGGCTTGGGATCACCATCTCAACAGAGGCATGGTCCCAGGTCAACAGTCCGACCGATCCTCCCCGTCCACCATCGCTTAAAACTATCGCGGTGCCGGAACCGACAAACCTTTCTGACTTTGTGACAGATCGCCAGGCTGCCATCCGCCTGGGCAAAGCGTTGTTCTGGGAGATGCAAGTCGGCAGCGACGGGGTCACCGCCTGTGCAAGCTGCCATTTCAGTTCCGGCATGGCCGACACGCGTTCGAAAAACCAGTTCTCGCCAGGACTGAAACGGATCACCACGACCGGCGCGCCCAATCCCGATCGAACCTTCCATAGAAATCTTGGCCCGGTTGGTCAAGTCACGGGTTCAGACTTTCCCTTCTTCCCCGCGAGCAACGACGTGCTGTCTTCCCAAGGCGTCCGCAACTCCGTCTTCCTCGGCATTGGAAACGGCCCCGCCGACCGTACGCGTCACGAACCGGACCCGGATGGATTTCGTGTTGGGTCGACAAATACACGCCGGGTTGAGCCGCGCAATACGCCGACCGTCGTCAATGCCGTATTCAATCACCGCCAGTTCTGGGACGGCCGGGCGGATAATGTGTTTAATGGCGTGAATGAACTAGGGGATCGGGATCCGAACGCCCGGCTGTTCCGCGCGGACAATCCCAACAGCCCTGTTCCCGTCCAAGTACGATTGGAGGATTCCAGCCTCGCCTCACAAGCGGTGGTGCCGCCGGTCAGTCCTGACGAAATGTCCGCCAGAGGTCGAACGATGCGTGACATCGGCAAGAAATTCGCCCGCTACCAAATTCCCGGTCAGCCCGCCTCCAATCTACGTCCTCTGGCACTCCAACTCGTGCATCCGGAAGACAGTGTGCTCGGTTCCTTGAGCCGGTGGCCTCAGAAAGGGTTGAGCACGAACGGGTACCCAGAATTGATTCAGGCGGCGTTCCATCGTCAGTGGTGGGATTCGCCCAAATTGATTCGGGTCGAAGCCAACGGGACCTCGACCGTGATCGATCCACCGTCTGTGGCGCCGGCGGCAAACGAATTCTCGCTCACGCAATATAATTTTTCGCTGTTTTTCGGCCTCGCCATCCAGCTGTACGAAGCTACGCTCGTGGCCGACAATTCTCCCTACGACCAGTTTATGGACGGCAACCCCAACGCCATCAGTCCGGAAGCCCAACTCGGCGTCGACCTCTTCCGTAGCCAGACCCGCGGGCAATGTATCACCTGTCACGAGGGCGCCGAACTGAGCGGCGCCTCGGTTCGTCAGGTGCGGGCCAGTCCAACCCGCATCCGCGACGGCCAAGCGATGGACCGAGGCTTCAACAACATCGGCGTGCTGGGAACTATCCAGGATCTCAGCCTCGGCGCGCGGGATGAACTGGGGAATTGGCTCTCTACAGTCAAACGTCTCAACCCGCCTCCGCCGGAACCGATCGTCGTGGACGGGGCATTCAAAGTACCGGGCCTGCGGAATGTCGAACTCACGGCGCCTTATTTTCACAACGGAGGCCACGTTGATTTGCCCGCCGTCATCGAGTTCTATAACCGCGCCGGCGATTCTCACTCAGGCATGGTAACCCTCGATGGCACACAAATCGAACTGATGCCTATCTTAGGGCTGACCCCGGAGGAAAAGGCGGCGTTCTTGGCATTTCTCCTCTCCTTGACGGACGAGCGGGTGCGCTTTCAGCAGGCCCCGTTCGATCACCCACAACTCTTCATTCCGAACGGACCTGGGTTACCTCGTACGATTATGCCTGGTGAGCAGCTGATGGAAATTCCTGCGGTTGGCCGTTTCGGCGGCGCACCGCAGAAGAAGTTCTTGGAGCCGTGACTGGAAACGTTGCAAACAGTCGGGCGTTGGATCTACTGAGTCGGTCTGAAGAACAGATACACCAACAAATGTTATCCATGATCAGATGAAAAGGAGCCACGATGCGTAACAGAACGCCACTTCTTACTCTAGCCTTATTGCTTGTTTCTATCGGCCTTGCAGACAGCTCTCAGGCCAGCTTGATCAATGTCGGCAACGGATTGATTTATGACAGCGCCTCTGATGTGACCTGGATGTCTAATGGACTGACCTTTCCCAACCACATTGCAACCACCACAGCCAACCCGACCGCCTGGGCTGACGGCTTCGCGTCTCAACATGGAAGCTAAACGGTTTCCGATTGGCGGTTACCCACCACCTCGGAGGCTCAGGGCTTGATTGTGCAACTGAACCAACTCGGCACCGGTCGGGTGGGCGCAGCCTCGCCGTTTGAATTCATTCCCCCCTTCTTCTGGACATCGAGCTTGACCAGCGAGACAAACGTCAATTTTGCCAACATGCTTTCCGGAACGATTGCAAACAGAACCCTCTTCGATACTGCGGCCGGACGCCCTGCTTATAGCAACGTCTTGGCAGTAGCACCCGGCAATGTGGCGCCAGTCCCTCTCCCTGCCGCAGCCTGGCTGTTCGGGAGCGGAGCGGTGGCACTGATCGGATTGATCAGACGGCGTCCCTACACCATCAAATAACGACGATGTGTGACACACCTGTCATCATGTACGCCACCCTATTTTCAGGACCATGATCCCCCAACGATCGTCAGGCATTCTTTGATCGTGACGAGGGTCGCGTGCTCCGCACTTGCACTCGCCATTCGTTGGTTCTTGATCAAACATGCGGTACAGTATGTCAGCATCCAATGACCCGCATATTACGCCTCCTCGCTTTTGCTTGCCTCATCACACCGATCAATCACGCCTCGTTTGCACAAGCTGAACTGCAGCCACATCAGGTGGTGATTCTTGCCAATTCCAAGAGTCCGGAAAGTCTGGAGGTGGCCGCGCATTACGCCGCACGGCGTGGGGTGCCTGCCACGCATGTCATTCGGCTCGACCTCCCACTTCGCGACAAGCTCACCCGCCAGGAGTATGACGACCTCGTCGTGACTCCACTGCGCCGCATGCTGGAAGACCGTAAGCTATCCTCCTCCATCCGCGTCCTCGTGACAACGTACGGCGTGCCGCTGCGCGTGGAGGCCCCTCGGCTCACAGCAGAGGAGCGCCGGTTGCTCACAGATGCGCAAGGTTTGGTCAAAAAGAGCCGGACGAGATTGGAACAATTGAACGCTGAATTCGGCAGGCTGGCATCTGGATCTCTCGTCCAACCGGATGCCACGCCGGTCCCGGCACAAGATATCCTCGAAACAGCCAGGACGGCGGCTCTGTTGTCACGGGTCGATCGTACCTGGCGCGCGGCGCTTGCGAAGGTCCAGCAAGAGACCGGTTCGGAGTCCGAGCGATCGTCGAGGGAATTCTTCCGCCTTACCCAACAATACGGCGGATGGGGCATCTTGCTTCAGCAGCGAACAGGCACCGAACAACCCTCTGCCGCTCCGGATACGCCTCAAGCGGCCGCCTGGCGCGGGCTGCTCGAACGATCCAGCCCTTTATGGACCGGGGTTGCTCGTCGACCGATCTCCTCTGAGCGGTCCTTGATTTACCGCTGGGCGGAGCAGCTGTTCGGGGCGCGAGGAGTGCTTGAACTTGCAAGCGCGGAAGTCGATCTCCTCACCTATACCTATGCCGATGCCAGTGTGGACAGCGAGCTGAGCTTGCTCTGGTGGGATCGAGATCTCTACTCTGTGGCTTGGCGCTGGGACAATCCGCTCTTTCAGGACGCGGCGGTGAACAAGGACGACCTGCCTATCCTCATGGTCAGTCGGCTGGACGCCCCGACCGCTGAGTCAGCAAAAGGCCTCGTCGACAAGGCGTTGCACGCTGAACAAATAGGACTGGACGGTACTGTCTATTTCGATGCGCGTGGACTCCAGCCCAAAGGTACGACCGATGCCTACGGCCTCTATGATCACAGCTTGCGGGAGGCTGCGACGCTGGTGAAAGAGCACTCCTCCTACCGCGTGGTGCTGGATGATGCGCAACCGACCATGACAACCATCCCCAACGTCGCGCTCTACATCGGTTGGTACAAGCTGCGGGCGTACGACGACGTCTTTTCGTTCAACACCGGAGCGATCGGGTATCACATGGCCTCAGCCGAGGCAGTTAGTGTGCATGATCCCGCTGAACGTGGTTGGTGTAAAAATGCCTTGGAACGAGGGATTACAGCCACACTTGGCTCTGTGGGCGAACCCTAC